>JBCCFK010000017.1:0-27466 GCA_039029775.1 Actinomycetota bacterium | reverse complement strand
GCTGCTGCTGCTGCCGCAGTTGCTGCTGATGTAGGAGTTTCTGCCTAAGCCTTTGTTCATGTTCTTGTCGCAGTCGTGCTTGTCGATCTTGATCGGATTCGCCTTGTACTGTTTGCCGAGACCCTTGGCCACGACCGGGTCGAGCACGCTGACCTCCGGCGGCGCGGAGAGGTGCGCCCCGACGGCCTTCATCGCGGCGCGCATGCCATCGCCCTTGCCGTGGACGCCCAGCGCGTCGACATCGGTGTAGAGCTCGAAGAACCAGTAGACGCCGGCGTCGTTCGGGTCCTTGTGGACCGAGTAGATCTCCAGGTCGCCCTCCTCGTCGGAGGCGGTGATGGCGCCGGCGAGCGCCTCCTCCAACGCCTCGGCGTTGGCGGGGTCGCAGGTGAGCTTGGCGATGATGGACTTCTTCGAAGACATGGGCGTGGACTCTAGTGCTGGCCGATGTCGGGCACCGAAGTGTCTGCGGACGATGCGACGAGCCCCGCCGGCAGCGAGGGGGCCGACGGGGCTGGTCGCGGTCGTCGTGGGGTGCGCATCAGGCGCTCGGACGAGCGAAGGCGTCGAGGTAGACGCTGATGGCCCGGCCGTTGAGGTAGGCGGGCTGGCCCGGTGAGCGGTTGATGACGACGTTGGTTGCTGCAGGCATCGGATTCCTCCTGGTTCGTGGCCCCGCCGGTCGGCGGTGCGGTGGTTGCTGCATTGACCACGATGAAGGAATCGCCCTCCGGGTCCTTGGAGAGCGGATGGAGAGGTTGTGGAGATCGACACTCGCCGGCTAGCCCTCGGGCGTCGGGGTCTCCTCGACCTCCGGGGTCGGCGTCGGCGTGGGAGTCGGTGTGGGCGTCGGGGTCGGCGTGGGTGTCGGCGTCGGGGTGGGAGTCGGGGCCGGCACGAGGAACTCACGCTGGGTGAAGAAGACCACGACGTCGGCCTCGGCTGGCAGCTCGTCTCGCAGGGCCGACTCCAGCCCGGTGGCGTCCGGGGGGACCGTGCCGGTGACGTCGACGATGGCCGTGACCCCGTCGTAGCGGACCTCGGCGACCGTGACCTCCTCCTGATCGGCGGCCCAGTCCCTGGCGACCCTGCGCAGTCGTTCCACGACGTCGCTCAGGGATTCGACGCCGTCGTCGGGAAGGATCTGCGTGAGCGGGATCCAGTTGACCTCCACCTCGGGCACGACCATGAGGCTGGCCTCGAGACGGTCTGCCAGGTCGTTGACCGACGGCGGCGCGACCGCTGACGCCACGTCGACCCGGACCGTGTTGTCACCGATGTCGAGGGTCTCGATCGAGTACGCACCGTCGCCGGCGGCGAGCCAGTCCCCGACCACGCCCTCGATGTCCAGGGCGCGGAGCTCCTCCGCCGTCGGCACGACCTCGCTCTCGGGGGCCAGCTGCGTCTGGGTCCACCGGACTCGGACGACGACGTCGCGTTCGAGAATCCGGCGAACCTCCTGCTCGAGCGCGAACGTCGGCGGTGGTTCCTCGAAGCCGGAGATCTGGACGTCGACGGTCTCCTCCTCTATGTCGATCTCGTTGATCTGGTCCGCGGTCCCACCCAGCCACTGTTGGAGGGCCGTCTCGATGGCCTCACGATCTCGGGCGTCGTCGGCCGCCCTGAAGCTCGCCAGGGTCAACGGGACCGCGGCTGCGACCATCAAGACGACGGCCGCGATACTGCCCAACAGCACGGTCCCGGTGGTGTTGGCGAGGCGACGGGGCGGCGCGAAGCCGGTGATGACGAACACCAGGACGCCGGCCACCACGATGGCCGTCAGGTTCGTGGCGTACAGGAGCAGCGCGCCGCGGGCGAGGTCGCCTCGGCCGGCCTCCAGCGTGATGCCGACCACGCCGAGCGGCGGAACCAACGCCACGGCGATGGCGACCCCCGGCAACGAGCTCGACAGATCGGGGCGAGCGGTCGCGTACGCGCCGGCCGCACCGGCCGCGAGCGCCACGATCAGATCCCGGGCATCGGGGCTGGTGCGCGAGATCACCTCCGAGGACAACGGCCCGTCGCGAAGGAACAGCGCGACGAACCACGCGAGGACGATCGCCCCGACCGACGCCAGAACGAGCACGAGCAGCGACCGCCGCAACGGCCCCCCGAGCGCCATCGTCAGCGAAGCGGCCGTTCCCAACACCGGGGTCATCAGCGGTGCCAGCAACATGGCACCGATCACCAGGGCGGCGGAGTTCGCCGAGAGGCCCATCACGGCGACGACGACCGAGAGCACCATCATCAGGACGAAGTGCGTGACCCATCCCGATGACGTGCGCACGGCGCAGGCATCCATGACGCGGCGTCGGTTCTCGGGGTCCATCCCGCGCCGCCGCTCGCTCCATCCACGAGGCACGGCAGGGGCCTCTTCGGGCTCGGCTTCCTGCCCCTCGGTCCCCTCCGCGGGCGCGTCGACCTCCTCACCCGCCTCCGGGTCCGTCACTCCGCCGTCGGTGGTGGGCTCGTCGCTCATGACCGGACCGCCAGAGTACCGCCGCCGTTCCCGACGAGGCGGCCACGGCTCCGCACTACCGTGGAAGCCATGCGTGAGCTGTACGGGCCGGTGGGTCAACTCGGGTACGTCGTCCACGACCTCGAGGAGGCCGCGGCGCGCTGGGCCGAGACCACCGGGATCGGGCCGTGGCGCAGCATGGGGCGTGTCGAGCTCGATCACTTCACCTACGACGGCGAAGCGAGCGACGTCGAGATCGGAATCGCCGTCGCCTACTCCGGTGCCGTCCAGATCGAGCTGATCCAACAGTTCAACGACGCGCCGTCGATGTACCGCGACCTCCTCGACACCTATGGCGAGGGTGCCCAGCACATCTGCTTCTACCCCGACGACTACGACGCAGCGATGGAGCACGCGCTCGGCTCGGGCATGGAGGTCGGACAGGAGGGCGCGCTCTGGGGCATCAGATTCGCCTACCTCCGAGGCGACGCCGGCCGGGTCATCGAGTTGGCCGACCTTCCGGAGCAGGTGCGCGCCGGCCGGCAGAAGGGGATCGACGAGGCGGCCGTCTGGGACGGGTCGGATCCGGTTCGCGTTCGCGGCTGATCGTCGCAGGAAGTACCTTTCCACCACCCGGTCCACGACAAGGAGTGACGGGATGAGTGGGGTCACCGTCGAGCTCGAAGCCGACGCCGTGCCGATCGTTCGTGTGATGGGGGCGCTGGCTCGCCGATCGCTGCAGGATCAGGCGTTGGCGCTCAAGGTCGCCAAGCTCGAGGGCGTGGTGGCCGTGAAGTCGGCCAACGACCCGCAGGCGGTCTCGTTCCGGTTCGAGCGGGGCTCGCTGCGCCTCAGCCGCGGCGTGGCCGCAGACGTCGACGTCACCATCACCGCCGACCTGGACGACGACGACGCCAAGCCGAAGGTGACGGGGGCGGTGCGTCGCCCCCAACTCGCGATGACCGTCGGCAAGCTGCTCGAGCCGACGCTCGGCTCATGGGAGGAGGAAGCGGACGCGTTCCTCACCGCCGCGCTCGCCGACCCGGCGTGCCCTCGCCCGATCCGGCTCGTGTGCACCGACGACGGCCACGGGCGCCAGTGGGGCGGCGACGGCGAGCCCACGATCGAGGTCCACGGCGCAGCCGACGAGCTCGCTTCCTGCATGGCTGGACAAGCGGTCCTCGGCGATCGACTGCTCGCAGGCCACGTCGCCATGGTGGGCGACCTCCGAGAGCTCTCGGTGCTGACCCGGTTCTGCATCGATCATCTCTTCGGCGAGCTGACATGACCGTCGACCACGACACAGCGCGTCAGTTCCTCGCCGACAACGCGATCGACCGCGTGCAGGTCTACGGCGTGCACCACGATGCGCTGCTCGTCGGCAAGGTCCTGAGCCCGGCGACCTTCCTCCGCTCGCTCGACTCCGGGTTCGGGATCGCGGACTTCACCTTCGGCATCGACCGGATGGGCGAACCCGCCTTCGGCTTCTCCGCTCCCTGGCGCTCGACGGTGTTGGGTGACATCCACCTGGTCCCGGACCTGACGACGCTGCGGCCGTCGCCATCGGCCGAGGGCGCCGCGTTCTGTCTCGCCGACGCGACCGATGTCGAGGGCGCCTCGATCCCGCTCTGCGGGCGCGGCATGGTCCGGCGCCTGACCGGAGAGCTGGCCGACCGCGGTTTCTCGAGCCGCTTCGCGTTCGAGATCGAGGGGCAGTTCTTCGAGGGCACCGCGGGCCAGAATCGCGAGCGTGGTTGGCGAAACCTCCGCCCCTTCGGCGTCGGCGGCCACCTCCCGTATCTCGCACAGGACGTCCACCGACTCGACCCGATCATGTCCGAGGTCTGCCGGCGTCTCGAGATCCTCGGCGTCCCGTGGGAGGCATGGAACGCGGAGGCGGCCGCAGGCCAGTTCGAGGTCAACGTCGAACCGGCGCCCCCGCTGGATGCCGCCGATCACGTGCTTCTCGTCCGGGCCGTTTGCAAGGAGGTCGCCGAGGAACGAGGTCTGAGCGTGACCTTCATGGCCCGGGTGACCGAGGACTACGGCAACGGGCTTCACGTCCACCACTCGCTGGCGGGCGAGAACGGACCGGCGTTCCACGACCCGACCGGACCCGATGGGCTGTCCACGACCGCTCGGCACTGGCTCGCCGGCTTGACCGCGACCCTGGCGGGTTCGGCCTCGATCATGGCGCCGACGCCGAACAGCGTCCGTCGGATCGAGGCCTTCAAGGCGGTCCCGACACACGTGACGTGGGACATCGACAACAAGTCGACGGCGCTGCGGGTCCTGAGCTCCTCGCCTGGTTCCGCCCGCATCGAGCACCGCATGGGAGCCGGCGACCTCCACCCACACTACGCCGCCGCGGCGATCCTCGCGGGAGGCCTGGCGGGGCTCGATGGCCAGCTCGAGCCACCGGCCAGATTCCAGAAGATGGCCTGGGGACTCCCGGAGGGCCCCGACTACCCCGAGCGCCTCCCCGCCGACGTGCCGAGCGCGCTCGATGCGTTGTCGGCGGACACCCACCTGCGGGCCGTCCTCGGCGACGACTTCGTCGACTACTGGATCGGCCTGCGGCGCTTCGAGTGGCTCACGTTCCACACCTCGGGCGGTGACGTGACCGCCGACGGTCCCACGCCGTGGGAGCTCGACCGATACTTCGAGACGCTGTGATGAAGCCGCTGATCGGGGTCTGTGGCGAGTTCGCCGAGGTCGACGTGTACGACGCCCGCCTGCCGGCGCACTTCTCCCTCACGAACTACGCGCGCGCGGTGCAGAAGGCCGGCGGCGTCCCGGTGATCCTTCCGATCACCGACGACCACGACGACATCGACGTCATCCTCGAACGGATCGACGGCGTCCTGGTGACCGGCGGCGTCGACGTCGACCCGGGTGCCTACGGGCAGGAACGCGAGCCAGAGGTCGCCGAGACCCAACCCTTCCGCGATGCCTTTGAATTCGCGCTGATTCGACGCCTGGTCGAGCGCAACATGCCGACCTTGGCGGTCTGTCGTGGGATCCAGTCGGTCAGCGTCGCGCTCGGCGGCGAGCTCACCCAGCACGTCGACGGGCAGATGTGCACCGAGCTCTACAACGACACCGCCCATCAGGTCGCCATCGAGCCCGACAGTCGGCTCGCGTCCATCGTCGGGACGACGGACCTCGGCGTGAACTCGCTGCATCACCAGGTGGTCTCGGTTCCGCCGCCGGGCGCCCGCGTCGTCGCCCGCAACCCCGACGGCCACATCGAGGGGATCGAGCTGGACGTGGCCACCAAGCTGGTGGCGGTGCAGTGGCACCCCGAGATGATGCGGCACCGCGCCGAACACCTCGCACTCTTCCAACACCTGGTCCGACTCTCGAGCGACTGACACCACATCTGTTGTGCGTCACGGATCACACTCGCTGGGCCGCGTCCGGTGCGATGGTGCAGACTTGACCGGGGGTTCGTGAGTGGTCTGCGGGAAGTGTGCGCGTGAGAATCGGCCCGACAGCCGGTTCTGCGCGGGCTGCGGCTCGCCCCTGACCACGCGGTGCGGCTCCTGCGACCGGGAGCTCCAGCCCGACGCTGCCTTCTGCGACGGGTGTGGCACCCGCGTCGCGGACGGAGCCCCGCCGGCCACTCCGTCCGTGACTCCGGAGTCCGTGGCGGTCCGCAAGACCGTCACCGCCCTCTTCTGCGACCTGGTGGGGTCCACGGCGTTCGGCGAGAAGGTCGATCCGGAAGCCGCGCGCGAGTCGATGAACCGCTACTTCGCGATGGCCCGGACCGCGATCGAGGACAACGGCGGCACGGTCGCCAAGTTCGTCGGTGACGGGGTGATGGCCCTGTGGGGGGTCCCCGAGGTCGCCGAGGACGACGCAGCGCAGGCCGTCCGGGCCGGTCTCGACCTGCAGGAGGCCTTCACCGGGATCCGGGACTACATCCGAGATCGGCACGGCGTCGCCCTGGGTCTGCGCGTCGGCATCAACACCGGCGAGGTCGTCATCTCCGACGCCGACGACGACGTGGTGGGCGACCCGCTCAACACCGCAGCACGGTTGGAGGCGGCGTGCACGCCGGGTCGGGTCCTCGTCGGCGAGCCGACGTGGCGGCTCAGTCGCGGGTCGGTCGAGTACTCCGACCACGGCGTCATCCAGGCCAAGGGCAAGGAGGAGCCGGTGGCGGCCTACGAGGTCGTGGGCTTCCTCGAGGTTGAGGATCCGCACACCGAGACGCCGTTCGTCGGGCGAGAGGCCGAGCTCCGTCGCCTCCAGGTGGTGATGGACGAAGCGATCCTGGAGCGCTCCTCCCGGCTGGTGACCGTGATCGGTGCACCGGGCGTCGGCAAGACCCGTCTCGCCCGCGAGATGAGGGAGGCGGTCGAGGGCGGCACCCGGGCGTTCGAGCTGCGCTGCGAGCGCGAGGGCATGGCCACGTTCGCGCCGGTCGCCGACCTCTTGCGCTCGGCCGCCGGCATCACCGACGCCCACGCGGTCGACGAGATGCGAGATCGCTTGCGCAGCCTGGTCGAACCCCTCGAGGACGCCGATCGCGTGGCGGACCTGCTGGCCGGGTTCGTCGGCGCCGCTCCCATGCAATCCACCGAGGAGCTGTTCCTCGCGGTTCGTCGACTGTTCGAGGTCCTCGGCGCCACGCAGCCGGTGGTGCTCGTGGTCGACGACATCCAGTGGGCCGAACCCCTGTTCCTCGACCTGCTCGAGCATCTGGCCGAGTGGGTCCGGGGCGTCCCGCTCGTCGTCGTGTGCCTGGCGCGGCCCGAGATCCGCGACGTGCGCCCGCCGATCACCGAGGTCGGCCGACGGGTGTCGGCCGTCGTGGCGCTCGAAGGACTCGACACCGAAGCGACCCACGAGTTGGCGGCACGCCTCGTGGGCGCCGATGTCCTCCCAGCGGACCTGCTCGCCAAGATCCCCGAGTCCACCCAGGGGAACCCGCTGTTCGTGCGCGAGCTGATGCGCATGCTCGTCGACGACGGGGTCATCGCCGAGCGCGGCGGCAGTTGGGAGATGGTCATCGACGTGGACGCCGTCGAGGTCCCGCCCACGGTCAACACCCTGCTGGCGAGCCGTGTCGAACGACTCCCGGTCGACGAGCGACGCGCGCTCGAGCTCGCGTCGGTCGTCGGGTCCGACTTTCCGCTCGGTGCGGTTGCCGCCGCGGCGGGCGACGCCACCGACCTGGACGCCACCTTCGACCATCTCCGTCGCAAGGAACTGATCGACCCCACCGGCGCCTACTGGGGTGACGAGCCCGTCTTCCGGTTCCACCACGTGCTCATCCGCGACGCCGCCTACCGCCGCCTCCTCAAGGGCAACCGGGCCGAGCTGCACGTCACGATCGGCGACTGGACCGAGCGCAGCGCCGCCGACCTGGTCGGCGAGCACGAGGTCACGATCGCCCACCACTTCGAGCAGGCGCACCAGCTACGGCTCCAGCTCGGGATCGACGACGACGAGACCCAGGCCCTCGGCGGCCGCGCCGCGGCGCTGCTGCGGACCGCGGCCGAACGAGCGCTCGAACGCGAGGACCTCGCTGCGGCCGGCCCGCTCGCCGCCCGCGCGCTCTCGTGTGTGCACGACGACGCCGAGGGGGTGGCCGACCTGCTCCTTGTCGCGTGCGAGGCCCTGTTGGGTACCGGCAACGTCGCCCAGGGCACCGCTGCCGTCGATCGGCTCGGCACCATCGCCGATGACGACCGCCGACTCCAGGCCTGGGTCGCGTGTTTCCGGGCCGAGATCTCGATCTACACCGACCCTGGTGGCCTCCAGGGCGTCATCGAGTCGGCCGGCCAGGCGGCCGACGTCCTCGCCGAGCTGGACGACCAGGCCGGCGTGGCCAAGGCCCGGCTGCAGCGGGCCGCAGCGCTGGTGCGTCTCGGCCGGGTCGGCGACTGCGAGGCCGAGCTCGACGCGGCACTGACCGCGGCCCGAGCCGCCGATGACCGCCGCCGCGTCACGGCCGTGCTGGGCAACGCCCCGATCGCCGCGCTCTGGGGTCCGTCCCCCGTCCCTCGCGCCGGAGGGCGCTGCCTCGACGTCGTCCGCCTGTTGCGCATCACGACGGGATCCCCGGCGGTGGAGGCGACGTCGATCCGATGCCAGGCGGTGCTGGAGTCGCTGCGTGGCCGCCACGACACGGCCCGCACGATGCTCGAGACCGCACGGTCGACGCTCGAGGAGATCGGCCACGACCACGGCCTCATGGAGACCGCGAAGTTCGCCGGGCTCGTCGAGCTCCTGGCCGGCGACCCGGCCGCCGCCGAGCCGCACCTCCAGGCCGCGCACGACGGCCTCGGGCGACTCGGGATCGGCGCCGACGCCGGACAGGCAGCGGCATATCTCGCCCGCGCGCTGATGCTGCAGGGCCGTCTGGAGGAGGCCGAGGACTACGCGCTCCAGAGCGATGCCCTCGCCGGCCAGAACCCGCAAACGGCGATCGTCAGCCGCTCGGTGCAGGCCGAGATCCAGGCCAGGCGAGGCGAGTACGACGAGGCACTCACGCTCGCCGCCGAGGCCGTCCACCTGGCTGCCGGAACCGACATCCTCGTCGACCACGCCAACGCCGTCGCAGCCCAGGCGAGGGTACGCGAGGCGGCCGGCGACGCCGCCGGCGCTGCCGAGGCGGCGGCCACGGCTGCGGCGCTCTACGAGGAGAAGGGCGCAACCGTCGACGTGGGGGTGGCCGACGACGACAGGTTCACCCACGTGGCGGTGCACGATGCCGACGCCCCCGAGCAGCCGACGGCAGAACTCGACCGGCTCCACGCCGACCTGGAGGGGCCGGAATGGATGGTCACCTTCGAGAAGATGCGGGTGGCCCACGAGCACATGACGGCAGGGCGCGTCGACGACTGGGCGGCGATGCTCAGCGACGACTTCGCGTGGGTCGAGCATCGACAGGGCGTGCGGCTCGAGGCGGTGGGCCGTGAGGAGGCCCGGCAGACCCTCCAGACGATCCTCCACGAACCAGACCCCGACGAGGAGCCACCGGCGACACCTCGACGGGTCGACGAGCAGCCGTCGCGGCTCGAGATGACCCCGCTCGCCGGCCGCGGCCGCAACCTGGCGCTGGCCCGGGTGCTCACCACCGGTGGCGGCACCAGCCAGTTCGAGCGCGAGTACCTCCTGCTCGGCCAGATCGACCACGACGACCTCGGCGTCCTGGCGATGGCGTTCGACGTCGACGACGTGGCCGCTGCCACGGCCGAGCTCGACCGGCTCGCTGCGACAGCCGGTCCAACGGCGGCCCGCAGGACCGCCGTCGAAGCCGAGGCCGCGCGTGATCTCCAGACTGGCCCTCCACCCCAACGTCCGTACCGGCCCGACAACCTGGCGACGGCTGCGGCGCAGAGATTGTGTGACGCGGTCCGGAACGAAGGGCCCGAGCTCCGCGACCTCGTCGCAGAAGATCTCGACCTCGAAGCGGAGCCGCATCTCTTCGACGTCGCGGGGCGGCTGCCGATAGCGATCCGCGGCGAGTCACTGGCCATGTTCGAGGCGACGGGTGCCGACGGCGCCAGGTCGTGGTCGGTGGAAGAGTTCGATGATCGAGGCCGACTTGTCGCCTGGTCCCTGTTCGGATTCCGCGACATGGTCGAGGCTGCCGACCACCTCGACGACCGGTGGCATGCGATTGCCTCGGATGTGCCGGAGCCCGATCGTCTGGGATTCGCGCTCACGCGAGCCCGCCGGCGTCGCGACATGGCCGCGTTGGGCGAGCTGCTGTCGGAGGACTTCCGATTCATCGACCATCGCCCGTTCGGACTTCCGACCCTCGATCGCTCGCAGCTGCTGGCGGCGATCGAAGCAAGCGGCTCCGACGGGACCATCATCTCGGTCGAGCCCGCCGCATCGAGCGACTCGGTGGTACTCAGCTATCTGCTCGTCCTCGACGAGGAACAAGGGCAACTGATCGAACGCGGTCCCGCGATCGGACTCGTCGCGTGTCGCGACGGCCAGATCACCGCGAATGAGTTCTTCGCCGAGGACGACCTGGATGGCGCGATGGCGCGATTCGACGAACTGGAGTCGCGCGCGAAGCCTGCCCGGCGGAGCGGGCTCGACGCCGACCTGCGAACCCTCGAGGTCGAGAATGCCGCGACCGGTCGATGGCGGGCGGAAGGGCGGCCATTCGTCGAGATGGCGGCCGTCCGACACGACCACCTGGCCATCGTGGAGGTGGGCGACCCCAGTGCCCCGTTCCTGGTCGTGGAGCTGGCGCCGGACGGAACCCTGACGTCAACGGCGCACCCAAGCCACCCGGACGCGGAAGTTGACCTGTTTGCCCGGGCTGCCGCACACACCCCAGACGCCGACTTCGGCACGGTGATCGAGTACGCCATCGCGGTCACAGCCCGTGATCGAGCCGAGCTCGAGCGACTCCTCTCACCATCCTTCGAGTCACGCACACAAAGCGACCTCGGGCTGCCGGACGGGTCTCGCGCAGAGTGGATCGAGTACATCATGTCGGGCCCCGAGTTCGGCCTCGAGGAGCGCCAGCGCAAGATGTTCGCTTATTGCGACCGCGCGCTGTGTACGTGGAGCCACACGCGAACCACTGATGCGACGGCGACCTACGACGTCGTCGGCGTCATCGCCTGGGACGACTCCGGCATCACCGTGCACGAGGAGTACTCCCTCGACCGTCTCGACGAGGCGTTGGCTCGATATGACGAGCTCGCCGCGTCCTCGACCCCGATCGCGGAGGGTCGCCTCGCCTGGCTCCTGGAGGGCTACGAGATCTCGCCGGAGGAGGGCCGACGCCGCGAGATGGACATCGCCGCGCCGGACGCCGTCGTCGACGACCGCCGGCGCATGCTCGCCCTCGAGCAGACGCTCGACGAGTACCGGGAGGTCTACGCCGAGGACTCTGCTCGCTTGGAGGAGCTGGAGCTCGAGATGCTCGCCGAGCGGGGCGAGCGAACGTTCGTGACGAAGCTCCATGGCCGCTACGTCGGCGGCTTCGACGTCGAGTTCTTCGTCGTCAGCCGCTTCACCACGGACGGCCTGTGGGACGCACAGGTCTACACCGACACCGAGGCCGAAGCGCTCGCCGCGTTGGAGGAGTTGGAAGTCGAACGCGACACGACCACCTCGCAATCCGACGTCGTTGTTCGCGCTGAATCAGGATCGCCAGAGGTCGGCGAGCCGACGCCCAACGTGGCAGCCCGTGCCGCGCTCGCCAGGGACCATGCGTTGTTCACCGAACCGGACGAAGCGGCCTGGCTCGCAACGCTGGCCGAGGACGTCGTCGCCGACGAGAGGCAGGGGATCCTCCCGCGCACGGTTCACGGCACGGCGGCACTTCGGCGGGAGTACGGCGAGATCATCCGAAGCGCCATCGACTTCGAGGCAGAGACGACGGTATTGGCGGTTGCCGGCGACCACGTGGCCCTCTGTCGCCTGCGAGTCTTCGAGCCCGACGCCCCACGAACCGACAGCGGTGCATTCCTGGATCTCGTGAACCTCTGCCGGACGAACGCCGACGGCCTCATCGAGCGCAGCATCACCTTCGACGCCGAGGATCTCCAGCAAGCACAAGAGGAGTTGGCCCGCTGGGCCGAGCCGGACCCGCAGGAGCGACTCCCTCTCAACACCGCGGCCCGAACGGCGCTGCGAAACAACCGAGCCCTGTTCGGCGAGCCAGACGAGGAAACCTGGCTGGCCACGTTCGCCGACGACGTGGTGGTCGAGGATCGTCAGCGGATCGCCATGCGAACCCTCCATGGCAAAGAGGAGATCGTCGGCGACTACCGATCGATCTCGCAGCGGGCGACCCAGTTCGGCTTCCACGTGGAGACCGAGATCCTCGGTGTCCGAGACGACAACCTCGCCATCACGCTCATGCGCGTCTTCGAAGCCGACGCCGACGGGCGAACGGACACCGACGTCTTCCTCGATCACGTCGCGATCTACCGCACCGACGGCCAAGGCCTCATCGACCGCTGCGCAATGTTCGACGTCGCCGACGAACACGATGCGTGGGGCGAGCTCGGGAGCTGGTGGGCTGAGCAGCAGTCCGAGGCCGATCGGCTGCTGATGTCCGAGGAGGTTCGGCGACAGCGCCTCTACCGAGCTCGGGAGGTCGATGCGTGGGAGGCGACGCTGCATCCCGAGTACACCTCGGTCGACCACAGACGCCTCGGCTTCGGCGCCCAGGACCGGTCGCAGATGACCGCACGCCAGTTCGCCCTGTCCGACGAGGTGAGCTCCGGCGTGTACCGAGCGCCGATGGCCGAGCACCTCGGTTACGGCGTCCGGATCGGATCGGTCGAGTCGAGCCTCGAACAGGACCGAGGGTCAACGGCCCGCCTCCAGATGGTGATGGTCTTCGCGCCTGACCTCTTGAACGGCGGGACCCGGACCCACATGCAGTTCGAAATCGAGGACCTGGACCGAGCCCACATCGCGGCCCGGGAACTACTCGAAGAGAAGCGCCGGGCCGTTGCCTTCACCGAAGCAGTGGCCGTCGGTGGCGTCGCCTCAGGACGGGCTCGCGAGTCGCTCGAGCTCTTCGCTGAGATGCTGTCCGACGACTTCGAAGCCACGCTGCTCGACGGAACGACACGGTCCGCCGCCGACGTGCTGAGCGGCAACGTCGACCCTGTGACCCTCGGCTTCGGGCACGTGCAGCGCTCGGTGCTGTGCAACATCAACCAGGTGGGGCTGTTCGTCATTCGCAGTAAGGACGCCGAATGGTTCTCGTTGGAGGTCTGCAGTGACGACCGGCTCGTCTCCGTCCGCCAGATCGCCATTGACGATCCGAGGACCGCGCTCCGAGCGTTCGATGACGCCTGGCCAATGCAGTACACCGGCACCGAACTCCACGACACGGCGCTGACGGGTACCCGATTCCGTCAAGCGATGGCCGCCCGCGACGCCGTTGCACTCGATGCGCTTCTTGCGAAGAAGTTCGTCGTCAGCGACAAGCGCAACCTGATGTACGGCGACCTCGAGCGGGGCGCCTACCTCGAGGTCATCGCGGAGCTCGCTGCGCTCCCGAACCCCGAGGTCGTTGGTGAGGCTCTCGGGCTCTCACCCAACGGCTGGCTCTGGCGAGGTCATCAGCTGATTCCAGAGGAAGGCTTCGGCTCTGCGACCAATGCCGGCGTTTTCGTCATCGGGTTCGACGCCGGTCAGATCACGCGGCTCGAGTGTTTCGACGAGACCGACCTCGACGCTGCTCTCGACCGGTTCGAGGAGCTGACCGCCGCACCGGTCGCCCGGAGCTTCGCCGAGGCGGTCGGGTTCGAGTGGATCGACCGGGCTCGCCGGGGCGACGTCGACGGCGTCATGGCCCTCCACCCCGACGGCGGGATGGAGATCTCAGAGGACACCTGGGGCTCCGAGTTCGACATGGACGAAGCCGAGTACCAGCGGGTCCTCGAGACGGTCCTGGGGGACGTGCGCAGCCTCGAGCCGAGCCCGATCGACTACCGCGGTCCGCGATTCACCGCCGGACACGTGGCGCTCGAGACCAGCTCCGCGGAGATGAACTGGATCACCGTCGCCGAGTGCCTCCCCGACGGCCGATTCAACCGCCTCCGCATGCTCGGATCGGCCACCGAGGCCGTTGCCACCCTCGACCGCTGGCTCGACGAGGAAGGGCGGTCGCTCGACCTTCACAACTCGGCCACGATCTTCTTCGAGGCGAGTGGCGAGACCTTCGTCGAGGTGGCCGCGGTCCGAGGCGACCACGTCGCGGTCATCGAGGCCGAGGACGGGTTCCTCGTCGTCGAGGTCGACGACTTCGGCGAACTGGCCATCGAGCGGCACGACAGCTACGCCGATGCCTACGAGGGTGCCCGAGCGGCGGCGCCGATGGCAGAGACCGACCCGGCGTTCTCCGCCTACCGGGAGGGGATTGAGGCAGCCGATCGCCAAGGGCTCAAAGCCGCCCTTTCGCCGCGCTTCGTGCAGGAGTTCTTCGGCGATCTGGACGTCCTGCCTTCGGATCGCGCCGGCGCCATCGAGTTCTACGTGAGCGCCCAGGAGTTCTCGGTCGAGGAACGCATCCCCAAACACCTCGCGCGATCGCCGCACGCGATCTGCTTCCTCGGACGCGTCGTCAACGACCCGGACGAACGGGCGGGGGTGGACCGGATCAACGTCCTCGCCGCCGACGACACCGGCGTGACCTACAACGGCGTCTGGCCGGTCGGGATGCTCGACGACGCCCTCGCCAAATTCGACGAGCTGTCCGCCGGCGACAACAGCCTTGCCAGGCTCGCCGGAGCGCGAGTCGCGGCGGCCCTCGCCGACGGCGATGCCGAGGCGCTCGAAGCGTGCTTCTCCAACGACCTCGCCTACCGGAACGAGAGCACGCTGTCCGACCTCGACGGCGACAAGGCCCAGCTGCTCGAGAACCTGGCGACGATGCCGGACTACGAGTGGGAGACCCGACCCGTCGCCACGCGTGATCGAGCGGAGGTCGTCCATGTGCGTGGCGGGCTGCCCGGCGACTACGAACTCGAGTACTGCCTCCTGGTGACGGTGAACGAGGCGGGCCTGATCGACCGCTGGCACGTCCGCGACATGCGCGACCTCCGGCTCGCGCTCGCCGACGCCGCCGAGGCGCCGCCACACGATCGGGACCTCGCACTGGTCGTCGCCACGAACCGGTTCGACCACGACGCCCACCGAAACGCGTTCGGCAGCCTGGTCACACGCGACAACCGGCCGACGAGCGTGCTCGACGCCCTCGACGCCGACGCCTGGATCCAGGTGCAGGCCGAGACCGTCGAAACCCACCCGAACACGGCGCTCTGGTTCGACGTGCGGGCGTCCTCCGACGAGGCGCTGTACGTCGAGGCGACCCGATGGGCCGACCCGACCGACGACGCGCCCACGTGGAATCACCTCTGCGTCTTCGGTCGTACCGCCGGCCTGTTCACGTCGCTCGACCTCCACGACGTCGGCCAGGAAGCCGAGGCCCGAGCCCGCTTCGACGAGCTCGCACTGACCCCGAACCGCGCCGCCGATCTCAGCTTCCAGCGGACCGCCCTCCTCGAGGCGGGCGACCAGGACGGTTTCCGCCGGCTGCTGCATCCCGACTACACGTCGATCTCGCATCGAAACCTCGCCAGGAAGGACCCCATGGACCGGGACGAGCACCTCGAGATGCTCGACAGCTTCGACTCGGTCGGGCTCCAAGCGCCGCCGCACGTGGAGCTCGTGGCCGTGCGCGGCGACCGGCTCGCGCTCTTTCGCGTGCAGATGACCAGCGACGACGACTGGACGACCGGTGCCTTGAACCTGCATCAGATCGACGACGACGGCCTCCTGGTGTTCTCGGCGATGTGGGACGTCGACCAGCTCGACGAGGCGACCGCCGACCTCGATCGCCGCTGGGCCGAGGAGCAGGCGGCCGGGGACTAGACGCCCTCGGCGACGATGGTGCCCAGGGCGGCGAGGCGCCAGGGCTTGCGGCCCGCTGGCGCCACCGATTCGCCGCCTCGACGGCGCCGAGTAGCGTGCGGGCGATGACGTCGCGGGCCGAGTTCGAGGCAGCGGGCCTCTACCGGGCCGAGGAGCACGCCGGCACCAGCCGCCTCGAGCTCCTGCGGTGGTTCGAGTCGCTCGGCGTGACCGTCGAAGCGATGCAGGAAGCCGATGCGATCGGCGAGCTCCCGCCGCTGGCATCCGATCAGCGCATGCTGGGCGGACCCGTGCTCGGGAAAGCGGAGGCGCTCGAGATCGCGGGCATGGACGAGGCGCAGTTCGACGGGTACGCGAACGCGCTCGGATTCCAACGCCTCCGATGGGCTCCCGATGACAGCCTCGGCTACACCCGAGCCGAGGCCGAGCTCTTCGCCGAGTTCGAGGCCATGACGGCGATCTTCACCGATGCCGATGCTCTGGCGTTTGTTCGCGTGATCGGGACGATGCTCTCCCGGCTCGGTGAAGCAGCAGTGTCGCTGTTCCTCGGTGACGTGGAGACGAGGATGCTCGCGTCGGGCCACGACGACTTCGAGATCGCCAAGGTCGGCTACGAGGCCACGGGTCTCATGGACGGCTTCACCGACACGCTGGACCCGATCCTGCGTCGCCATCTCATGCAGGCCAACGAACGCACTCGGCAGGCCACGATCGCTCCCGACGAACGGCTGCAGTATCGCTACGCGGTCGGCTTCGTCGACCTCGTCGGGTTCACGGAGCGCTCGGCATCGATGACGCCCCAGGAGCTCGCCCGCTTCATCCGAGAGTTCGAGGCGAGAGCCCACGACGTCGTCAACCAACAGGGAGCGCGGTTGGTGAAGCTGATCGGTGACGAGGCGATGTTCACCGCCCCGGATGCCGATGCCGTGTGCCGCTCGGCGAAGGGCCTGCTCGTCGCGTTCGGCGAGGGCGACAAAGCCGTCGTTCCCCGCGGTGGCGTGGCGATCGGCGACGTCATCGCGCTCGGCGGCGACTACTTCGGCCCCGTCGTGAACCTGGCCTCTCGTCTCGTCGACGAGGCCGTGCCGTCGGAGATCCTGGTGTCGGCCGAGGTCGTCGACGCGGCGTCGACCTGTCGCTTCGAACCCGCGGGCCGCCGCATGGTCAAGGGTTTCTCGGATCCGATCGCCGTCCACTCACTCATGACCGACTGAACCGGCGACCGCTTCTCCCCGGACCTGGTCGACAAGGATGCGCCATGATGGCGCCATGACCACGAACGACCTCCCCAGCACCGGCCACGAACTCCGCTCCACCGTCACCGACGACGGGAAGGTGACCTTGGCCCTGCGTGAGTGCGACATCCCCGACCCCGGCCCGGACCACGTCGTCGTGCGCATCGGTGCGGCGCCGATCAACCCGTCGGATCTCGGCATGTTGTTCGCCCAGGCGGACCTGTCGGCGGCGGAATCGTCGGGCACCGACGACCTGCCGGCGGTGAGCGCCCCGGTGAGCGAGCGCGTCCTCGCCGCGCAGGCCGCCCGGGTGGGCAAGCCGATGTACACCGGCAACGAGGGTGGCGGCACGGTGGTCGCCGCCGGCTCCTCCGACGAGGCCCAGGCCTTGCTGGGCAAGACCGTCGGCTTC
This sequence comes from Actinomycetota bacterium, assembly GCA_039029775.1. Classification (GTDB taxonomy): domain Bacteria; phylum Actinomycetota; class Acidimicrobiia; order Acidimicrobiales; family UBA8592; genus JBCCFK01. The sequence goes on along the minus strand of JBCCFK010000017.1, from coordinate 9,978 downwards.
CTCTCGGGGACCGCGTATGCCACGTACCGGACCGTCCCGGTCGCCAGCTGCCTGGCCATGCACGACGGCACCACGGCCGAAGAAGCCGCAGCGTGCTTCGTCAACCCACTGACCGCGCTCGGCATGACCGAGACGATGCGCGCTGAGGGCCACACCGCGTTGGTCCACACCGTGGGCGCCTCGAACCTCGGGCTCATGTTGAACCGGATCTGTATCGATGACGACATCGGTCTGGTCAACATCGTGCGCAAGGCCGAACACGTCGACCTGTTGACCGAAGCGGGGGCCGCCCACGTGGTCAACTCCTCGGCCGACTCGTTCCGCGAGGACCTGATGGCCGCACTGAGCGCCACGGGCGCCACCATCGCCTTCGACGCGATCGGCGGCGGCGAGATGGCGTCCACCCTGCTGTCGTGCATGGAGGCTGTCGCCAGCGCCGGTGCCGAGTTCAGCCGCTACGGCTCCGACACCCACAAGCAGGTGTACATCTACGGCGGCCTCGACCGTGGCCCGACCACGCTGCGTCGCGACTTCGGCATGGGGTGGTCGCTCGGCGGATGGCTGCTCACCCCGTTCCTGGGCAAGCTCGGGCCGGAGGGCACCGAGCGCCTTCGCCGGCGGGTCGCCGACGAGATCACCACCACGTTCGCCAGCAACTACGGCATGCGGCTCAACCTGCGCGACGCGGTGGACCCCGACATGGTGCGTCGCTACGGCCGGATGGCCACCGGCGACAAGGCCCTCGTCACCCCCAACGACTGACGGCCGAGCTCGTCAGGTCGCCAGCGGCTGACGGCCCAGCAGCGCGAGCAGACGCGAGCCCGGCTCGTCGTCGATCGGCTCGAGCATGGGGCCGAAGGCATCGGAACCCTCGAGGGCATCGACGAACGGCAGCCAGAAGTCGAGCGACCATCCGGCTATCTCCGCGTCGAGTTCGACATCGACGCCGCGAGCGGCAGCGATGTCCCAGCCGTGCAGCAGGTTGTCGGTGATGCGGAAGCCGACCAGCACCCGCATGGCGATCTCGCCCACGGGATGGTCGACGATCGCGTCGAGGTCGGCCCGAGCGATCGAGTGCAGCGCATTGACGGCCGTCCCGCGCCAGACCGACACGGGGTCGTGCCCGAGGATGCTGACGTCAACGTCATTCGCCACGAACGGTCGGCCCTCGACGACATCGGGGATCTGCGCCTCGGCGACAACCACGTGGGCCACCACCGCCTTGACGACCCACTCGTCGGTGGCCGGCAGGTCCCACTCCTCGTCGCCCACCGCGATCACCTGCTCGCCGAAGAATGCGGCCGCACGGGTGTAGAGATCGACGAGGTCCGGCTCGGTGGCCTCCTCGCTCATCGCCTCACTCCCACTCGATGGTGCCGGGCGGCTTCGAGGTGATGTCGTAGGCAACCCGGTTGATACCGGGGACCTCGTTGATGATGCGGCTGCTCATCGTCTCGAGGACGTCGTACGGGATGCGCGCCCAGTCGGCCGTCATCGCGTCCTCGCTGGTGACCGCCCGGATGATGCACGGGTAGCCGTAGGTGCGCTCGTCGCCCATCACGCCCACGGCACGGATGTCGGGCAGCACCGCGAACGACTGCCAGATCTCCCGCTCGAGTCCGGCCTTGGCCAGCTCCTCGCGCACGATGAAGTCGGCATCCTGGAGGATCGCGACCTTGTCGGGCGTGACCTCGCCGATGATGCGCACGCCGAGTCCCGGCCCGGGGAACGGTTGGCGCCAGACGATCTCGTCGGGCAGGCCCAGCGCAGACCCGACCGCGCGAACCTCGTCCTTGAAGAGGCTGCGGAGGGGCTCGACGAGCTCGAACTCCATGTCCTCGGGCAGGCCGCCCACGTTGTGGTGGCTCTTGATGGTCGAGGCGTGCTTGCTGCCCGACTCGATCACGTCCGGATAGAGCGTGCCCTGGACGAGGAAGTTGGCGTCCTCGATGCCGCCCGAGGCCCGCTCGAACAGCCGGATGAAGAGCTCGCCGATGGCCTTGCGCTTGGCCTCTGGCTCGGTGACCCCGGCCAGCTTGGCGAAGAACTCGTCGCCGGCACGAACGTGGATCAGCTCGATGCCCTGGGTCTTCTGGAAGGTCTCGACGACCTGCTCGCCCTCGTTCTTGCGCATCAGGCCCGTGTCGACGAAGACACACGTCAGCTGATGCCCGATGGCCTTGTGCACCAGCGCCGCGGCGACCGCCGAGTCGACACCACCGCTCAGCCCGCAGATGGCCCGGCCATCGCCGACCTGCTCACGGATCAGCGCCACCTGCTCGTCGATGACGTTCGCCATCGTCCAGGTGCGGTCGATACCGGAGATGTCGAGCCAGCGCTCGATCACGGCCTGGCCGTGTGGCGTGTGGCTGACCTCGGGGTGGTACTGGACCCCGCAGATGCTCGGGCTCTCGAACGCCGCCACCGGCGCGTTGGCGGTCGACGCGATGACGTCGAAGCCATCGGGGGCCTCGCTGATGCAGTCGAAGTGGCTCATCCACACCGTCTGCTCGGCCGGCTGCCCCTCGAGGAGTCGGCCACCGGCGACGTCCATGTCGGTGCGCCCGTACTCGCCCGCCTCGAACCGGCTGACCGTGCCGCCGAGCTGCTTGGCGATCAACTGCGCTCCGTAGCAGATGCCCAGGATCGGGATCCCGAGGTCGTAGACACCGGGATCGATCTCGGGCGCACCCTCGATGTTCACCGACGCGGGGCCACCGCTGAAAACGATGCCGGCCGGCTCCATCGCCGCGTACTCGGCCGCGGAGAGGTCGTGGGCCACGATCTCGGAGTAGACGTTGGCCTCGCGGATTCGGCGAGCGATGAGCTGGGCGTACTGGGCGCCGAAGTCGACGACCAGGACCGTCGGGTTCGAGGTCATGCCGGGGCGAGACCGCCTCAGCCCATACCGACGCCCTGCTGCTTCTGGAGGTACTTGCCCTCCGTCTGCAGCGCGGGCGCCACCATGACCTCGGCCTTCTGGAACTCCTTGAGGGAGCTGTAGCCACAGGTCGCCATCGACGTGCGGAGGCCACCCATCAGATTCAGGCGGCCGTCGTTCTCACGAGCCGGGCCGACGAGGATCTCCTCGAGGGAACCGCGGGTGTCGGTCTTGACCCTGGCACCCCGGGGCAGCGTGGGGTGGAACGTGGCCATGCCCCAGTGGAAGCCCTTGCCCGGTGCCTCCTGGGCCGCGGCCAACGGGGACCCGACCATCACGGCGTCGGCGCCACAGACGATGGCCTTGGCGATGTCACCGCCGGTGGCCATGCCGCCGTCGGCGATCACGTGGACATAGACACCGGTCTCGTCGAGGTGGCGCATGCGGGCGGCCCGGGCGTCGGCGATGGCGGTGGCCTGCGGGACGCCGATGCCGAGGACGCCACGGCTGGTGCAGGCGTGGCCGGGGCCGACGCCGACGAGGATGCCCGCGGCGCCGGTGCGCATCAGGTGCAGGGCCGCCTCGTAGGAGGCACAGCCGCCGACGATGACGGGCAGCGGAACCTCGCGGACGAACTTCTTCAGGTTCAGCGGCTCGACCGTCTTGGACACGTGCTCGGCGGTGACGACGGTGCCCTGGATGACCAGCAGGTCCAGCTCGGCCTCGACGATGTACGGGGCATAGGCCGCGGTGCGCTGGGGCGTCACCGACACACAGGAGGTGACGCCGGCCTCGTTGATCTGACGGATGCGCTCGGGGATCAGCTCGGGGATCACCGGCGAGCTGTACAGCTCCTGCATGCGCAACGTGGCCTTGTCGGCGTCGAGTTCGGCGATCTCCTCGAGGATCGGGTCGGGGTCCTCGTAGCGGGTCCAGAGACCCTCGAGGTTCAGCACCGCAACCCCACCGAGCTGACCGATCCTGATGGCCGTCTCCGGGGACACCACACCGTCCATGGCCGACGCCATGAGCGGCATGTCGAAGGTGAACGCGTCGATCTCCCAGGTGATGTCCACGTCCTCGGGATCACGCGTGCGCCGGCTCGGCACGATGGCGATGTCATCGAACCCATAGGCCCGACGACCGGACTTTCCCAGACCGATCTCGATCTCAGCCACTGCCCCTACTCCCGTTCGGCGTGTGCGAAGAAACGACCAGTCTACGCAGGCGCGCGGCGCCTCCCGGGGGACCGGAGGCCGCCTTTTCGGGCTTTGTTCCGCGGGTCTGGGCCTGGTGTTGCTCCTGTGGTCTTGCGGTCGGAATCGACGGGCAGCGAGGGCCTCGACGTGGTTCCCTGGAACCGCCGGATCACACCGAGGAGAGCGGGATCTGATGGCGCGAGTCGCGGACGGACACAACCGATGGGACCTCGGCGCAGCGGTCGTCGAACGCATCGCGTACTTCGACACGCCGCTCCCGGCCGAGACCATCGACCTGGTCGGCGCGGTGGAGGACCTCGCCTGGTCCGATCCGTGGCAGAGCGACGGCCAGCCGGCGGTGGGCCAGGCGTTCTGGATCGTCACCGTCGGCGACCGCTCGATCGTGGTCGACCCGTGCGGGGCCAGCGACGACTTCCTTCGCACCGGCCCGGACGCGGTCGGTCATCAGGACGCAGCCTTTGCGGCGTTCGAGGCTGCCGGGCACGACCCGGAAGCCGTCGAGCAGGTCGTGCTCACACATCTCGACGGCATCGGCATGACCGCGCTCGCAGACGGCGGCGCCGCCGGCGAGGAGCGGTGGCGACCCGCGTTCCCGAACGCGACGGTCGTCGTGAGCCGTGCCGAGCTCGCCCACATCGCCGCCAACCCCGAGCAGTGTCCGGGCGCCGCCGCGTTCGGCCAGCTGGACGACGCCGGGATCGTCAGGGGCGTCGAAGTGCCGGCAGAGGTCCTGCCGGGCGTGAGCCTGGAGTGGACGGGCGGTCACGGCCCGGGCCACTGCGTCGTCCGCGCTCGGGGCACCGATCGCGAAGCGGTCCTCATCGGCCACCTGGCGGTCAGCCCGCTCCACGCCGGCCGACCGGCGTCGGGGCCGCACCTCGACCAGGCCGGCGCATGGAAGAGCCTCGCCGCGATCCTCGAGCGTTCCGCCGGGATTGACGCCCTGGTCGCCGGTGCGCTCTGGCCGGCGCCGGGCTCGGCCACCGTCGAGGTCACCCCCGACGGCTACGTCCTCACCCCGGCCTGACCGACGCCCTCACACCTCGCGGACGATGGTCTCGTCCGTGCCGGTCACGATGGCCAGCAGCTGGCGCAGCATGGCCCCGGTGGCGCCCCACACGGTGTCGCCGTGCAGCTCGAAGAATGTGATCGGTCGGGTGAATCCGGCTCGGGTCCAGATCTCCTCGCGCCAGACCTCGGGCAGCAGCAACTCGCCGAGCGGCACGTGGAGGATCCGCTCCACCTCGGCCTCGCTGGGCGACAGCTCCGGGCGCTCGGGCAACCGCCCGACGAGCGGCGTCACATAGGTCATGCTTCCGCCCGTCACGAAGGAGTCCAGCTCGCCGACCCGCTCGGGAAGCGACCGGTCGAGGGCGACCTCCTCCTCGGCCTCACGCAGCGCCGTGTCCCACTCGTCGACGTCCTCGGGGTCGATCCGACCCCCGGGGAACGAGACCTCGTGGGTGTGCGAGCGCAGGTTCGCCGACCGACGCGTCAACACGACGTGGGCCTCACCGCCGACCTCGTAGAGGGGCACCAGGACTGCTGACCGACGGTTGTCGGGCCCGGGGCCGGGCCCGACCACGCGTCCGGGTCCCCGCCGGTCGAGGGCCGCCACGACCCCGTCGAGGGAGAGATCCGGATCGGTGACGAGAGACCACGGCGGTGGCCCACCGAGCTCCCAGTCCGCGGGCCGCGGGATGTGTTGCGGTCCGCCGCGGGAGGTCACTGGCGCCTCTCAGTCGGTGCTCTCGACCATCGACTCCAGGATCTCCCTGAGCCCACCGGTCTTGAGGTTGCTCATCACCCGGCCGGGCGGCGTCTCGCCGCGCTCCCACTCCATCCACGACTCGAGGAGCTTGGCGGGGTTCGGTGCCGGGCGATCGTCCATGTCGGCAAAGGGTAGCGACCGGTGCCGCTAGCGTCGCACTCATGCCGACGTCCGCCGCCGACCTCCGTCTCGCCATCAGCTGTGTCGACCTGACGACGCTCGAAGGCAGCGACACGCCGGATCGCGTCCGCGCGCTGTGCGGCGACGCCCTGCGCCCGGACCCGGGTGACCCGAGCGTCGGACCCACAGCGGCCGTGTGCATCTACCCCGCGCTGGTCGACGTCGCAGTGGAGGCGCTGGCCGGGAGCAGCGTCGTCGTGGCATCGGTCTCCGCCGGCTTTCCGGCTGGACTGACGCCGCTCGACGCGCGGCTGCTCGAGATCCGCGGCGCGCTCGCGGCGGGAGCGCAGGAGATCGACGTGGTCGTGAACCGCTCGCTGGTGCTGTCGGGACGGCTCGACGAAGCGGCGACCGAGCTCGCGGCGATGCGGGAGGCGGCCGGCGACGCGGTCCTGAAGGTGATCCTGGAGACCGGCGAGCTCGCCGACTCCGGCCTGATCCGGGAGACGACCGATGCCGCCATCGCCGCCGGCGCCGACTTCATCAAGACCTCGACCGGCAAGACGTCGCCCGCCGCCACGCCCGAAGCGGTCGAGGCGATCGCCGGGCGGGTCGCGGCCGCCCACACGGCGACCGGCGCCGTGGTCGGCGTGAAGGTCTCGGGCGGCGTCCGAACCAGCGACGACGCCGGGCGCTACCTGGACCTGGTTTGCGAACACGCGGGCGAGGACTGGATGACGCCGCGCCTCTTCCGCTTCGGTGCCTCCAAACTTCTCGCCGCCCTCGTCGACGACCTTCGTCGGGCAGAAGGTCGCTGACGACTCGAGTCCCACCCGACCGCGTCGAGGGGGCCAGGTCGCAGGCCGGAGGATGATCTCGGTCGCGCCGGTTCACGTGTGGCGGGACGCTGGTCAGCCCGGCACGGCTGTCCGTCCTGGCGGGCCGGGCGGAGTGTCGGTGGCCGGGGGTAGTGTCCGCCACACGGGCCGACACCCACCACTCACCCACCACCAAGTGAGGTCACCATGGCCGAATTCACCTCCCACGCACCCGGCACCCCGTCCTGGACCGACCTGATGTCGCCCGATGTCGACGCATCGGTCGCGTTCTACAGCGCGGTGTTCGGTTGGCACGCCGAGGACCAGTTCGACGACGACGGCAACCGCGTCTACGTGATGTTCAGCCTCGACGACAAGAGCGTCGCGGGGCTCGGCGGTCAGGCTCCTGGCATGGAGGGCATGCCGGGCGTCTGGAACACCTACATCACCACCGACGACGTGGCGGCCACGGCCGCCGGCGTCGAGGCCGCGGGCGGGAGCGTGATGATGCCGCCGATGCAGGTCATGACGTCGGGCGAAATGGCGATCTTCACCGATCCGTCGGGCGCGGCCTTCTCGGTGTGGAAGCCGGGCGACCACATCGGCGCCGAGGTCGGCAATGTCGCCAACACGATGGGCTGGAACGAGCTCATGACCCGTGACCCCGATGCCGCGCTGGCGTTCTACTCCTCGGTCTTTGGCTGGGAGTACATGTCCCAGGACATGGGACCGGGCGGGACCTACAACGTCATCGCCGGGGGCACGAACGACGAAGGCATGGGCGGCATCATGGCCATGCCACCTCACGTCCCGGACCAGGTCCCCAACCACTGGGCCGTCTACTTCACCGTCGACGACATCGAGGCCACGGTCGCGGCTGTGAAAGCCAACGGCGGAGCCATCATGCAGGAGCCGTTCGCCATCCCGGGCGTCGGCACCAGCTGCGTCGTGCACGATCCCCAGCACGCCGCGTTCCAGCTCATGCAGCCCGAGGGCTGACCACGCGGCACTAGTCGCCGACGGCCAACCAGCGATCCCACGACGGCCGGGCGGCGCCATCGCCGCGCCTGAGGTCCATCTCCGCGAACGGCAGATCGGCGACCAGGTCGCCGTGCACGAAGCTCCAGACGGCCGCAACGCCGTCGAGGGCCGCGAGCTGGGCGTCGAACGCGTCGATGAACGCGACCTGTTCCGCCTCGCTGCCGGGCAGGATCGGCAGCGTCTCGTCGGCGGTCCAACCGACCTCGGTGAAGATCACAGGGAGCTCCGTCCACGACGCGATTCGCGTGTAGTAGTCCGGCGACATGTCGGCCGGGTCGTCGAGGACCAGGCTCGGGTAGGTGGTGAACGCGACCGCGTCCATGCCGACGAAATCGTCGATCACCGACCAGTCGGCCGGCACGACCTGGCCGCCGAACCACCCGTCATGGCGACCGATCGTGCGCTCGTACTGGAACGTGACGAACACGGTGGTGTCGGGCGCGAGCTCGCGCACGATCGGCAGCGCCGCATCCCAGAGCTCGACGACGGCCCGGTATCCCGCCGGGTCGCGGACCGCGAGCATGTTGACCTCGTTGGCGAGCCCCAGGTGGGCGGGCTGATGGTCCCGCAGGTAGTCCCGGAGCCACCGCAGGTAGTCGTCTCGCGTCGGGGCATCGAGCGGACGGAGCAGTTCGTCGCCAGAGCTTGGGCTGATCACCATCACGAAGTCATGGCCCCGGTCGGTGGCGAGGGTTGAGAACACGTGGAAGGGCGAGCCCGGGTCTGCGAGCTCGGCCCAGTCCCCGGCGTGCATCAACAAGTCGACCTCGGGTTCGACGAGCGACAGGAAGTCCGGCAGATCCGAGCCGGTGTAGCTGCGCGGCGAGAACGCCACGCCGAGGGACGCACGGTCCGGCTCGGCGGTGGTCTGGGCCGTCGGCGAGTCCGCAGCGCCGACTTCGGGCTCGGTGTCCGTGCAGGCGCCGGCGAGGAACGCGACGGCCACGACGAAGAGCACTGATCTCACACCTCTCCTGTCGGCTGCGGGTGCCGATCGGTTCAGCCAGGAACGCGAAACGGCCGGACCCGAAGGTCCGGCCGTTTCGAGAGCACTGAGCCCAGGGCCACGCCGGCACAGCCGGCGGCGGCCCGCGGGGCTCACATCATGCCCATGCCACCCATGCCACCCATCGGGTCGCCACCAGGCATCGGCATGGCGGGGGCCTCTTCGGGCTTGTCGGCGACGAGCGCCTCGGTGGTGAGCAGGAGGCTGGCGATCGAGGCCGCGTTCTGGAGCGCAGCGCGGGTCACCTTGGCCGGGTCGATGACGCCGGCCTTGATGAGGTCCTCGTTCTTGCCCTTGGCGGCGTTGAAGCCGACCGAACCCTTCTCGGACTCGATCTCGCGAACGATGATCGAACCCTCGAAGCCCGCATTCTCGGCGATGAGCTTCGCGGGAGCGGACAGAGCGGTCGACACCATCTTGGCGCCGGTCGCCTCGTCACCCTCGAGGCCCTTGGCCACCTTGTCGACGGCGGCGCGGGCCCGCAGCAGGGCGGTGCCGCCACCGGCGACCACACCCTCCTCGATGGCCGCACGGGTGGCCGACAGGGCGTCCTCGATGCGGTGCTTCTTCTCCTTGAGTTCGACCTCGGTCGCGGCGCCGACCTGGACGACGGCGACGCCGCCGGCCAGCTTGGCGAGGCGCTCCTGGAGCTTCTCGCGGTCCCAGTCCGAGTCGGTGTTGTCGATCTCGGCGCGGATCTGACCGACCCGGCCCTCGACGTCGGAGCCCTTGCCGGCACCCTCGATGATCGTGGTGTTGTCCTTGGTCACGATGATCTTGCGGGCGGTGCCCAGCAGGTCCATCGACACGCCGTCCAGCTTGAGGCCGACCTCTTCGGCGATGACCTGACCACCGGTGAGGATGGCCATGTCCTGCAGCATCGCCTTGCGACGCTCACCGAAGCCCGGGGCCTTGACGGCCACCGAGTTGAAGGTGCCGCGGATCTTGTTCACCACGAGGGTGGCGAGGGCTTCGCCCTCGATGTCCTCGGCGATGATCAGCAGCGGCTTGCCGGACTGCATGACCTTCTCGAGCACCGGCAGGAGGTCCTGCACCGAGGTGATCTTGCCCTGGTTGAACAGGATGTACGGGTCGTCCAGGATCGCTTCCTGGCGCTCGGG
>JBCCFK010000016.1:0-28739 GCA_039029775.1 Actinomycetota bacterium | reverse complement strand
CTCGCTCCTCGGCTGTGCGTTCTACGGCGTCTTCACCACGAAGATGCTCGTCCTCCACAGCCGGCGCGTGCCCGAGTGGGCGCTCCCGCTCGCCGGGGCGGCCCTCGTGACCGTGCTGGTCGCGATCTGGCTCACCTCCTCGCTCTGGTTCTTCCGCACCGTCGGCTTCCCCGGCGTGTGACGTTCTCCCCCGCTCCTGGCGCCCAGCGCCAGAGCCGCTCGGGCCCTCCTCTCGCCCGAGGGCTCGGCTCCGTGTCTCCCACCACCTCGAAAGGACTCCTCATGACCATCTCCCCCTCGCGCGTCTCCTGGCCCCTGGCCATCTGTCTCATCGGCTTCGCGGTCGCCGGACTGGCGCTCTTCCGCTCGCCGGAGACGACCACACCGGCGGCTCCGGTCGCCGATGCCGGCCAGCCCGCGACCACCGCAGACCAGGTGGCGGCAGCCCGGATCGACATCGCCGGCTTCGCCTTCGGGGGCCAGACCACGGTCTCCACCGGGCAGACGGTCACCGTCGCCAACGCCGACGGCGCCCCTCACACCCTGACGGCGGTCGACGGCAGCTTCGACACCGGCGTCATCCAGGGCGGGGCCTCGGCAACCCTCACCGCCCCGCTCGCTCCGGGCTCCTACGCCTTCTTCTGCTCGCTCCACCCGTCGATGACCGGAACCCTCACGGTCGGCTGACGGACCCCAATCACCCGAAAGGAAACCCCATGAACACCAGAACCCGACTGGCCGGCAGTCTGCTTGCCGGCACGATCATCTTCACCGCCTGCGGCGGGGACTCTGTCCCGATCGCGCAGGCTCCCGACGTCCCTGCGGCGGAGGCCGCCGTCGTTGCGCCCGTCCTCGGCGGGATCGCCACCACGGCCGGCGTCACGGACCTGGGCGAGATCCTCGTCGGCGAGGACGGCCTGACGCTCTACGGCTTCACCAACGACATCGACGCCACCTCCGCCTGCTACGGAACGTGCGCCGACGCCTGGCCACCGGTGATCGTCGGCCAGGACTTCGAGGTGGCACCGGGTCTCGACACCGGCATCTTCGCCACGACCGTCCGCGACGACGGCTCGCTCCAGCTCGTCGCCGGCAAGTGGCCGCTGTACTTCTTCGCCGGCGACGCTGCTCCCGGCGACGTCAACGGCCAGGGCTCCGGCGACGTCTGGTTCGCCATCGACACCGAGGGGATCCTGATCACCGACGGCGACGGTGAGCCCGCGGCCGCGGTCGACCAGCCCGCAGACGACGAGTCCGTAGCGGCGCTCGCGCCGTCACTGATCGGCGTCGGCGGGACCGAGATCGGCGAGGTCCTGGTCGGCCCGGGCAGCCTCAGCCTCTATGGCTTCCTGAACGACGTCGACGGCCGGCCGACCTGCGAAGGCGCATGCGCGGACGCGTGGCCGCCGATCCTGGTCGATGGCCCCGAGCTGCCCGCCGACCTGGATCCGGCGGTCTTCTCGGTGGTCCAGCGACCCGACGGCACGCACCAGCTGCGCGCCGGTGTCTGGCCGCTCTACCTCTTCGCCGGCGACGCGCAGCAGGGCGACGTCAACGGCCAGGGCTCCGGCGACGTCTGGTTCCTGGCCGCTCCCGACGGGTCGCTGATCGGTGCGCCCGGCGTCGGTGACGCGGCCGCCGCCGAGGAGAGCTCGAGCGGGTACTAGATCATCCCGCACCGGCACACTTGCGCCGCTGCAGACCCCTCCCGCACCGGCACACTTGCGCCGCTGCGGACCCTCGGGTGACGGTTCGCCCGTCCGCGGACCCACCACCGCGGACGGGCACCGTCGCGCCAGGGGTGGCTCAGGCGTCGACGATCTCGAAGGCGGGGATGAGGCGGGGCGCGGCGTTGCCCACGTACTCGGCGAACTGCGGCATGACGTCCGCCATCTGGCCGAGGCGATCACCGCGGTCCGGCTCGGGCAACGGCTCGAGGCGCGCAGAGGTCTTGGCCGTCCCGATCTCGACCTCGATCTCTGGGTTTGCGATCAGGTTGTGGTACCAGTCCGGGTGCTTCGGGCTGCCGGCGGCCGAGGCGAACACGAACTTGCGGTCGCCGTCGAGCAGCATCACGAGCGGGATCTCGCGAATCTGGCCGGACTTGGCTCCGACCGTGTTGAGGATGACGAGCGGGGCGTCGCCGAACTGCTCGACCTTGCCGCCGTTGGCTCGGAACTCGGCGATGACCTGGGCGTTCCAGTCACTCATGGGGGGTCTCCGTTCTCAGGGGTTCCCCAAGAACGGTAATTCAACTTTGAAGTGTTTGGAACTGGTCGCCCGTCACACCCAGGCGATCTCAGGCCTGAGCTCCAGCGACTCGCCCGGCCGGAGCACCACGGCCGCCCCACAGCGAATCCGGCTCGCGCACAACCGCTGACCAGGATCTGTGAACCCAAATGTGCGCGCGTATTTGGGTTCACAGATTCTCATCGCCTGGGTCATACCGGAGTCTCCCAGGCGATCTCGAGGGTGAGGGCCAGGGACTCGCCGGGCTGGAGCACGGCGCCGCCACCCATGTTGAACGCGTTCGGCGGCTCGGTCTGGGGCTCGACGCAGATCGCGACGTCCAACTGGTCGAAAGCGACCCAGGTGTCGGTGGCCGATCGGAGCTCGACGGCCAGGACGTCTCCCCAGGTCAGCCGCGGGGCCTCGGCGACCCCGCCGAAGCAGTCGTCCCACGGTCCCGGCGGTGGCGGTCGGAGCCTCACGCCGGTCGGCAGGTGGTCGCCCGCGCGCTCCCACATGAAGCCGGGCACGAACGACAACGCATCGGCGTGACCATCGAGGTCGCGGACGAAGCACGGGTGGAATCCGATGACCGCCGGCATCGCCTGATCGGTGGCCGTCACCGCGACCGAGCAGGTGATCGAGGAGCCATCGAGGACGTAGCTGGTCTCGGCCGTGCCGCCCAGCTGCCAGCCGTCCGCGAGGTCGATCCGCATGCGACCGTCACCGACCAGCTCCCAGTCGACCCTCGCCCCGACACCGTGGATGGCGTGTGGGTCCATGGTGATCGGCACCTGGTACTCGGTGCCCTCGAAGGCGAACCGGCCTCGATCGAGCCGCCCCGCCCACGGCACCATCGGATAGCAGCCCGAGAGCGTCCAGCGATCGGTGAACGGCACGAGTAGGTCGTGCCTGCGGACGGTCAGCTGCGAGAGCCGCCCGCCCATGGTGTCGAGAACGGCGACGACACCATCGGCCTCGAGGACGACCTCGCTCACCCGACGACCAGATCGCGGAGCCGCTCCATCCGGGGGACGACGACTTCCTCGGCCAGCCGGACGCGCTCCGGTCCGGTCTGCCGCGCGGCCTCGCCCCAGAGCGCACGACCGACCATGCAGCCGGCGGCGCCACCCTCCAGAACCGCCTCGACCTGGGCATGGAACGACTCGAAGTCCCCGCCACCGGACAACAGGGTCCACGGCATCGGGATCAGCGAGCCCATCTCGGCGCACGCGTCGGCCCACACCGTCCTGTCCGTCTCGTGGATCGGGTCGACGGGAAACGGGAGCTTGAGCAGATGCGGATCCTGCGCCGCGAAGCGGCGTGTGGTCTCCATGACGACGCGACGACGGTCGTCGGGGCCGTCGAGGTCGTAGAACAGCGGCTCGAGGACCAACGGCAGGTCGACCCGACGGCACTCGGCGATCACCTCGCGGGCGACCGCTTCCTGGTCGGCGGCGAGGGCCCGGTCGGGGTGATACGGCAGGAGCAGCTTGCATGCCGACGCGCCGGACGCCTTCGCCGCCTCGACCGACCACCCATCCAGGACGGTCGTGGCCTCCTCGCCCATCCGCCCGAGATAGCCCTGGGACTCCAGGGCCGCGCAGAACCCGACACCGTCGGCGAGCGCGCCGGCGTCGAGGAGCTGCGGGATGGAGTACTCGGGTTCCAGCATCACGCCGGTCGCGAGATGCGACGCCGTCCCCACGATGTCGACCTTGAGCTGGGTCAGCTCGGTGTCGGACACCGCAGTGAAGTCATCGGGCGACAGGAATGCGCGCAGCGAGTCCCGGTGATCGATCGCGAGCACACAGAACCGTCCACCCTCCGAAATCCCGTCGAGGCTCACGTCACCACCGGCAGGCCCCATTCGCCTGCCGTCCAGTCGGCCTCGATCCAGGTGTGCTCGGCGTGGAAGCACGGCGGGGTCGATCGCTCGTCCTCGACGAGTTCCCCGGCCAGGTAGTTCAGGAAGAACATGTTCGAACCCGGGCAGGCGACGGAGGTGTGGTACCCCTTCGGCACCAGCACGACGTCACCGTCCTTGGCGACGACCGCCTCGTCGAACCCCTCGTCGTCGCGCCAGTTCCGGTGGATCGCATAGCCCTCGGGCCGATCGAGCCGGAAGTAGTAGGTCTCCTCGAGGTACGGCGAGCCGTCGCGACCGTCGTGGCAGTGGGGCGGCCAACCGGACCATGTGCCGCGCGGGACGTAGACCTCGTAGAGGATGAGCCGCTCGGCCGGCAGCGGCGGTGCCAGCGCGTGGACGACCTGGCGATGCGCCGCGCCGCCGCCGCGCACCTCGCTCTTCATCTCGTCGGGCGCGATCAGCCGCAGCGGGAGCTTGCCCTCGGCCGGCGCCGACCCGACGGCACACGTGAAGGCCTCGTCCGTCTCGATCTCGACAGCGGTACGCGGCGGCACGTAGAGGATGTGAGGCTTCTGTTCGAACACCGAGGTCCGGGAGAGCTCGAAGCTCTCGCCGCCGGCGCGGACCGTGCCCGCGCCCGACAGCGGGACGATGGCGGTCTCCCGTCCCTCCTCGGTGAAGGCATGGCCGGAGTCGGCGTCCAGCTCGTGCACGGCGAAACTGAGGTACTCCCAACCCGCAGTCTGCGGAGTGACGTCGAGCACGCGGCCCGGGCCCGACGTGGGGCGCATCGGCCCGGAGAGCGGATCGGTCATGGCGGTGTCTCCTTGGAGTGATCAGGTGGGGGCCAGCGCCCCGGACTCGAGTTCGAGTCGGAAGCGGGCCAGGAGGTCGTCGGTGGTCAGCGGGGCCAGACCCAGGATCGACTCGGTGCGGTCGACGCCCAGGCTGGTGTCGTACGGGATGGGCGAGCCGGGCATCGAGTCCGGGTCGGCGGGGCCGGTCGCGAGCAGTGCCGGGTCGAGGTCGAAGACCGCGCATGCGGCCTGCGCCAGCTCCATCCTGCCCGTGGCATCGGCCCCGCAACAGTGGAAGATGCCCGTGGCCTGATCGGACGTGGCCATACGGTGGATCAGCTCGCCGCACTGGCTGGCCAGGCTGGGCGTGGCGACCATGTTGATGTCGGCGCCCTCCCACACGGTGAAGGTCCGACCGGCGGACAGCGCGTCGACCAGCGACAGCACGAAGTAGCCGAAGCCGCAGTCCTGTTCGCGTTCGGTGGAGGGCCGGGCCCAGTGGACCCCGTTGACGCCGGACACCCTGGCGACGGCCGCCTGCTCGGCGCGGGTCAGCGCCACCTGCTCCGACGCCATCTTCAGAACGCCGTAGTAGTTGATCGGGTTGGGCGGCGTGGTCTCGTCCGCACGGGTCTGGGTGCCGTCGAACACCCAGTCGGTCGACACGAGGATCAGCTTCGCCCCAGTCGCGTTCGCAGCGTCGGCCAGCGCCGCGGTGGTACCGACGTAGCTGTCCCAGGCGAGCCGACGATCCGCGTAGAGCCGGGTGAAGTCGTTGAGGATCATCGAGTGCACGATGACGTCCGGTCGTGCGTTGCGGACGCTGGCCATGACGGCGTCACCGTCCAGAAGATCCAGGGGTTCGACGGCATAGGCCGGATCGTCGGGGACGAACCGGTTGACCGGGCACACGACGTCGACGTCGTGACGGTCGACGAACACCTTGACGATGTTCGAACCGACGAAGCCCGTGCCTCCGGTGACGTATGCGCGCACTGTCGTTCCGACGCTTCCTAGGCCGTGATCTCTGCGGTCTCGACGGGGCGGCCTTCGCGGTGCGACCGCCATGCGGCGAGCCCGATGATCAGCGGGGCCCGGCCATCGTGCACCGTGACCGGCGACGGGGCGCCGTCGGTGACCATCGCGACGAAGTCCGACCACTCGGCGAGGTACGACGGTATGTAGCGGTCGAGGAAGAAGTACGGGATCGTCGAGCCCGAGGATCCGGCGGCGGTCCGCAGCGTTGTCGTGTTCACGCCGGGGTTGTCCGAGGACGCCAGTCCCGCCGACCCGAACACCTCGACTCGCTGGTCGTAGCCGTAGACCGCCTGGCGGCTGTTGTCGATCGTGGTGATCGCCCCGTTCTCGTGAGTCATCACGATGACCACGGTGTCGAGATCGCCGGCGTCACCGATCGCCTCGTCGACCATCACCGCGCCGGTGGCGTACACCTCGACGACCTCGCTGCCCGTGACGAACCGAGCCATGTCGAAGTCGTGGATCGTCATGTCGAGGAAGATGCCCCCCGACACCTCGATGTACTCGATGGGTGGCGGCGCCGGGTCCCGGCTGGTGATGCGAACCATCTGGACATCGCCGACCTCACCGGCGAGCACCCGGTCGCGCACCGCTCTGTGGCTGGCGTCGAACCGGCGGTTGAACCCGACCTGCACGGGTATGCCGGCTGCCTCGACGGCGCCGACGCCTCGGTCGACCACGGCGAGGTCGAGCGACAGGGGCTTTTCGATGAAGACCGCCTTGCCAGCCTCGGCTGCGGCCACCAACAGGTCGATGTGCGTGTCGGTCGACGAACAGATCGCCACGGCGTCGACGTCGTCGGCGCCGATGAGGTCCTCGGGTGACGATGCCACGCGGGCACCGAGCTCCGCTCCGACGCCTTCGGCGCCCTCGGTGTACACGTCGTACACGGCACTCACGGTGGCGCCCGCGGTCTGTCGCTCGATCAGTTCCGCGTGCATCCTGCCGATGCGGCCGACGCCCAGGACGCCGATGCGAAGGTCGGTCTGGCTCACGTGCTCGTCTCCTCGATCTCGGAGAGGTCGGCGACGACACGGCCGTCGCGGACCTCGCAGGGATACATGGTCAGGGGTTGCTTGACCGGCTTGCGGACCGGCTCACCGGTGCGCAGGTCGAATCGCCCGTTGTGCTTGGGGCACTCGATCTGGCAGTCGATCACCAGGCCCTCGGCCAGATGCGCCGCGCCGTGGGTGCACAGCCCATCGCTGAGGGCGACGTCGTCCTCGCCGAGGCGGTAGAGCGCGAACGTCCGCCCGGCGATGTCGACACGCTTCGCCCGACCGACCGGCACAGCGCTCACCGGACCCAGGTCGGCATCCTCGCCGGCCTTGAGCTGCTCTGGGACCATCGGGCCGACGTCGATCGGATCTGCATTGGCGCTGGGCACGTCCGGCACGTCGCGGGTCGTGAGCTCCCAGGACGTGTCGCTCTCGATCTCCCGCAATGCCCCGACGAGCTCGCGGTAGGCGGCCAGGGTGTTGGGCAACGCCGGCGGCAACGAATCCTTGATCTCGTCGTGCAGCGCCGGGAGATTCCGATACGGCACGCCGGGGAAGAGGTGGTGCTCGATGTGGTAGTTCATGTTCGAGTACAGCCACCGGAAGACCGGGTTCATGTACACGGTGCGGGTGTTGAGCCGATGGTCGAGGACGTCCTCCTGCAGACCCGCGTGCTGGGTGATCCCGAAGAAGACCACCAGCCACGCGCCGTAGTAGGTCGGGAGCCCGACGAGCAGCACCGGCAGCGGCGTCCACCAGAGGACCGAGGCGGCAACGGTGGCAGCCAGGATCGCGACGAACACCCGTCCTTCCCAGACCACCCGCCGGAGCTCTGACTCGGGCACGAAGTCACGCGCCTCGTCGTCGACATGACCGAAGGCGTTCTTCACGATCCGCCGGAGCATCTGGGTCCCACCGACCGCGTGCGTGTAGAGGAGCGGCAGGCCTCGAACGCTCGACGGCCGAGGGAAGACGATCTCGGCGTCGCGGCCGACGATGATCGTGTCGGTGTGATGGCGGTAGTGAGACCAGCGCCACGTGGTCGGGCCGCGCCAGAGCATGAAGGAGGCGAGGTGGTAGATCGCCGTGTTGGCGGGCTGCCACCGAAACGCGGTGCCGTGGCCCATCTCGTGCCAGCGCGAGTCGGCCGCGCCGCCGTACAGCGCGCCGTAGGCCACTAGCAGCGGCACCGAGTACCAGGAGAACCAGGTCGCGACCACGACAACGGCCAGACCGACGATGAGGCCCAGCCACAAGACCGTGTCGCGAGCGGCGCGGGCGTTGGAGCGCTGCATCAGCTCGGTCAGTCGGGCGTCGTCGATCGGTGGACGCCACCATGCCGCCTCGGCGAGCCCGCGCTCGAACGACAGTGCGTTCTCCGGTCCCGCGAGGCGGTAATCGCGTCGATCGGCCGCCATCAGGAAGACCCGTAGAGGCTCGGCTTGTCCGGGAGGGCCACCTCGGCGGGCGCACCCGAGAAGATCGCAACCTCACCGGCGCGGGCGACGACCTGCGCGGCGTAGCCGTCCCAGACCGAGGGCCCTGAGCTGAGATCACCGCCCTGGACCGCCCGGCACCACTCCTCGATCTCGATCCGATAGGCCTCCTCGAATCGGGCGAACCAGTCCGTCCCGACCCGCAGCGACTCGGCTGCGGCGGCCCGTACGACCGCCCGAGGGTGCGGCAACGTGGCCGCCATGCCGCCCGCGGCGGTGACCTCGACCTGGACCTCGTAGGCGAACGCCTTGTCTTCGAAGTCGATGGTCCCGATCGAGCCGTTCTCGAGCTCCCCCACGAGCAGCATGTCCCGGAACCCGTCGTCGCGGGGCACGACGTGAACGGTCACCCGACGGAACTCCTGGCCGGTCAGCCACCTGATGGTGTGGATGTCGTGGATCAGCGACTGCGCGAACAGGAGATCGACATCGCGCGGTTGAGCATCGACGTTGCGATGGACGCAGCGAACCCGGGTGATCGGACCGAGCCCGGCGACGGCCTCGTGGACCTGGACGTGGGCCGGATCGAGCTCGCGCATGAACCCGACCCGGGTCAGCCGACGGCCCGCGGCCACCTCGGCGTCGAGCACCTGTTGGGCCTGATCCAGCGTGGCGCCGAGGGGCTTCTCGAGAAAGCACGCTTTGCCGGCCTCGATCGTGGCCATGGCGAACTCGGCGTGGGTCTCGTCGCTCGACGCGATGAGGACGGCGTCGACCTCGGACGACGAACAGACGGCCAGACCGTCCATCACCTCGGCGCCGAGCGCGTCGGCGACGCCCTGCGCGGCTTCCGTGACCGCATCGGCGGCGGCGACAACCGTGACCCCCGGCTGCGCGGCGAGATTGTGGGCGTGCCAGGTGCCCATCCCACCGCACCCGATCACGCCGACCCTCACCCCGTCACCTCCGGCCCCGGCACCGGCTGGTCACCGGCGCCCTGCACGGACTGGTCGTAGTCGATGATCGAGCCGGTCATCATCCCGGCGTCGTCGCTGAGCACGAACGCCAGGGTCCGCACCAGCTCCTCGGTCTTGATGAGCCGACCGAAGGGCTGCTCGGCCTCGGCCTTCTCCAGCCAGTCGTCGGCTGCGTCGTGGTACTTGCGCTGGATCATGTCCTCACCCGGCGTGTCCATCCACCCCGGGTTCACGGTGACCACCCTGACCCCATTGCGCATCAGCTGGTAGGCGAGCGACTTGGTCATCGTCATCAGCGCCCCCTTGGAGATCGAGTAGGGCGTGATGAACGGGGCGCCCCCGTAGCCCGCCACAGAACCGACGTTGACCACCGAGGCCGGTGTGGCGTTGCGGCGGGCGAGCTTGGCCGTGGCCTGGATCAGCTGGAACGGCGCCCGCACGTTGACCGCCATCATCCGGTCGAACAACTCGGGCTCGGTGTCCCACACGTCGCCTCGGTCGGTGATGCCGGCGCAGTTCGCCAGGTGGTCGATGCGACCGAAGCGATCGTCGGCGGCGGCGGCGATGCCGGCCACGTCGTCGGCGTCGGCCAGATCGGCCGGGACGAAGTGCGCGTCGCAGCCCTTCTGCTCCAAGGCGTCGACCACCGCGACGCCACGGGCTGCGTTGCGCCCCGTGACGATCGCCCCGACCAGCCCCTCGTCCGCGAGTCGGTGCAACAGCGCCTCCCCGACCCCCTGCGTCGAACCGGTGACGACGGCGACTCGCCCTCGAAACCTCATATCGCTACCAACCCACTCGTTGGTTGGCCTTGCCCTCGTCGACCTCGGCCCGCGCGGCCAACACCTCGGCGCGGTTCGACACCTCGGGGACCCCGACCTCCCAGTAGGAACCGCCTTCGGTCCACTCGTAGGCGTGGGTCTGCATGGCGATCACGTAGGTCCGGTCCGCGGCCTTGGCCCTTTCGAACGCAGCCTCGAGCTCGGCGATCGAGGTGACCGTCTCGCTGATGCAGCCCATCGCCGCCGCGTGAGCGGCGAAGTCGACGCGGACCTCCTCGACGATCTTCGCGTCGGCGATCAGGTTGTTGAACGGAACGCCGCCCTGATTGGTCTGCAGGCGATTGATCACGGCGAAGCCGCCGTTGTCGCAGACGATGACGATCAGCTTGTGACCCGACAGCACCGAGCTGTACAGATCGCTGTTCATCATCATGTAGGAGCCGTCGCCGACGAAGACGACGACGTCGTCGTCGGGGCGGGCCATCTTGGCGCCCCAGCCGCCGCTGATCTCGTAGCCCATGCACGAGAACCCGTACTCGGCGTCGAAGGAGTGCGTGCGATCGCTGCGCCACCCGTTGACCAGCTCGCCGGGGAACCCACCCGCCGCGGTGAGCGCGTAGGTCTTCTCGTCGGCGGCCCGGTCGACCACGCCGACCACCTGGGCATAGGTCGGCAGCTCGTCGGACGGCTGCGCCTCCGGCGCCGCGATCTTGTCGATGTAGGCGTGGTACTGCACCGTCTCCGCGGCACAGGTGTCGGACCAGTCGTCCGAGGCCCGGTAGGCGCCGATGGCGGTGCCGAGCTCGGCGAGCGTCTCGCGTGCGTCGGCCACGACCGGGATCGCCCTGTGCTTGGTGGCGTCGAAGCGGGCGGTGTTGATGCCGACGAACCTGACCCCCTCGTTGGCGAACACCGTCCACGAGCCCGTGGCGAAGTCCTGCAGCCGGGTCCCGACCGCCAGGACGAGGTCGGCCTCGGCGGCAAGCGCGTTGGCCGAGGTGCAGCCGGTCACCCCGATCGTGCCCGCGTTGAGGGGGTGCGACGACGGCATCGACGTGCGCCCGGCCACGGTCTCGACCACCGGGACGTTGTGCTCCTCGGCGAAGCTGCGAAGCTCCGCACCGGCATCGGACCAGTGCACGCCGCCGCCCGCGATGATCAGAGGCTTCTCCGACTCCACGAGCGCGGCGGCGGCCTTCACCAACTCGGTGTTGTCCGGACGTTGCCGTCTCACTTCGTGCACGGTCTCGGCGAAGAAGCGCTCCGGGTAGTCGTAGGCCTCGGCCTGGATGTCCTGGGGAAGCCCGATGAAGGCCGGTCCGCAGTCGCCCGGGTCGAGCATGGTGTGGATCGCGTGAGGCAGCGACTGCACGACCTGTTCGGGCCGGGTCAGGCGGTCCCAGTAGCGGACCACCGGGCGGAAGCAGTCGTTCACCGTGGTGGACGGCTCGCCGAACTGCTCGACCTGTTGGAGCACCGGGTCGGGGATGCGGCTCTGGAAGGTGTCACCGGCGAGCAGCAGGAGCGGCAGCCGGTTGGCCATGGCCACGCCCGCCGCCGTGACCATGTTGGTGGCACCCGGGCCCACCGACGACGTGGCCACCATGATCTGGCGGCGCTTCGACGCCTTGGCGAAGGCGGTGGCGGCGAGGGCCATGCCCTGCTCGTTCTGCCCGCGCCAGGTCGGGAACTCGTCCTTGACCTCCTCGAGCGCGTGGCCGAGACAGGTGACGTTGCCGTGGCCGAAGATGGCATAGACGCCGGGGAACAACGGCACGGTCTCGCCGTCGATCACGATCTTCTGCGCCATCAGGTATTTGACGATGGCCTGGGCGGTGGTGAGCCGAATCGTTTGCATGAGAGCTACGCCCCCTCGTTGGTGCGGCGACAATCCGCCGCACGGTGTCGTCGGCACGTCCCTCGACCCTCTGGCGACTTCGTCGCGATTGGGGTCGTCCGACGACCTGTCCGTTCTGTTGGCCTCATCTTCAGTCCTTGCGAATCGAGGTGACATCCACCCAGGAGCCGGACTCGCACGAGCGGAGCCAGGCGTCCTGGAAGCTGACGTAGTCGATGGCCTCGGCGAAGCCGGGCTGGTGCTGTTCGCCGCGTGCGACGGCGGCGAGGAACTCGTAGTTCTCGATGACCTTCAGGTCCTCGTACCCGATGGCGTTGGCGTCACCAGGCACGAAGTGGCCGTGGTACGGGTAGCGATCGCCGGCGTAGACCTTCGTGTAGCCACGAGGTGCCGTGCCGCTCTCGTCGACGATGAAGACCTCGAGCTCGTTCATCGTCTCCAGGTTCCAGCGCAGCGCGCCCTTCGTGCCGTGCACGTCGAACGCCATCTGGCTCTCGGGGCCGATGATCGCCCGGGATGCCTCGAAGGTGCCCCGGGCACCGTTCGCGAAGGTCACCATGGCGCCGCCGTAGTCCTCGTTGGTCACGGGCGCCGTCGGGTCGTCGGGCTTGCCGCGGTCGTAGTGCGTGCCCTCACCGCTGGGGAGCGGACGGTCCTTGATGAACGTCTCCTTGGTGCCGATCACCGAGTCGATCGGCCCGACCAGCATGTGGGCGAGATCGACGGCGTGGCTCAGGATGTCCGACGACACGCCGTGCCCCGCCTCGTCCACCAGGAAGCGCCACGACAGCAGACCCATGGGGTCGGCGCCGTACATCGAGAAGAACCGGCCGCGGTAGTTGGTGATCTCACCGAGCGCGCCCGACTCGATCAGGTGCTTGGCGTGCTGCACCAGCGGCGCCCAGCGGTAGTTGTAACCGACGCCGGTGATGACGCCGGCGGTCCGAGCCGCCTTCTCGATCCGCACGGTCTGGTCCGGCGTGCCGCCCACGGGCTTCTCACAGAAGACGTGCTTGCCCGCCTCGGCTGCAGCGATGGCGAGCGGCTCGTGGAGCATGTTGGGCGCGGTGACGTAGACCACCTCGACATCGGGGTGGTTCACGACCTCTTCCCAGTCGGCCGATGCGGATTCGAACCCGAATCCCTCGACCGCCTCGACCCGGCGCTGGTCGACGTTGTCGCCGCAGATGACGAGTCGCGTGTCGTACTCCCGCTCGGGGAACAGGGAGGGGATCCGTGCCGCCGAGCGGGAGTGGGCTTGGCCCATCCAGCCGAAGCCGATGACGCCAATACCGATCTTGTGTCTGGTCATGAGGGGTCTCCGTAGACCTCGGGGTTCACGCAGCTCTCGAGGCGGTCGCCGGCCAGGCAGGTCAAGACGTTCTCGACCGCGTGGGTGTACATCCGGCGCCGGCCGAGGTCGGTGGCCGAGGCGATGTGGGGGGTGATCATCACGTTCTCGCGCCCCTGCAAGGGGTGGTCCATCGGGAACGGTTCGGGCACGGTGACGTCGAGCCCGGCGAAGGCGATGTGACCGGAGTCGAGGGCGGCCACGAGTGCGTCCTGGTCGACGATGCCGCCTCGTGCCGCGTTCACGAAGGCCGAGCCGGGACGCATCTTGGCGAAGGTCGCGGCGTCGAACAGGTCCCGGGTCTCGTCGGTCAACGGACAGTGCACGCTCACCACGTGCGAGCGCGCCAAGAGATCGTCGAGGTCGACCAGTTCCACGTCCTCGACGCTCGGGTCGAGGTAGGGATCGCAGGCGATGGTGTCCATGTCCAAGCCGCGCGCGGCCCTGACGACGCGCTTGCCGATGCGGCCGTAGCCGATGACGCCGAGCGTCTTGCCAGCGAGCTCGATGCCCTCGTTGGCGGCGTAGTAGTCGCCGTCGTGATTGCGCAGTCGCCGCTGGTTCGCGGACAGGGACTTGGTGGCGTGGAGCAGCAGCGCCATCGTGTGTTCCGCGGTGGAGACCGTCGGTGAGTCGGGGGCGTTGCACACGACGATCCCGCGAGCGGTGGCGCCCTCGAGGTCGACGGTGTCGTAGCCGATGCCCGTGCGGGAGATGATCTTGACCCCGGGGCCGCCGTCCATGCGTTCGCCCGGCCACAACGACGCCCCGGCGAGGACGGCGTCGGCTTCGGCGAGCGCCGACTCCTCGGGCCCCACGACCCGCAGGCGGCCGTCGAACAGGTCCTCGAACCCGTCGGGGACGTTGCGGTCCAGGAAGATCGTCGGAAGATCAGCCATGGTTCGTCTTCCCCTGGGCGGTCACGAGTGGACAGCGCGGGTCGAGGTCGTCGTCGGACCACGTGTCGCGGATCCAGTGGTGGGTGGGATCGTCGCAGAACGCCATCGACCGGTCGCCGCCCGGTCCGGCGAGCACGTTCAGGTAGTACATGTCGTACCCCGGAGCCGCGATGCAGGGACCGTGGTACCCCTTGGGCACCAGGAACACGTCGCCGTCGCGGACGGCCACGTTCTCGTCGATCTCGCCGTCGCCGGTGTAGGTCCGATGCATGCCGAAGCCATCGACGCTGTAGGCGGACGTCCCGGCGTCGCCGATGCGGAAGTAGTAGATCTCCTCGTTGTTGACCTCGCACTCGGGGCTGTCGTCGTGCTTGTGCGGCGGATACGAGGACCAGTTGCCGTCGGGGGTGTACACCTCGACGCACATCAACTTGTCGGCGTGGTCCCACGCCTCGGGCGACATGAAGTTGGTGATCTGGCGCGTCGCCTGGCCTCCGCCGCGCACCTCGACCGCCACGTCCTCGGCCGCCCCGTACTTGGGCGGCAATGCGTTCTCGCAGCGAGAGCCGGTGACCGCGACCTCGCCACCGGTCTCGGAGACGAGCTCGACGCTCGTGTCGCGGCCGACGTAGACGAAGTCGCTGACGCGGGCGAAGACGCCGGCGCGGCCGTCGACGGCGAACTCCTGGCCTGCGGCGCGCACGGTCAGCTTCTGCGCGGACAAGGGCAGCAGGCACAACTCCAAAGGCCCGCCGGGCAGCGTGAACGCGGTACCGCGCTCGAGCTCGATGACCCGCAGACTGGTGTAGGTCCATCCCGCGGTCAGGGGATCGAGCAGGACCGGCCCGTCCGCATGGCTCAGAGCCCGGTGCGGATGATGCAGCGTGCGACTCATGTCAGGCCTCTCTCTCGGCCAGGAACTCGTCGATCTCGGGCACGGTCGGCATGTCGTCCGCGCACATCAGCCGGCTGGCGACGATCGCTCCGGCGGCGTTGCCGTAGCGGACGGTGCGCACCAGATCCCACCCCTCCAGCAGCCCGTGACAGAACGCGCCGCCGAAGGCGTCGCCGGAGCCGAGCCCGCAGACGACCTCGACCGGGAACGGCGGGATCTTCTCCCGGGTCCCGTCGGGCAGGGCGACCATGACGCCGTCACCACCCAGCTTGACGATCGCCGCCTCGAGACCGCGCTCGAGGAGGCGGTCGGCGGCCTCGTCGGGGTCTCGGGTGCCGACGGCGATCTCGCACTCGTCGCGGTTGCCGATGGCGATGGTGACATGGTCGAGCATCGGCGAGATCCGCTCGCTCGCGACCTCGGGTGAGTCCCAGAACATGGGACGCCAGTCGAGGTCGAGCACGGTGTGGGCGCGGCGGGCGCGGGCGTCCAACAGCTGGCGCACGGTCGACGCGCTGGGCTCCCAGGCGAACCGGGAAGCGGGAATCCAGAAGACCGGGACATCTCGGACGACGTCCAGGTCGACGCCGTCCACCGAGATGTTCTGGTCGGGGGCCCGCGGCTCCCTGTAGAAGAAGATCGTCGGCTCCTCGGGCGGGTCGAGCTCGGCGAACGCCAGCGGGGTCTTGAGGTCCGGGTCAGTCTGCACGAACCGCGTGTCCACGCCGAAGGTGTGCTCGAGCGCGTGCTTGACGTAGTCGCCGAACTGGTCGTCCCCGACGCGGGTGTAGGTGGCCGCGCGATGGCCCAGGCGCGCCGCGGCCACGGCCACATTGGTGGAGGTCCCCCCGATCGATTTCTCGAACGTCCGCACGTGGGTCATCGACACACCGCGCTCGCGTGCGTAGATGTCGACGCTCACCCGCCCGACGGTGAGCACCTCAAGGTCTGCCATCAGCCCCCGCCGCCGCCTCCGGCCGAGACCGCCTGCTCCAGTTCGTGCTGCAACTGCTCCAGCTCGGCACCACCGGCCATGAGCTGGGTCAGCTCCTGGAGGGTGATGTCGTCCTTGGCGAAGTTGCCCATCGACTGGCCGCGGTTGAGGATCAGGAAGCGATCCCCGACCGGGTAGGCGTGGCTCGGGTTGTGGGTGATGAAGATGACGGCGAGACCCTGGTTGCGGGCCTCGACGATTCGGCGCAGGACCACGCCGGACTGTTTGACGCCGAGGGCCGACGTCGGCTCGTCGAGGATGAGCACCCTCGCGCCGAAGTAGCCGGCACGGGCGATGGCCACCGACTGCCGCTCACCACCGGAGAGCGTGCCCACCGGCTGCTCGGTGTCGCGGATGTCGATGCCCATCTTGGCCATCTCCTCCTTGGCGATGGCCTTGGCCTTGGGCTTGTCGATCCACTTCAGCGGGCCGAGGTTCTTCGTCGGCTCGGCGCCGAGGAAGAAGTTCCGCCACACCGACATCAGCGGGACCATCGCGAGGTCCTGGTACACGGTGGCGATGCCGGCACCGAGCGCGTCCTTCGGATGGTTGAACTTGACCTCCTGGCCGTTCATCCGGATCGTGCCCTCGGACTGCTGATGCACGCCCGCGAGGATCTTGATGAAGGTCGACTTGCCGGCGCCGTTGTCGCCCAGGACACAGGTCACCTCGCCGGCGTTCACCGACGTGGTGACCCCCTTGAGCGCGATGATGTTGCCGTAGAACTTCGACAGGTCGTCGAGCTCGAGCAGGTGGCCCTCGCCCGAGGATGCGGGTGCGTCCGTCATGGTCTCCTCCTGACTCATCGCCGGGATCCTTCCGCCTTGGTGCGGATCCACCGGTTGGCGATCACCGCCAACAGAAGGATCACGCCGAGGAACACGAACCGCCAGTCCGAGTTCCAGCGGGCGGCACCGATGCCGACGGCCGACATGGCCATGATGCAGGCGCCGATGGCGCCACCGAATGCGGTGCCGTAGCCGCCGGTCAGCAACGTGCCGCCGACCACGGCGGCGATGATGAACTCGAACTCCTCACCGTCACCGGTCGATGCCTGCAGGCTGTTCAGTCGGAATGCGAGGAGCATGCCCACCAGCCAGGCGGCGACCGAGACGATCATGAAGAGCTGGGTCTTGGTCCGTGCGGCCGGAACACCGACCTGCCGCGACGCTTCCTTGTTGCCACCCACGGCGAAGGTCCACGATCCGAAGCGGGTGCGGGCCAGGACCCAGACCATCACGGCGGTCATGGCGAAGAACCAGACCATGCGGATCGAGAACTTGGCCGGCGAGACGCCGGCCAGCAGCTCGTCGTTGGTGATGAACAGGTGCCGCAGGATGACGCCGACGGCGATCATCGCCGCGCCGATCACGACACCGCGACCACCGAGACCGTCGGCCTCTGCGTCGCGTCCACGACGTTCGCCGTGACGGAGACCGAGCACCGACCAGGCGGCAAGCGCCAGGGCGACCAACAACAGCGCCGAGAAGGCCTCGGTGCGGAACTTCTCCGCATCGGAGGATGCCTGCACGACGAAGGCGAACACCACGATGGCGGCCGACGTGATCAGCGACACGATCGACTTCGTCATCGCGTTGACCCGCAGCGCCTGGTTGGCGGCCATCATCATGAGCGTGAATCCGGCGCCGGCCAACACCATGACCAGCACGGCGCGCAGACCCTGGGTCGTGAACGGGAAGAACAGGTCGTCGCTGTTGTCGGAGTCGATGGCGAAGGCGCAGATGGTGGCCGCCACCAGGCTGACCACACCGAGCCCCATGAACTCCAGGATCCGAGTCGTCGGCGCGAATGACCCGACCTCGCCTTCGAGCGGCTCGTAACGCCACATCGCCCAGCCGATCCAGGCGACGAGAACCGAGACGGCGATGACGATCGCGGCGACCCAGTTGCCGCCGGTGCCGTCGGTGCCGTGCAGCAGGCCAATGCCGACGCCGGAACCGGCAAGGCCGGCCACGAAGGCGCCGAGTCCGGTCTGATTGGGTGTCGAGCGACGGGTGAAGAACAGTTCGCTCACCGCGAGGGCGATCACGGCCGCGCCGGCGATGAGCAATGTCGTGTAGAAGACGTCTCTCGAGTCCCAGACGTGATCGTTTCGGGCCCACTCCGAGGCGAAGATCTTCGACCAGAAGTCGTAGCCGTGCGCGTCCTGGGTGAAGCTCACCGAGATCTGGCCGACGATCAGTTTGGCCAGACCGAGTTTCGCCCCTTTTAAGACGAAGAAGGTGCCGAGCGTGACGATGAAGCTGGGCAACGCCGTGCGTTCGACCATCCAGCCGTTGAAGGCGCCGATGGCCAGGGCGATCGCCAACGACAATGGGACCGCGATCCAGATCGACGCCCCCAGACCGCCGAGATCGCCCGTCTCACGAACGAGCAGGATGAACAGAATGCCCATCGCGCCGGTGTTGGCACCGGACGAAAGGTCGAACTCGCCACCGATCATCAGCATCGACACGGCGACGGCCATGATGCCGAGCGTGCTCGCCTGATCGAGCCAGTTCTGGGTACCGCCTGCGGTACCGAAGTTGAGCGAGACCGCCCAGAAGAACGTCCAGATCCCGACCGCGCCGATCATGGCGCCGATCTCGGGACGGATGAACAGGCGCTGGAAGACGCTGCGGTAGGCGAGACGTTCGTCGTCTC
The DNA here is from genome assembly GCA_039029775.1 of Actinomycetota bacterium. Classification (GTDB taxonomy): domain Bacteria; phylum Actinomycetota; class Acidimicrobiia; order Acidimicrobiales; family UBA8592; genus JBCCFK01. Next base: position 9,951 of record JBCCFK010000016.1, on the reverse strand, counting down.
CAGCCGTCGCCGCGGCGTCCGCTGCCACGTCAGTCATTGATCACTTACCCCCCACTTGGTTGTCGATGCCCCATCGACAACTACCAGAAACAACGTGTGCGAGGGCGGGCCACCCGGGAAACCGAGCGGCCCGCCCTCATCACACATCAGCTATCAGCGCGTGCCGGCCTCGGAGAGGGCGAGCACCGCACCGGCGTTGTCCGCAGTCACGAAGCCCGGGCCCGTCAGGATCGGCAGGCCACCGCCGATGACGTTCGAGTTCGTCTGGAACAGGAACAGCTGGAGCACCGGCAGGTAGCCCTGCAGGTACTGCTGCTGGTCGACGGTGAACAGGATGTCACCGGCTTCGATGGCGCCGAGGATCTCCGGCGTCAGGTCGAAGCCACCGATGGTCATGTCGCGGCCGAGGTCCTGCGCGGCGCGCAGACCCGACATGGCGATGACCGGACCGACACCGAGGAAGGCGTCGATGCTGTCGTCCGCCGACAGGGCCGTGTTGATGGCGGCCTGCTGGGCGGTGGTGTCAGCGTCGAGGTCCATGAAGTCGGTGGTCACGGTGCCGCCGAAGGTGTCCTCGAGACCAGCGCAACGCTCGGTCAGACCGACGTTGTTCTGCTCCTGCTGACCACACAGCACGTGGGTGGCACCGGCAGCGTTGAAGCGCTCACCGGCGGCCTGGCCGGCGATGAACTCCGTCTGGCCGACGTGGGTCAGCGCGCCGATCTCCTGGTAGTCGTTGGCGCCCGAGTTGAGCGTGACGACCGGGATGCCCTGGGCCACGGCGTCCTGGAGAACCGGGACGAGCGCGACGGGGTCGGGCAGCGAAGCGGCGATGCCGTCCGAGCCCTCCGCCACGGCGCCTTCGATGTCGGCGACCATCTGGGTCGCGTCGTTGAAGCCGGGCAACCAGACCGCGGTCACACCGAGATCGGCGGCAGCGGCGTCGACACCACGCTTGACGACGGACCAGAACGGGCCGTCCTCGGAGTGGGTGACGACGTGGAACGTGAGGTCCGAGCCCTGGGTGAGCTCGACGTCATCGTCGCCGCCTTCGGCGGGCTCCGAAGCCGAAGCCGAACCTTCGTCGGCGGGCTCGGACGCGGACGCCGAGCTGTCACCGCTGTCATCATCGTCGCCGCAAGCGGCTGCCACGAGCGAGAAGATCGCAAGCAGTGCAAGCAGGAACCGAAGTTTCCTCATTGTGGGTTTCCCCTCCTATTTGTGTTGCAACGGTCCGGCCACGCCACTTCCCGAGACGTCATGAGGCCTCATGAGGCCTCGAGTCGAGCGTCGAGTGACCGGATGAACGCGACGCTCTCCCGAACGTCACGAATTGGGCCATCGCCGTCGGGTGGTACCGCACCCGACGTGATGGCAGCGTCCTGTTCGATTACGTACCAACCGTCGAAGCCGCGCCGCTCCATGACTTCGACGACATCGGCAATGGCAATGTCTCCCTCGCCAAGGGGCACGAAGAGCCCCTCCTGGACCGCCTCCATGAGCGACAGCTCCTCGGCATTGAGTCGGGCGGCGATCGGGAACCTTAGATCCTTCAGGTGGACGAGGTGCACTCGATTGGCGTACCGCTCTGCAAACCTCAGGGGGTCGTATCCCCCGATGGCGAGGTGGCCGGTCTCGAGGACCCAGCGGACGTCGGAGTTGTCGAGCACCCGTTGCACCTCGGGGGCGGTCTCGACGAGGGAGTCCACGTGCGGGTGGAAGACCTGGGTGAGGCCGTGCGAGACGCAGAGCTCGTCGACCCGGTCGAGCATCACCCAGAGGTGATCCCACTGGGCCGAGGTCAGCTCGGGTCGAGCCCAGTCGTTCGGGTCGGTGACGATGCACGTCACGAAGTCGGTGGCTCCGCCGGCGGCGAGCAGGGCCGCGGACTCGTCGGCCTGCTTCAGTGCGACATCGGCCTGGGAGGGATCGGCGAGCGCCAGTGCGTTGAAGCCGCCGGTGAGCACCAGCCCGTGCTCGGCGAGGGTCTCGACGAGCTCGGCCGGGTCGGTCGGGAGGTAGCCGATCGACCCCAACTCGGTGGCGCGCAGGCCGAGCTCGGCCATCTCACGCAGCACGCGTTCGACCGGGAGCTGGATCCCCCATCCGGGGACCTCACACACGCCCCAGGAGATGGGCGCGCTGGCGGTGCGCTCGAAGACGGTTGCGCTCACTCTCCCCCCTCGGATCCAGTGGCGTGTTCGGGCCTGAACGCTCTCTTCGCCAGCTCGCCCCTTCGGATCCGATGAACCGTTAGAGCGCTCTATTGAAGTAGAGCGCTCTAACACTTATGCTCCGAACACCGCTTGTCAAGCGCTGAGGGGGAGATTCCGCGTGGGACAGCCGACGATGGAGGACGTTGCCAGCAAGGCCGGCGTCTCCCGCGCGCTCGTCTCGCTGGTGATGCGCAACTCGCCCAAGGTGAGCGAACACTCACGCGCCGCGGTCCTGGCCGCCGCCGACGAGCTCGGCTACCGGCCCAACCTGATGGCGCGGAATCTGGCGAGCCGACGCACGATGACCATCGGCCTGGTGCTCAACGACCTGCACAACCCGTTCTTCGCCGAGATCGCCGACGGCATTCACGAAGCCGCGATCGCCGCCGGCTACCGCACCGTGATCAACACCGGCCGCCGCAGCGCCGCGGGCGACCAGGCTGCCGCCGACACCTTCCTCGAGTTCCGGACCGACGGCATCATTCTCGTTGGGCCGTGGCTCGACCGATCGGAGATGGAGCACCTCGCCCGCGAGACCAACCTGGTCGTGGTCGCGCGGACGGTCGAGAGCGACGTGTTCGACACGGTCAACACCGACGAACGGGTCGGCGGCCATCTGATCGTCGACCATCTCACCGGTCTCGGACATCGCCACATCGCGTACATCGACGGCGGTGAAGGCTCCGGCGCCGTGGAGCGCCGGTCCGGCTACCTCGAGGGGATGGGTGCGCACGGCCTCGAGAGCGAGGTGACGATCGTGGGGGGTACCTACGACGACACGGCCGGCATCGACGGTGTCGAGGAGCTGCTGGCGGGTGACCGCATGCCGACGGCGATCTTCGCCGGCAACGACGTCATGGCCCTCGGCGCGCTCGACCGGCTGGAGGACGAGGGCCTCGTGGTCCCCGACGACGTCTCCCTCGTCGGCTTCGACAACACCTCGCTCGCGGCCATGCACCACATCGGCCTGACCAGCGTCGACCAGCCCCGCCTCGTCCTGGGCGCGCTCGCCGTGCAGTCCCTCGTCGAGCGCATCGAACAACGGCGCACCGACGCGACGCATCACGTCGTCGCACCCACACTCGTGACCAGAACGACCAGCGGGCCGGCACCGGAGGTGACCACATCATGATGGAGATCGACGCCGAGAACCTCGACGCACAACTCCCAGAACTGCTCGAAGAACTCCTGACCGGCCGCGGCGCCATCGCCCTGCGCCAGGCGTTCGACGCGGACGTGGTCGCCGAGGCGCGCGCCCTGATCCACCTCTACACGGCCGAGGAGGACGACAAGGAGACCCACTTCCTCGGGGCGTCGACCGACGAGCTGAACCTGCAACGCCGGGTCTGGAACCTGCTCGACAAGGGCGAGGTGTTCGAACAGATGGTGCAGCACCCGGTCGTGATGAGCATCGTCGGTGCGTTCCTCGGCGACGAGTTCATCATGGGCTCGGTGGCCGCCAACCGGATCATGCCCGGCGGCCCCGGACAGGAGCCCCACATCGACTACCCCTACTGGGACCTCTACAAGCGGTCGTCGTTCCCGATGCGGATCAACTCGAGCTTCCCGCTGAACACCCAGGCCACCGTCCTGCTCGACCCGTTCACCCCCGAGTCCGGCGCCACCGCCTTCCTCCCCCACTCCCAGGGCGAGCTGCTGTACCCGGACACGTCCGACCGGGACCGATTCTTCGCCGAGTGCGCCCGGATGACCGGCGACCCCGGCGACCTGGTGATCTTCAACGGCATGTGCTGGCACTGCGCGATGCCGAACACCTCCTCGGATCAGGACCGGACCGGCATCCTCATCGAGTACCTCCCCAAGTTCATCACCCCACTGGAGGACCAGCTCTCGGGCGTGCGTCAGGAGGTCGTCGATCGGGCCACCCCGATTCTCCGCCAGCTGATGGCGATGGACTACCCGTACCCCAAGCTCTTCGACGACGCCGACGCCGCGGTCGTCATCGGCCGCGACATCGCCGACGACGACTGATGAGCGAACGAGGCAAAGCGGTGTCAGAGCAAGCTGCTCTGACACCGGGTCGGACCGGACGATGATCCGTGTGGGCGTCGTCGGCACCTCGTGGTGGGCCGACTCGATGTACCTGCCCGCGCTGGCGGATCATCCGGCCGGGCGCTGCGTGGCGGTCTGCGGCCGCAACGAGGCGACCGCAGCCGAGCTCGCCGAGCGGTGGAACGTGCCACTGGTGTTCACCGACTGGCGCGAGATGATCGCCAGCGGCGAGATCGACGCCGTGATCGTCGCCAGCGCCAACGACACGCACGTCCCCGTGACCAGGGCCGCCGTCGAGGCCGGGCTCGCGGTGCTGTGCGAGAAACCGGTCGCCCTCACCGCCGCAGAGGCCGACGAGGTCGCGCACATGGCCGACGCCGCGGACGCCATCACCATGGTGCCCTTCACGTACCAGTACATGCCGATGTTCGCTGCGACCAAGGCCCTGATCGAGGACGGCTTCCTCGGGATCCCCCACCACCTCAACCTCCGGTACTTCACCGAGTTCGCGTTCGATCCCACCTACAGCTGGCGGTTCGACAAGGAGATCGCAGGCTCCGGCGTGATCGGTGATCTCGGATCCCACTGGCTCTTCTACGCCGAGTGGTTGTTCGGGCCGATCGCGGAGCTGGGTTGCCTGACCGCGTCCTTCGTCGAACGCGAGCGCCGGCCCGATGGCTCGGACTACGACCAGACCGAGGACTCCTGCATCATGCAGGTCCGCTTCGCGAGCGGCGCGCTGGGCACGCTCCAGACGTGCGCGGTGAGCTGGGAAGGCACGCCGTTCGGCCAGACCCACCACCTCGACGCACACGGCACCGGCGGCACGATCTACGGCTTCAGCGACTGGGACACCGTGCAGGAGGTGAGGGTCCTCGAGCGGGGCGCCACCGGACCGGCGCAACCGATCGACCTCCCGGCACGGTTCCCCGACCTCCGCTTCGACACCGTTCACAACACCTACCGCGACGTCTTTCGCCGCACCGACGCCATGACGCGCCAGTGGATCCACGATGTCGCGTCGGATCGACCCAGCACCCCCGATCTCGTCGACGGCGCACGCGTGCAGCACCTCATCGAGGTCGCGCTCGCCAGCGCCGACGACGGCGGACGGCTCTTGCCGGTCCGCCCTCCCCGCCCCTGACCACCACGCCCAACCGAGAGAGCACCCGATGAGCTTCTTCACCGACGTCCCCGAACCCGTCGCCTTCGCCGGTAGCGGCGACACCGACGGCCTCGCCTACCGCGTCTACGACCCGGACCGCGTCGTCGCCGGACGCCGGATGGAGGATCACCTCCGCATCGGCGTCTGCTACTGGCACAGCTTCAACTGGCCGGGCGCCGACATCTTCGGCGTCGGGACGTTCGACCGCCCCTGGCTCGACCCGGGCGTCGACGCGATGGAGGCGGCCCGAGCCAAGCAGGACGCGGCGTTCGAGTTCATCTCCAAGCTGGGCGTGAAGTTCTTCTCGTTCCACGACGTCGACATGGCCCCCGAAGGCGACACGTTGAAGCAGTCCCGGGCGAACCTCGACGCGATGGTCGACCGGGCCGGTGAGAAGATGGCCGAGACCGGCATCGAGCTCCTGTGGGGAACGGCGAACCTCTTCTCTCACCCCCGCTACGCCGCCGGGGCCGCCACCAACCCGAACCCGGAGGTGTTCGCCCACGCCGCGGCGCAGGTGCGACACATGCTCGACGCCACCAACCGCCTCGGGGGTCACAACTACGTCCTGTGGGGTGGGCGCGAGGGCTACGAGACACTGCCGAACACCCGCATGAAGCAGGAGGCCGACCAACTGGCCCGGTTCCTCACGATGGTGGCGGAATACAAGCACTCGATCGGGTTCACGGGCACCCTGTTGATCGAGCCGAAGCCGCAGGAGCCGACCAAGCACCAGTACGACTACGACTCCGCGACCGTCCACGGCTTCCTCGAGCGCTACGACCTGCTCGACGAGTTCAAGGTGAACATCGAGGTCAACCACGCCACGCTGTCGGGCCACTCCTTCCATCACGAGGTGGCATACGCGATCGACAACGGCATCTTCGGATCGATCGACGCCAACCGGGGCGACCCCCAGAACGGTTGGGACACCGACCAGTTCCCGAACTCGGTCGACGAGATGAGCCTGGCCGTCTACGAGATCCTCCGCGGCGGGGGCTTCGACACCGGCGGCTTCCTGTTCGACACCAAGCTGCGCCGCCAGAGCGTCGATCGGACCGACCTGTTCCACGGTCACATCGGCGGCATCGACACCCTTGCCCGCTCCTTGTTGGTGGCCGAAGCCATGGTGGCCGACGGCGCGATCGAGAGCGCCCGCGACGCGCGCTACGCCGGCTGGGCCGAGGGCATGGGCGCGGACATCCTCGCCGGCAACGTCGCCCTCGGCGAGCTCGCGGACCGGGCGGTCGACGAGCGCATCGACCCGGCTCCGGTGTCGGGCCGTCAGGAACACCTCGAGAACGAGGTCAACCGAGCCATCTGGGGGATCGGGGACGGCGCCTGATGGCCCTCGTCGCCGGGGTCGACTCGTCGACGCAGTCGACCAAGGTCGAGCTCCGCGAGGTCGAGTCGGGCGCGCTCGTTGCCCGGGCCCAGGCGTCGCACCCGCCGACCACTCCCCCCGTCTCCGAACAGGACCCGCGGGCCTGGTGGGACGCCCTCGCGGCGTGCTTCGACCAGCTCGGCGACCATCGTGCGGACGTGACCGGCATCAGCGTGGCGGGCCAACAACACGGCCTGGTCCTGCTCGACGAAGCCGGCGAACCCGTCCGGCCCGCCAAGCTCTGGAACGACACGACCTCCGCGCCGCAGGCCGACGCACTCGTTGCCACCGCCGGGTCCGCCCGCTGGGCCCAGGGCTGCGGTTCGGTCCCCGTCGCGGCCTTCACGGTGACCAAGCTCGCCTGGGTGTTGGAGAACGAACCGGAGCTGGCCCGGCGCGTCGCCCGGGTGATGCTCCCCCACGACTATCTGACCTGGCGGCTCAGCGGCGCCCACGTCACCGACCGCGGCGACGCGTCCGGCACGGGATGGTTCGACCCGACTGAGGACGCCTACGTCGGTGGTCTGTTGGATCTTGTCGCTCCTTCCGTCGACTGGATGGACCGGCTGCCGTTCGTCCTCGGCCCGACCGATCCCGCGGGTTCCCTGACGTCCGACGCCGCCACAGCGCTGGGCCTTGGCACAGCCGTCGTCGTCGGGCCCGGCACCGGCGACAACATGGGCGCGGCGCTGGGCCTCGGGCTCGGACACGGCGACCTCGTCATGTCGCTCGGCACCTCGGGGACGGTCTACGGCGTCTCGACCGTGGGGACCGCAGACACCTCGGGCGCGGTCGCCGGCTTCGCCGACGCCGCGGGGAGCTTCCTGCCACTCGTCTGCACGCTCAACGCCACCAAGGTCACCGACACGGTCGCCCGCTGGCTCGGGACCGACGCCCCGGGCCTGGCCGACCTGGCCCTGTCGACCACCGCCAGGCCGGACGGCCCGATCCTGGTGCCGTACTTCGACGGCGAGCGCACGCCCAACCTTCCCGACGCGACGGGGACGTTCGTGGGGTTGCGCAACGACACGACGCGCGAGGACCTCGCACTGGCGGCCCACGACGGCGTCGTGTGCGGCCTGCTCGCCGGCGTGGATGCGCTCGCCGACGCGGGGGTGGAACACACCGGCCGGCTGATGCTCATCGGCGGCGGGGCCCGCTCCGCGGCGTATCGACGCCGCGTCGCGTCGCTCTCGGGCACCGACATCGTCGTCCCCGACGCGGACGAGACCGTCGCCACGGGCGCGGCTGTCCAGGCGGCCGCCGTTGCCGCGGCCCGCCCAATCGCGGACGTCACCGCAGCATGGGAGCTGGGCGCCGGCACGACCGTCGCCACCGAGCCCGACACCGGCGACACCCGAGCGCGTTACCAGTCGGCAGCCGCCACCGGCTGACACCGCCGATCCCACGCCTCAAAGTGCCCACCTGGAGTCTGACCCCAGGTGGGCACTTTCTCGTTCCGGTGTCGGACACCAGAACAACCTCTGCTATCGCCTGGCGGTCACTCCAGGTCGAACCGATCGTTCTCCATGACCTGGACCCAGCCCGAGACGAAGGCGTCGAGGAAGAGCTCGTCGCCACCGGCCGCGCCGTACTCCTCGGCGATGGCCCGGAGCTGGCTGTTGGATCCGAAGATCAGGTCGACACGGGTACCGGTCCGGACCAGGTCACCGGAGGCCCGATCGCGACCCTCGAAGGTGTCCTCGGCCTCGCCCACGGCGCTCCACGCGACATCCATGTCGAGCAGGCTCGTGAAGAAGTCCGTGCTGAGCTGGCCGACGTTGTCGGTCCAGACGCCGTGGTCGGAGCCGCCGACGTTGGCACCCAGCACACGCAGACCGCCGACCAGCGCCGTCATCTGCGGAGCGGTGAGGTTCAGCATGAACGCCTTGTCGAGCAGCAGGTGCTCGGCGGGGACGTTGCCGGCCTTGGCCACGTAGTTGCGGAAACCATCGGCCGACGGCTCGAGGTACCCGAAGGACTCGACGTCGGTGGCAGCCTGGTCGGCGTCGGTGCGCCCCGGCGTGAACGGGACGCTCACGCTGTGACCGGCAGCCGACGCTGCGGCTTCGATCGCGGCACCGCCACCGAGCACGATGAGGTCGGCCAGCGACACCTGGGCGCCGCCCTTGCCGTTGAACGCACCCTGGATCTCCTCGAGCTTGGCGACCACGGCACCGACGCCGGAGGCAACGTTGACGTCCCAGCCGGCCTGGGGCTCCAGGCGGATGCGTGCGCCGTTGGCGCCACCGCGGAAGTCGGTGCTGCGGTAGGTCGAGGCCGACGCCCAGGCCGCACCGACCAGGTCCGACACGCTGAGGCCGGAGTCCATGATCGACGCCTTGAGCTCGGCGATCTCGGCGTCACCGATGAGCGCACCCTCGTGGGCGGGAACGTTGTCCTGCCAGACCAGGAGCTCGCTCGGGGCCTGGCTGCCGACGTAGCGGATCGCCGGACCCATGTCGCGATGGAGCAGCTTGAACCAGGCGCGAGCGAACGCGTCGGCCAGCTGATCCGGGTTCTCGAGGAATCGCTTGGAGATCTCGAGGTAGGCCGGGTCGGTGATCATCGCCATGTCGGCGGTGGTCATGGCCGGCGGGGTCTCGGGGGCACCGGGCCGGACCGGCGGCACCATGAAGCCCTCGTTGACCGACTTGGGGTACCAGTCGAGCGCACCCGCAGGGGTCTCCCTGACCTCCCACTCGTGACCGAACAGGGTCTCGAGATACTTGTTGTCCCACTGGGTGGGCGTGGGGGTCCAGGCACCCTCGTGCCCCGACGTGATGGTGTCGGCGCCCATGCCCGAGCCGTGGGAGCTGATCCAGCCGAGGCCCTGGTCGGCGATGTCGGCGCCCTCCGGCTCGGCACCGACCGCTTCCTCGGGGCCGCCGCCGTGCATCTTGCCGAAGGTGTGACCACCGACGACCAGCGCGACGGTCTCCTCGTCGTTCATCGCCATCCGGCCGAACGTCTCGCGGATGTCCTGGCCCGACTTCAGGGCGTCGGTCACGCCGTTGGGGCCCTGCGGGTTGACGTAGATGAGGCCCATCTGGACCGCCGCGAGGGGCTGCGCGAGCTCGCGGTCCCCGCTGTACCGCTCGTCCGCCAGCATCTCGGTCTCCGGTCCCCAGTCGAGGATCTCGGCTTCCCAGTCGTCGTCGCGCCCTCCGGCG
>JBCCFK010000015.1:0-30512 GCA_039029775.1 Actinomycetota bacterium | reverse complement strand
CCGTGATCGACTTCGACGGCGGCGGGCGCATGCCGATGGAGCTGACCGACGTGGACGCCGACGCCGTGGCGATCGGCGATCGGGTCGAGCCCACGTTCCGGCGGATCTCGAGCGCCGACGGCATCCACAACTACTTCTGGAAGGCGCGGCCCGTCCGGGCGGGTTCCCCAGCCGGAGACGATGAGGTGAGCAATGGCTAGTCACGGCATCCGAGACAAGGTGGCGATCGTCGGGATCGGCTGCACGCCGTTCCGCGAGCACTGGGACAAGAGCTTCGACGACCTGATCGTCGACGCCACGTCGCGCACGCTCGCCGACGTCGGAATCACCAAGCAGGACGTCGACGCGTACTGGTTCGGGACGTCCCAGAGCGGGCCGAGCGGCCTGTCGCTGTCCATCCCGATGCGACTCGAGGGCAAGCCCGTCACCCGCGTCGAGAACTACTGCGCCACCGGCTCCGAAGCCCTGCGGCAGGCCTGCTACGCCGTGGCTTCCGGCGCCTACGACGTGGCGATGGCGGTCGGTGCCGAGAAGGTCAAGGACAGCGGCTATCAGGGCCTGAACGCGTTCCCGATCCCCACCGACGGCACCAACCGCACGCTGACCGCGGCCGCGATGTACAGCCTGATGCTGCCCGCCTACGCCCAGAGGTACGGGGTGAGCGAGGACGAGCTCCGGATGGTCGTGGCGAAGATCGCCGAGAAGAATCACCACAACGGCGCGCGGAACCCGTTGGCGCAGTTCCGCCGCGAGATGTCGGCCGAACAGATCTGTGCGATGGCTGCGGTGGCCGGCCGCCTGTCGGTCTTCGACTGTGCCGGCGTGGCCGACGGAGCTGCGGCCGCGATCGTCGTGCCGGCCGATCGAGCCCACGAGTACACCGACTCCCCGCTGTACGTGAAGGCGCTCTCCTTCGTCGCCGGGACCGGCGGCGGGCTCATCGACCCCGAGTACGACTACACGACCATGCCCGAGTGCCGGATGGCAGCCGAGGACGCGTACCGGCAGGCGGGCGTGACCGATCCGCGGGCCGAGATCGCGATGGCGGAGGTCCACGATTGCTTCACACCGACCGAGCTGATCCTGATGGAGGACCTCGGGTTCTCCGAGCGCGGCCATGCCTGGAAGGACGTGATCGACGGCACGTTCGCCCTCGACGGCGACCTGCCGGTCAACACCGATGGCGGCCTGAAGAGCTTCGGGCACCCGGTCGGCGCCTCCGGCCTGCGCATGCACTACGAGTGCTGGCTCCAGCTCCGTGGCCAGGCGCCGGAGGATCGCCGGATCCCTGAGACCGATCGCACCCTGGGCCTCGTGCACAACCTCGGTGGCTACCCGGGCGAGATGGTCAGCTTCGTGTCCATCCTCGGCACCGAGCTGGACTGAATCAGCCGAGGAGCCGCCGTGCCTGGCCGCGCCACTTCTCGGTGCGGATGCGACCCGGGTAGTCGGTGAGGGCCGCCTCGAGGCGATCGACGTCCGTCTTCGTCAGCGCGCTCAGCTGGGCGAGCGCCGTGATCCCCTGGGTCTCCAGCCAGCGCATCATCGTCGTCCCGATGCCCTGGACCCGCCGCAGTTCGGTGCCCGGGTCCGCCGTCGCGACGCGCCCGTGCGCCGCGGCGTCGACCATCGACCTCGCCTCCTCGCGCACCAGGTCGACGAGGTCCTCGGCGCGATCCGCGTCGTCGGCGAGGATCCGGCGGAGATCCTTGCGGCGGGCCGTGGCCAGCTCGGGGACGGTCACGATTCCGTTCGCCCGCAGCCGCTTGTCCATCCGTGGCCCGACCCTGTCGAGGAACTGCAGATTGTGCAGCGGCACCGGTTTGGCCGTGGCGAGGTCGATGACCTCCGCATCGGGCCGCCCGGACCCGGCGGATCCGTTGGCGACGGTCGTGCCGCCCCTGGTCGCGAGGCTCAGCCGGGGCGAGTCGGCCGGGGGCTTCGATGCCCCTGCGACCGGCCGGTCGGCGTGGCGAGGCTCGGAGCGGGGCGCGACGGGCGGCGGTGTCGCGTCTTCGGCCACGACCCGCAGGTCGATGACCGGCGCATCGGCGTCCTCGGCGATCGCCGTCGGAGCCGGCCGTGGCTCCGACGCCGGGGTTGTCGCGGCGGCTTGGCGCTGCCGCCGGCTCCACCCGAGCGCGTACCCGGTCAACAGGCCGAGTACGCACAAGATCACCCAAACAACCGTGGTCATCGGATCGCCCCATCCTCCAATCGGACCGGCGCCACCTTACCGGCGCGTGACCGGGCGGCGCCCGGGCGCCGATGTTCGGGCCGGCCTCGCGTAGCGGAGCGGCGCCCCCTAGATTCGAGGTCGTGTTGGACGAGATCCGGCGATTGCCCGGCTCCACGTGGCCCCGAGCGGCCCTGTTCGCCGCCATCGCCGCGGTGCTCATCGCGGTGCCCGCGGACCTGATCGACACGAGATTCTTCGGCAGGCCGGTGGACACGCGCCCGATCGACTATCTGATCCTGGTCGTGACCGCCGCCCTGATCGGGCTGATCCTCTCGATCCGGCCGGAGGCGGACAGCGAGGCCATCGAGTCCCAGGACCGGACGACGGTCTGGGGCGGCTTCGTGTCGTTCCTCGCTGTCGGCTGTCCCGTGTGCAACCAGGCGGTCGTCGCGCTCGTCGGGACCTCGGGTGCCCTCAGCTGGTGGGCGCCTGTCCAGCCGCTGGTGGGGTTGGTCGCAGTCGGTCTGCTGATCTTCACGCTCCGCAAGCGCCTGCGCACGTTCGACCTCGTCGCCTGCCCCGTGCCGGTCTGAGGGGTACGGCGTCGTCGAGGGGCCCGGCGGTACGCTCGCCCGATCGACGACACTCGGCACATCCTCGACAACCCCGACGCTTCCCGGTTCGAGCTCTGGTTCGGCGGCACCCTGTCCGGCGTCGTCGAGTATCGACTGACCGACGAGACCATCGCGGTGCTCCACGTCGAGGTGGCTCGGGACCTGCGCGGTCAGGGCGTCTCCGAGCCGTTCTTCGACGATGTCCTCGCCATCATCCGGGACCGCGGTCTGCAGGTGCGGCCGATCTGTGGCTGGGCTCGTGGGCAGATGCATGCGAACCCGGCCCATCGGGATCTGCTCGCGGACACCTGAGCGCGGGCCTCGTGTCGAGCGCTCGAGGCCCGGCGCACCGAACTGGGGCCGCAGGCCTAGCCGGTCTTGAGGCGGCGCTTGCGCCGCCGATGGGCAGTCATGGCTCGACTACGCCTGCTTCCCATCCTGTTCGTCGCCGCACTCGCAGCCGTCGCGTGCGGGTCGCAGTCCATCGTCGTCACGGGTCCGTCGCTGGAGACCGTCGATGGCGCGGCGCCGGTCTCCGAGGGCGAGCCCCAGGCCACCGCGGAGGACGTCGAGATTCCCGAGGACTTCCAGCTCGACACCTCGATCTTCGCCAACGACGACGAGGGTGACGAGACCGCCGATGACGACGGCGGGGCCGATGCCGTCGACGACGCCGCCACCGGCGACGCGGAGAGCGATGCCGGCGTTCCGGCCGGCGTGACGTTGTTGCGCAGTGCCGCCAGCGCGACCTCGGCGGTCGACTCGTACCGGTTCGAAGTCAACTTCGCGATGTACATCGCCGACGCGGGAACCGTCCTGGACGTGGCCCCGGACGCGCCCCTCACCATCGGTGCGGTCGCCGGCGACCGCACGTGGCTCTCGAGCGACATCGGCCCGATCTTCGAGGCGATCTTCGCCGCGGCAGGCAACGGTTCCGTCCGAGATCTGCTCGGTGACGACCTCTCGATGGAGGCGATCACCGATGGGACGTCGCTGTACCTGCGGGCGCCGCTGTTCGCGTCGATGGCGCAGTTGGGCGCGCTGCCCGGCGGCGAGGGCTTGGTCGCGCTCGGTGACAGCTGGGGATACGTCGATCTGACGGCCACCGGCCTGACCGCCGAGGAGCTGGCCGGGCTGACCGGTGCCCAGACCGGCGCCTCGGCCGAGGATCTGCTCGCGCTCGTGGCCGCGGTCGGCGGCAACGTCACCGACCAGGGAGCCTCGGAGGTGCGCGGCGTGGCCACCACGCGCTATCGCGCCGAGATCGGCCTCGCCGACGTGCTCGACGCGCAGGGCATGACCGTCGACGAGATCGCGGCGCTGTCGGCCGGGACCGGCATCGCGAACGTGACGATCCCCTTCGACATCGACGTGGACGCCGACGGGCGCGTTCGCCGCATGACCGTCGTCATCGACACGGCGTTCATCTCGGATCTGGTCGGCGAGCCGGCGCCGGCGGGCACCGAGGCGCGGATATCCACGACCGTCGAGCTCTACGACTTCGGCTCGCAGATCGACATCGTGGACCCGACGACGCTCGGCGCGGTCGACGTGACGTCGTCGTTCCTCAGCCTCGCCAACGGCTGACCGCTACCCCGGTCGGGGTGCCAGTGGGGCTGACGGGGCTCACGGGGCGCAAGTGATGAGAATTGTCATGCAGTTCTTGATCTGCTCTCAGCCTTCCCTCAGGCCGTTCGTCGATCATTGTTCGTGTGGGGACGGGCGAGCCGACCGACGAACGTGAAGACCGACGGCTCCGCCGGCGACTGCTGCCGGCCGTGCTCGCATCGGGCTTGCTGCTGACGGGGATCGCGGCCGCCGGACGTCCGGCTCCCGACCAGGCCGGAGGTGTCGACATCGAACCCGCCCGGGAGGCGGATGCGGCTGCGCCGAGCCCGCGGCTCGCCGTTCCCCAGCCGACCCGGGCGCCGACGCCCACGCCGACCGCGTCGCCCACTCCCGAATCGGCGGCCTCGCCGACCCCGACTCCGACGCCGACCGTGACGCCGACACCGACGCCCGATCCGGACCTCACGCCGCTGCTCGAGGCACTTGTCGCACGGGTTGACGCCGGCGACGACGGCGTCGTCTCGGTGACCGTCGTGCACGATTCGGTCACGAGCGTCCTCGGCGGCGACGACCCGGTGGTCTCGGCGAGCGCGGCCAAGCTCTATTGGGCGGTGGCGGCCGCCGACCGTGCCGAGGATCCGACCCGGCTCTCGGCAACGGCCGCTGCGGTGTTCGGGTGGTCCGACAACGATGCCGCCGGGCGCCTGATCGATGCCGTCGGCGGCGTCGACGCGGTCAACGCCTACACCTCGGAGCTCGGCCTCGACGCAACGTCGCTGTCGGCGTGGTCGTACGGGGCCGGCCGCTTCGCGTCCGATCGCAGCGAACGAGGGACCCTCAACACGACCTCGACCGCAGACCTGGCGGCATTCCTGGACGCCTTCGCCAGCGGAGAACTCCTCGATCCGACGACCCGGGCCGTCGTCGAGGACTGGATGCGTCAGGCACCCGACGACCTCGCGTCCAGTGCCGGCCTGGACGGGATCCTCACCGATGCCCTCCCCGCGTCGGTGGCCGCCGACTCGATGCACAAGGCGGGCTGGTTGCCCCCGGGGTGCTGCCGATCGATCGACCACGTGCTGGTCGCGGCGGGCATCGTGCCGCTGAGCGACGGTGGCTGGTTCTCGATCGCGGTGGCCGTCCAGGACACCGAGGACTTCGACGCAGCTGTGGCCTGGATCCCTCAGGTCGTGTGTGAGGTGTGGGCCGACATCGAGGGAGGCGCCTGTCCGCCTCAGGGGTGAGCGGCGGCCAACGTCTCGTCGAGAAACGCGGCCTGCAGTCGGAGCAGGTTCTCGGCGACGGTCTCCTGGGGAGTCATGTGCGTCACCCCCGACAGCGGCAGCACCCGGTGCGGGCGACCCGCCTCGAGCAGGGCGCGCGACATGGCGAGGGTGTGGGCCACGACGACGTTGTCGTCGGCGAGACCGTGGATCAACAGGAGCGGCCGCTCGAGCGATGACGCCTCGGCGGTGAGGTCGGTCCGGTCGTAGTGCTCCGCGTGGACGTCCGGGTGGCCGAGATAGCGCTCGGTGTAGTGGGTGTCGTACAGCCGCCAGTCCGTGACCGGGGCACCCGCCACGGCGGCGTGGAACCGATCGGGTCGCCGAAGGACTGCGAGGGCAGCGAGGTAGCCGCCGAACGACCACCCCCGAATGCCGACGCGGTCGAGGTCGAGACCCGGGAACGCCGACGCGGCGGCATCGAGGGCCTCGACCTGGTCGTCGAGGACGGGTTGCGCGAGGTCGCCCCACACCGCCCGTTCGAATGCCGGTCCCCGGCCCGGGGTGCCGCGGCCGTCGGCGACCACGACCGCGTAGCCCTGATCGGCGAACCACTGCGAGGCGCCGAACATCGCACGCGCCTTCTGGACGCGCTGGGCGTGGGGGCCGCCATAGGGATCGAGGAGGACGGGCAGCGGCGTGTCGCGTTCGGCGCCCTCGGGGAGCAGGACTGCAACGTCGAGGCCGTGGTCGGGGCTTCGTGTGAAGTGCACCGTCGGGGTCAGCGACGGACGCTCGGCCAGGTTCTCGATCCTGCCCACCTCTTCGCCGGCCAGCAGGATCCGCACTTCGGATCCGTCGTGGTCGAGGGAGGCGTGACTGGCCACCACGACTTCACCGGAGGTGCTGGCTCCGTGCACGCCGGGCGCCGTGGTGAGTCGCGTCGTGTCGCCGGTCAGATCGACGTGCACGAGGTGGATCTCGGTTGCATCGCCGTCCAGCGAGGCGGTGGCCAGGATCCCGTCGGCGTCGGCCTGGACCACGCTTCGGATCTGCGCGTCGTCCCCGGTGATCGACTCCCCGTCGAGTACCAGCCGCCGCGCCGCGCCCCGATCCTCGACCGTCAGCAGCCGGCCGTCGATCCAGACCGGCGCGCCGGGGACGATCTCGGTCCAGTGCTCGTCCGACCAGCGGTACACCTCCTCGCACGAGCCGGTGCTCGCGTCGACGATCAGCACGGCGGTCGTCCGCTGATCTCGTGGCTGCACGACCAGGGTCGGCCGCTCGGCGGGCGCCCAGGACGCGTCGGCCAGGTACTCCCACTCGCCCGCGGGATTCCAGGCGACGTCGATCGTGGTGCCGTCGAGGGAGTGGATCTCGAGCGTGACCGTCGCATTGGTCGTGCCGGCACCCGGGTAGCGGATCTCCGTCGGTGGCGTCGCGGGTGCCACGGGGCTCGCGACGTGCCAGACGTCGACGCTGCTGCTGTCGACCCGAGCGACGAGGAGCCGCTGACCGTCGGGGGCCCACCAGTAGCCGCGACTCCGACGCATCTCCTCTGCTGCGATGAAGTCCGCCAGGCCGAAGGTGATCGTCGGGTCATCCGATCCCGCGACCAGGCGGTCGCCGTCGTCGAGGTTCGTGACCCTGAGATCGCCGGCGGCGACGTAGGCGACCGTGGCGCCGGTGGGATCCGGCCGCGGATCGAAGACGCCGTCGGCCGCCGGAAGGCCCGCGGTCTCGCCGCTGGTCAGGTCGGTCGAGAAGAGTCGTCCTCCGAGTGAGAAGACCGCCCCGGTGACGTCCGGGTCGGTCGCGTAGCCCACGATTCCCGCGCCGGCCTCGCGGGCTCGTTCCCGACGGGCCTTCTCCTCGGGCGAGAGCTCCGCCTCGTCGGCGTCGGCCAGCAACTCGGTCGGATCGGCCACGATCGTCGCCGTGCCGGTGGCGATCTCGTGGACCCACAACCGGTTGATCGGGTCGTCACCGCCCGTCGAGCGGAGGAACACGACCCGCTGTCCGTCGGGCGACACCGTGATGTTCCGCGGCGCTCCGAGCGTGAACCGGCGGGTCCTGGCCTGCTGGCGGGGGAATTCGGCGCTGCTCATGGCCCCGGTGTAGCAGCGGATCGGTCGACCCCGACGGTTCGGGCCCGCTCAGCTCGCGGGACGCCTGCCCAGGACGGCCATCGACAGCGGGCTCGCCATCACGAATCCGGGCGTCCGCACCGCGGCGATGGCTGCGTCGATCTCGTCCCGGGTCATGAGGCCGGCCTCGACCAGCCGCAGACCCGCACGCTCGAGCGCCAGGAACCACCACTCGCCGGCGGCCTCGCCCGGACGCATCGCCCAGACCTCACCGACGACATCGAGATCGACGTAGCCGCGTTCGCGCAGCGCTCCGAGGATCTTGAGTCCGAAGTTCGGATCTCGCCACTGCGTGGTCTGTCCCGAGCAGATGATCTCGTGCAGCGGGCGATAGTCCTCGGGGACCGCCTGCTCGGCGAACGACAGGAAGTTCGCGTCCTCGACGACGATCCAGCCGCCCGGCTTCAGCGCCTCGGTGAGCTTGTCCAGGACGGCCTCGCGCTCCGGGATGTGCTGGAGCACGGCTCGCGCGTGAACGACGTCGAAGTGTGCGCTCGGG
Organism: Actinomycetota bacterium; assembly: GCA_039029775.1. GTDB lineage: Bacteria > Actinomycetota > Acidimicrobiia > Acidimicrobiales > UBA8592 > JBCCFK01. The sequence continues at coordinate 22,281 of JBCCFK010000015.1, read as the reverse complement.
AGACGGTCGGTGGTGACGTCGTGCTCCCGAACGATCATGTTCGGAGTGGCCTCGGCGTGGAACCGCAGGTCGATGTCGGTCGACATCACCCGGCCGTCGTCGCCGACGCGCTCCGCCATCCACCGCGAGATCGTGCCGGCCCCGGCGCCGAGCTCGAGGCAGTGCCAGCCCGGTCGGATGCCGATCTGCTCGAGCAACAGGCGGGTCCGCGGGTCTCGTGCCTCGGCGAGGAGACCGAGGCGTTCGTTCTCGAGCACGGCTTCCTCGTCCCGGACGTGGTACCCGCCGTCTTCTGCCATCGTGACCCCCTCGGTCTGCTCGTCGACGCTACCGACGATCTGACGCCTCGTCAGATTCTGGGCCGGTCGCTACGCTCGGGGGTCGTGAGCGAGCCCGCGGCGATGTCCGATGCCGAGCAGGCCTACCGCGCGGAGGCCAGAGCATGGCTGCTGGCGAACACCGAGCCGGCCGAGGAGGACACCGGCTTCTCGACCCTGCACTGGATGCCCGAACCCGGGGCGCAACAGGCGCACCACGAGCGTTCGCGCTCGATGCAGCGGAAGCTGTACGAGGCCGGCTACATCGGGATCACGGTCCCGGCGGAGTACGGGGGTCGCGGCGGCGAGCCGTGGATGCAGCGGGCGTTCCGGGACGAATCGGTCGGAAGAGACGTCAACACCGGCTTCTTCAACTCGATCGTGGCCATGACCAGCCCGGCGATCCTGAGACACGGCACCGAGGAGCAGAAGGCCGCCCATCTCCCGACCCTGCTGAGCGGCGACGTGAGCTGGTGTCAGCTGTTCTCCGAGCCCGGCGCGGGCAGCGATCTGGCCGGGCTGGCATGTCGGGCGGAGCGCGATGGCGACGAATTCGTGATCAATGGCCAGAAGGTGTGGAACTCGGCCGCGATGTACGCCGACATGGGCATCCTGCTCGTCCGTACCGACCCGAACGCCGTGAAGCACGCCGGCATCACGTTCCTGCTCTTCGACATGCGCCAACCGGGGGTCGAGGTCCGGCCGCTCGTCCAGGCCAACGGCGCCGGCCACTTCGCCGAGGTCTTCCTGACCGACGCTCGGTGCCGCGTGGCGGACGTCCTGGGTGAGGTCGACGGCGGCTGGGCGCCCACCAGGGTCGTGATGGCCAACGAGTCGGCGATGATCGGCGGCTCGGCGGCCAACCGGGTGGCGAAGCTGACCGAGCTGGCACGGATGCTCGGCCGCGCCGACGACGCGACCGTTCGCCAGTCCCTCGCCGACCTGTATGCCCGGGATCGCATCATCAAGCTCATGTCCGAGAAGATCGGTGCGGCGGCCCGACGCGGAGAGATGCCCCCCATTCATCCGTCGGTCGTCAAGCTCTACATCGCCGAGAACCGGCGTCGGGAGGGCGACCTGGCGATGCGGCTGATGGGGCCCGCAGGGACAGCGTCGACCCACGCAGCCTCGGAGTGGGCCATGGAGCAGCTCGTCGCCAGGTACCCGATCTCGATCGGCGGCGGCACCGACGAGGTCCACCACAACAACCTCGGCGAACAGGCGCTCGGGCTGCCCCGCGACATCCGACTCGACAAGGACGTCCCCTGGGTCGACGTCCCCCGCTCCTGACCGCAGGCACCCCCGGTGAACAACCTGAAACAACCGCTGAGGTTGTTCAGGTCTGGCCACGGCGGGTGGCGAGCGGGCTGAACGTGCGCTCCACGCGTAGCATCGGTTGGATGGAGCCGACGCCGTTCGTGGCCGACCTGAGCGCTGAGGTGCTCGACGACCTTCGCGATCGTCTCCGTCGAACGCGCTGGCCCCACGTCATCGGCGAGGACGCATGGCAGTACGGCGTGCCCCAGGCTTGGCTGCGCGAGATGGTCGAGTACTGGGCCGAGGAGTGGGACTGGTCAGCCCAGGCCGAGGCCATGAACCGGTGGCAGCACCACCGGGTCGAGATCGAGGGCGTGCCGATCCACTATCTCCACGCTCCCGCCGCCGACCCCGACGCGCCGCCCCTGGTGCTGACCCATGGGTGGCCGTGGACGTTCTGGGACTTCCAGGACGTCATCGGCCCGCTGAGCCGTCCCGAGGATCACGGCGGCGAGGCCGCCGATGCGTTCAACGTCTACGTGCCGTCGCTGCCCGGCTTCGGCTTCTCGACCCCGCTCACCACCGCGGGCGTCGACGTGGTACGCATCGCCGAGCTGTGGGTCACGCTCATGACCGATGTCCTCGGCCACGGCCGGTTCTGCGCCCACGGCGGGGACTGGGGCGGGCTGGTGACGTCGCAGCTCTCGCACGCGCACGCAGACAAGCTGATCGGCGCCCACCTGGCGATCGCGTTCATCCCCGGGGTCAATCGGACGGCTCTGCCCGAATCCGCCTGGGCGGCCGACGAGCAGTGGATGGTGGAGCGCAACCGCGAGTCCGAACCGGTGATCCGCAGCCACGTCACCGTCCACACGCTCGATCCGCAGACGCTGTCGTACGGGCTCGTCGACTCGCCCGTGGCCACCGCGGCCTGGATCTGGGAACGCCGTCGCAACTGGTCCGACTGCGATGGCGACGTCGAGCGGGCGTTCAACCGCGACCACCTGTGCACCACGGCCGCCCTCTACTGGTGCACCGGTGCCATCACCTCGTCGCTGCGGCTGTATCGCGAGCAGTTCACGAAGTCGTGGGCCGTGCTCCACGACCGCATGCCCCGCCTCGAGGCGCCGACTGCAATGGCGGTCTTCCCGAAGGACGTGGTGCACCTCCCGCGTTCGGTGATGGAGGAGTACTGCGACCTCCGCCAGTACACCGTCATGCCCTCCGGCGGTCACTTCGGCGCGGCCGAGCAACCGGCCCTGCTGGTCGACGACCTGCGGTCCTTCTTCGGGCCCCTGCGGTGACGCCGGGCTACTCGGTGTCGTAGCCCTGGTCGAGGCCCTCGGCGGCCGGATCGACGAATGCGGTCGCCCCGAACACCTCGGTCCAGCCACTCGCCAGCGCGTCGGCGGGGAGGACGGCGAGGTCGTCCAACTCGTATCCCGGGTGCAGCGCGGCGGTCGGTGCGTTCGCAACGGCGTTGTACGACATCATCAGCATCGTCCGCGGCACCTCGGACAGGTTGGGACCCGAGCTGTGCAGCGTGTTGGAGTGGAAGACGACGAAATCGCCGGGATCGAGCTCGCACAGCTCGGCGGGGTGCGCCGCCAGGGCCTCGTCGACCGCTGCCGGATCGGTGCCCTGGGACTCGCCGACCTCGACGACCGGCAGCGCGCCGAGTCGGTGCGATTCCGGCACCAGCCGCATGCAGCCGTTCGCTTCGGTGACGGGTCCGACGGCGATCGCGATCGTGCACATGTCGGGCCGGTCGATCCCGTTCTCCTTCCAGAACGCGTAGTCCTGGTGCCAGTCCCACAGCGACGTCGCCCGCGGCCGCTTCCAGGACAGCTTGGAGTGCCAGTGGTAGACGGGGCCGCCGACCACGGCCTCCGCCAGCGCCACGATCGGCTCCAGCCTGGGGATGATGCCGATCAGGTCGTCGGCGAGGTCGAGCCACACCGACAGCTCCTGCTTGCCGCCCAGACTGTCGGTGACGGCGAACGCCCCGGGCGCCGACCCGTCGACGAGCGACGCGGCCAGGGGCGCGAGTTCGTCATCGTCGAACATGGCGCGGACGTATCCGAAACCCCGCTGGTGGTACTCGGCGACCAGGCCGGTCCGTTCAGCGTCGCCGATCGTCCGCATCAGGTCGCCTACAGCTGGTCGAGAGCCCGGCGGGACTCCTCGAAGAGGGCGTCGACACGCGTCTCGTAGCCCTTCATCTCGTCGCCGATGTCCTTGTCGCCCATGGCGCCGGCCACGAACCGGACCCGGACGCCCTCGGAGATCGCGCCCAGTCGCCAGAACTGGAACGCGACGTAGTAGGGCAGATCCGACAGGTCCCGCGCCGATGATGCTGCGTACCGGGCGATCACGTCGTCGGGCTTCAGATACCCCTCCGCGACCGTCGGGACGTCCCGCATCGCCAGGCTGTCGTCGGGATCGCCCCACCACATGAGCATCCCACCGAGGTCGGCGAGAACGTCGCCCAGCGTGCAGAGCTCCCAGTCGAGCACTGCGGCGACCTGGTGGTCGCGGCCGATCATGCAGTTGTCGAGCCGGTAGTCGCCGTGGGCGATGCCGGCCCCCTGCTGTTCGGGCATGCGCTCGGCGAGCCGCGTGTGCAACTCGTGGAACAGCGGGAGATCCCGATCGGACCCCTCGTCGATCTGGCGCTTCCACCGGCGAAGCTGGCGCTCCAGGTAGGCCTCCTTGCGGCCGAGGTCGCCGAGACCCACGGCATCGGGGTCCACCTCGTGCAGCGCGGCGAGCACGTCGACCAGGGACTCGGACTGGCGGCGACGCTCGTCGGGCGTGAAGGGCTGTGCCTTCTCGAGGTCGTTGATGATGTAGCCGTCGACGAACTCCATCACGTAGAAGGGCGCGCCGTTGACCGCCTCGTCGTCGCACATCCCGACGACGCCGGGCACCGGGACGGGGGAGTCCTGCAGGGCGGAGATGATGCGGTGCTCGCGCCCCATGTCGTGGGCCGATGCGAGCACATGCCCGGTCGGCGGCCGGCGGAGCACCCACTTCGCACCGGTTTCGTCGGTCAGCACGAAGGTCAGGTTCGACCGACCGTGCGCCACGAGGTCGAAATCGAGCGCACCGGCCACGTCGGCGCGCTCGCCGATCCACGCCGTGACACGCTCGACGCTCTCGATGCCGGTGATGTTCTCCAAGGCCATGGCCGAGGATCGTAGGTGGTGGGCGGTCGCTGGCGTCCACTCGCGGTCTTCGCGAGGCTGGCCCGATGGTGAGCACCGGGACGACGACGACCTCCGACGGCACGACGATCGCCTGGGACCGGCGCGGGAGTGGGCCACCGCTCGTGCTGGTCCACGGCATCACCGACACGCGTCGTTCCTGGGACCTGATGGTCGACGATCTGGCCGCCGACCACGACGTCGTCACCGTCGACCTGCGGGGCCACGGTGAGTCCGACAAGGCCGACGACTACTCGCTCGCGCGGATGGCCACGGACCTCGCCGAGGTCTGCGCCGACATCGGGTTGGCGTCGCCCGTCCTCGTCGGACACTCGCTCGGCGGGCTCCTGGTGACCGCGGCGGGCGGGGCGGTCGGCGCTCGGGCCGTCATGAACGTCGACCAGGGTCTCGAGCTCAACGCCATGTCGGAGACTGTGGCGACCATCGCCCACCAGCTCCGTGACCCGGCGACGTTCCACGCAACGCTGGCCCTGGTGTTCTCCGCCCTGGAGAGCCCCGGACTCGACGAGGCGAGCGCGAGGGCGTTCGCCGATGGCGTCGCCAACGCCGATCAGGACGTGCTGCTCGGGATCTGGGGTCCGATGCTCGATGGGCCCGACCCCGCCGTCGGTGCACAGGTCGATGCGGTGTTGTCGACGCTCACGATGCCCTATCTGAGCTGGCACGGCATCGATCCTGGGCCGGGCTACGAGGCATGGCTCCGCGAGCGCGTTCCCCAGGCCCAGTACGAGCTCATCGACGGCGAGGGTCACTTCGTTCATCAGGTCGACCCGCAGCGCTTCACGTCGCGGCTGCGGGCCTTTCTGACCGACTGAGCGCCGCTACTCGTCGGCGATGGCGACGAAGTCGATGAGCTGCTCCACCGCATTGATCAACGGTGTCTCCAGGTCCTTGTAGGACTCGACTCGATTCAACGCCTTCTTCCAGAAGGTCCCCGCGTTGTCCCTGGTGGCGCCGAGCGCCGCCAGCACACCCTCTTTCCAGGGCTGGCCCTTCGGCACGTCGGGCCATGCGTCGAAGCCGAGCACCTGAGGTCGGATCGCCTGCCAGACGTCGACGTAGGGGTGCCCGCAGATCAAGACGTTGACGTCGTCGACCTCGGCGGCGATGCGCGATTCCTTCGTGCCCTCGACCAGGTGGTCGAGCAGGACGCCGAGCCGTCGGCGGGGACCGGGCTGGAACGTGCGCACCAACTGGGCCAGGTCGTCGGCGCCCTCCATCTGCTCGACGACGATGCCTTCGATGCGCAGATCGTCGCCCCACACCTTCTCGATCAGCTCCGCGTCGTGAATGCCCTCGACGTAGATGCGGCTTGCCCGCGCGATGCGGGCAGGGACCCGGCCCACGTCGATCGATCCGGAGGCGGTGAAGCGGATCTCACCGTCGTCCTCGACCACCAACTTCTTCAGGGCCACGATCCGGCCATCGTGACTGAACGCGCCGTCCTGGGGCCGAAACGTGTGGTCGCGCCCGTGCTGGTCGCGCATGACGATCTGCTGGCCCTGGACGTACCGCACCACGCGCCCGGTCGTCCGGGTGCCCTGATGGGTCAGCGTCATACCAAGGGTGACGTTGACCGGCGTGGTGCTGATCCCGCGCTTGCGGGGCGCGTCGATGTCCAGCGGGCCGGAGAGGATGCCGTCGCTCACACGGGCGAGGGTAGAGCGCAGAGGTGCCGCGGGAGGGGCACCCGGATGGTCACGACGATGCGAGGCGTCGGAGTTCGGCGTGCTCGTCGTGGGTCCCGAGCGCGATCAGAACGTCGCCGGGTCCCGGCGACATCGACAGGTCCGGGTGGTGCACGAACCGGCCGCTGCGCTCTCGCATCGCCAGAATGGTCACCCCGCCGAGTTCGGCCTCTCGGAGCGGCCGATCGAGCAGCGAGCAGCCGGTCGGGACGGTCACCTCGGTGATGGTGAGCGCGATCTCGCGGTCCCGCATCGCGATGTCGAGGAACTCGGCCACGTTCGGCTGGGTCACCAGTGCCGCCATGTGTGCGCCCCCCAACTGGTGGGGGTTCACGACACGGTTGGCGCCGGCCCGGAACAGCTTCGGTTCGGCCTCGGAGGATGTCGCCCGAGCCACGATGAAGATGTCCGCGTTGAGTGCGCGGGCGGACAGGGTCACGTAGACGTTGTCGGCGGCGCTGTCGAGGGCGACCACCAGGGCGCGTGCCCGCTCGACACCGGCCGAGGCCAGGACGCCGTCGTCGGTCGCGTCGCCGCAGATGTTCAGGTAGTGGAAGTCCCCGAGCTCCTCTCTGCGGTCGATGACCACCACCTCCGCCCCCTCGTCCAGCAGTTGTGTGCTGATCGCCTGGCCGACCTGGCCCCAGCCACAGACCACGATGTGGCCGTGCAGCGTCTCGATGGTTCGTTCCATGCGTCGTCTCCCGAACTCGCTGGTGAGTCGCCCCTCGACGAGGGTCTCGATCAGGACACCGATCGTGTACAGCACCGAACCGGCACCGAACAGGATCAGTGTGATCGTGAAGATCTGGTACTGGTTGTCGACCTCGCCGACCTCGCGGTACCCCACCGTCGAGACGGTGACGACCGTCTGGTACAGCGCGTCGACGAAGTTCAGTCCGATGAGGAGGTAGCCGACCGTGCCGGCGGTCAGGACCGCGACCAGGACGAGGAGCGCGGTGCGCAGGCGCAGCCACATGTCGCTGGCGGCAACTCGCGGGCCCCGGGCGCGCCGGCGCGCCAGGCTCATCTTCACCACGGTCGTTTCCTCATCCCCAGGCATGGTGCCACGACGGCCTCGGTGATGGGGGTGACGAACGTCCTGGCGTGAGCGTCACATGCGACGTGGTCGCTGCTCGGTCGCGTCGGCCCCTTCGGGCATCTGGGTCTTCTCGTCGTCGCTCATGTCCGCCCACCATTCGCCGTAGCGACGGGCACCCCACGCGGCGGTCGCCCCGTGCAGCACCACGCTGAGCAGGACGGTCCACGCGACCACGCCGAACAGGTCGTCGGCGCGAGGCAGCTCCTCCTCGAGCAACTGCAGGCCGAACAGGATCGACGCGAGGCCGCGGGGCCCGAACCACCCGACGAACCCGACGGTGGGGGCGGCGGCCTTCGTCCCGACCATGGCCACGGCGACGGGGAGCATCCGGCCGACCGTGAGCGTGGCGAGCGCGCACACGATCACGGCGATTCCCACGTCGTCGAGGGCCGGCCCGAGCAGCACGTTGCCGAACACGAAGAACGACACGGCGGCGGCGAGCTGCGCGGTGTCCTCGGTGAACTCGGCGAGGTGCTCGGCGTCCCGGGCTCGATGGCCGAACGTCATCCCCGCCACGAAGGCCGCGATGAAGCCGTTCCCGTCGAAGTGGATCGACGTGGTCAGCGCTCCGACCGCCAGCGCGAAGGTGGCCAGCTGCGCATACAGGGGGTCCATCCAGTCGCTGGCCGCGGCCCGGTTGAGCACCCAGGCGCCGGCCGCGCCGATCAGGAGGCCGACGAGCAGGGCGACCCCGATCTGTTCGAAGACGAAGCGGGCCCAGAATCCGGCCGAACCGGTGTCCTCCTCGTCGACGGCGAGGGCGAGGAACAGTGCGACCGCGGGGACGACCAGGCCGTCGTTGAGTCCCGATTCGACGTTGAGACCCTGCCTGATGCGGGCGGGCACCGCCCGGTCGGTGACGACCTCCTGGCCGAGCGCGGCGTCGGTCGGAGCCAGGATCGCGGCGATCAGCGCCGCTTCCCACACGCCGACGTCGTCGATGAGGAGCATGAGGACGCCGGTCCCGAGCGCGACCGTGAGCGGCAGCCCGATGCCGAGCAGGCGCGCCGGCAGCATGTATTCGCGTCGCAGGGCGCGGGTGTCGATTCGGCTCGCGTCGGAGAACAGCAGGATGGCCAGGGTGAACTCGCCCAGGAGGTCGACCGCCTCGAGTTCCAGCCCGAGGTCGACGAGATCCGCGACCTCGGGGCCGGTCACGAGCCCGGCCGCTACGAACACCATCGGGCCGCTGATGACCGTCGGGCCGATCCGCCGGGAGAAGAGGGCGAAGAGCACGACGACGAGCGCAACGATCGCGACGTCACCGCTCATCGGTCGCCGCCCCGAGTTCTCGTGTCTGAACCAAGATGCTGGCCATGGATGTCACACCGCTTCCGCTCGTTCGCGCCGGGTCGCTGGCTTGGATCGACACTGCGCAGATGGTTGAGGTCGACCGGGTGATGGTCGAGGACCTCCACATCCAGCTGGTCCAGATGATGGAGAACGCCGGTCGCAATCTGGCCCGCCTCGTGGTGGCGCTCCATCGACCGGCAACCGTCGCGGTGTACGCGGGTTCGGGCGGCAACGGCGGTGGCGGACTCGTGGCCGCCCGACATCTGGCCAACCACGGTGTCGAGGTCACGGTGGTCACCACGCGGCCTCGCGACGAGATGACGCCGGTCCCCGCGCACCAGCTCGACATCGTGGAGCGGATGGGCATCGCGGTCGGGGGCGCCGACCCCGGGGCCGAGGTGGCTGTGGACGCGGTGATCGGCTACAGCCTGCGCGGCGCTCCGCAGGGGCGCAGTGCCGAGCTGATCGGTGCGGTCAACGCCCACCCGGATGTCGTCTCGCTCGATGTGCCCTCGGGCCTGGACACCGGCACCGGCCAGACGCCCGGCGTTCACGTGCGTGCGGGGGCCACCCTCACCTTGGCCATGCCGAAGGTCGGGCTCCGGGGCCGGCCCGAGGTCGGCCGGTTGTTCCTCGGCGACATCTCGGTGCCCGCGGCGGTGTACGACGCGTTCGGCGCGTCGGTGCCGCCGACGCTGTTCGCCGATGGCCCGGTGCTCGAGGTCCGCTGACACCGGGCAGCGACCTCAGACCAGAAGGGCGTCGGTGACGACGTCCACCAGGGCGGGTCCGTCGTGGGCCAGGGCACGCTGGAGCGCATCGTCCAGCTGATCGTTGTCGGTCACCCGGACACCGAGGCCGCCGCACAGCTCGGCGTAGGCCGCGAAGTCCGGATTGACCAGACTCGTCTGCCAGACGTCGAACTCCGCCGAGCGCTGCTCCTTGGAGATCTTGCCCAACTCGCTGTTGTTCATCAGGACGTGGGTGATGTTCATGCCGTACTTGACCGCGGTGGTGAAGTCCATGGCGTACTGACCGAAGCCGCCGTCGCCCGACACCGACACGACCTTGCGCCGGTCGCCGACCGCGGCCCAGGCGCCCATCGCGGCCGGGAAGCCGAAGCCGATCGAGCCCAGGTATCCGGACATGAGGACGTCCTGGCTCGCGACCTCGAAGTAGCGACCGAAGGAGTAGGTGTTGTTCCCCACGTCGACGCAGATCACCGCGTCGTCGGGAACGTGGCGGGTCATCGAGGCGAAGAGCGAGGCCGCGTTGACTCCCTCGCCCCGATCGTCGTCGAGGCGACGCTCCTTCTCGGCCCGCCAGATCGACCATCGTTCCGCCACCTCGGGCCGGTGGTCGATGCACGCCATCTCCGTGCCGACGGCGGTGGTCAGCGCCTTCGCGGTCACCCCGATGTTGCCCTGCACGGGGATCTCCACCGGATGGAACCGTCCCAGTGCCATCGGGTCGTCGTCGACCTGGATGATCTGCTTGTACGAAGCGATGCCGGTGTGGTTCGAGAACGAGGCACCGAACACGACCACCAGGTCGCTCTCGTTCATGAACCAGCTGGCGATGGGGGTGCCGGAGCGCCCGAGCACGCCGCAGCCGAGCTCGTGCGAATCCGAGATCAGGCCCTTGCCCTTGAAGGTGGTCGCCACCGGGGCCCCGATGTGCTCGGCGAACTCGATGACGTCGGCCATCTCGTGGCGAGCGCCGGCGCCGACGATCACCAGGGGCCGCTCGGCGGCCCGGATCCGTTCCGCCGCGCCGGCGAGCGCCTCGGCCGGAGGCGCGATCTGGCGGGATCCGGTCCGGCCCCGCGGCTCGCCGGCCGGAGCGTCCGACGGCAGGACCTGCACCTCGTCGGGAAGGACGAGGTGGGCGACGTTGCGTTCGACCAGCGCGGTCTTGCAGGCGAGCGTCATGATCTCGGCGTAGTTCGCGCCCGCGAGGACCGTCTCGCCGTAGGCGGCCACGTCGGCGAACGCGGCTTGGAGATCCAGGTCCTGGAAGGCGCCGCGGCCGACGTCTTTCGACGGGACCTGACCGGACAGCGCGAGGACGGGTGCCCGGTCGACCTTGGCGTCGTACAGGCCGGTCATGAGGTTGGTCGAGCCGGGTCCGGCGATACCGAAGCACCCGGCCAAGCGGCCGGTCAGCTTGCCGTAGGCCGTCGCCGCGAAGGCGGCGGCTCCCTCGTGTCGGATGCCGAAGTAGCGCAGTTCGCCGCGCTTCTCGGCTTCGCGCATGGCGTCCGCGAAGCCGAGATTGGAGTGCCCGACCATCCCGAACACGCTGTCGACGCCCCAGTTGACCATCGTCTCGACCAGCACGTCCGATGCCGAGCGCGGCGCGTCGGCCTCGACGGGCAGGGCGACCCACACACCGTCGTCGCGAACCTCGTTGGCGTACGCCTCGGGGGCGTCGTCGAACCCGGGCGGCGGCTTTCCGTTGCAGGGCGAGTAGTCGTATCCATGCCAGGGGCAGCGCAGCCAGCCCTTCTCGATCGATCCCTCGCCGAGCGGCCCGCCCTGGTGCGGGCAGTGGTTGTCCATCGTGCCGAACGTGCCGCCGACGTTGGTCACGCACAGGGTTCGACGGCCGACCGCGACGGTCGTCACCCGGCCCTCGTCGAGCTCCCCTGGTTCGAGGACCCTGTGCCACTCGACCTCGCCGTCGGGGACGGCCACGGGGTCTGTCGAGGGATCTGCGTCGTAAGCCACGGACTCTCCAATCGCCGGTGCGGCGGACGTTACACCGCCGCAAACCCCAACCAGGCCGACGGCGTTCCCCGACCGCGGACTCGGGTCGAGACCCCGCCGGGATCGGGGTGCCGCGGTTCGTCGTGTCCGCCCGGCTATCGTTGGAAACGGCTCGCGAGCGGAGGACGGGCAGGGTCACGCGACCCCGTGACCCCCGTGACTTCGCAAAGGCAGCTCCCATGCAGCGACAAGTGCTCTACGGCATGCTCGCTCTCTTCATGCTCTTCCTGATCACCGCCGACCCGGGCGGGACGGGTGAAGAGGGCCGCAACTTCGTCGGCTGGATCTCCACCGGCTGGGACGACACCCGGGAATTCGTCGGTTCGCTGCTCGATGACGACAGCGACGAGCCCGAGCGCAACGAGCTCGGTGAGGTACCGATCCCGACCCTCGGCCCCGAGGAACCACCGCCTGACACCGGTGGTGACGGCGGCGACGGTGGTGACGGCGGCGTCGACGAGGGCGCCACTTCCGCGTCCGGCTGACCCGGCCATGACCTGGTTGCTCGTCCGCCCACACGACGAGGACGTCGTCCTGCCGGGCGAGAAGATCCTCTACAAGGAACGGCGCCACTGGGCCGCGATCAGCCCCGAGCTCTTCCAGTTCCTCGCGGTCCTGTTCCTCCACAGCGCGTTCGCCATGCGGGGGACCACGGGGCTGGGCACGGTGCTGCTCTTCGGCTCGGTGTTGGCGATCATCATCCTGCGGCCGTTGATCCGCCGCGATGGATGGGACACCTGGCAGCTGCTCGTCGCGGCCGGCGTCGGGTTCTGGGCCATCCAGAGCCAGGTCAGCGTGATGGGCCTCGCCAACCTGCTCGTGATCGTGATGGGGGTCCGCCTGGCGATCCGTGCCATCAGATGGGCCTTGTACCAGCAGACCTACCTGACCGACCGTCGACTGGTCGAGGTCGACGGGTTCCTCGGCATCCGGATCAACTCGATGCCCCTGTCGATGGTCACCGACATCATGCTGCGTCGGAACCCGGTCGGGGACATGCTCGGCTACGGGACGTTCCGCGTGGAGTCCGCCGGCCAGGAGCAGGCGCTCGGCCAGCTCGACTACCTGCTCTACCCCGAGGAGTTCCACGACCTCGTCGTGGCCGGCCCCAAGTTCGGCTGAGGTCGCTCAGAGCGCGGCCAGGCCGATACCCAGCGGCACGAGGATGATCGCGGCGGACAGCAGGACGATGCTGATGACCGCGAACGTCCCGGACTTGTCGTTGGGCGGTTTGCCGGCCCGGCCGATGGTCTCGTAGAGCGCAGCCATCGGCTGATCCGTGGTGCTGTCGATGCGGCGATGGGCGACCGCTGCGCCCTTGAGGATCACATAGGCCGCCAACAACGCGACGAGCACGAAGACGACCGTCGCCACGATCGAGCCGATGCCACCTCCGGTGAAGGCGTTGAACGCGTCGACCAGCCAGCCGAGGATGCTGGACAGGATGGCGCCACCAAGCAGGAAGCCGGGGATGGCCAGCGGGTTCCGCTTGAATGCGGGCTCCATGCGCTCCATGTCCATGCGGGCCCGGCGCAGCAGGGGGCGTGCCGGGTCGTCCGGCAAGGAGTTCGCCTCGCGCCGGATGTAGAGCTTGAGCAGGTTGTCGGTGAGGCTGCGCAGGTGGCTGCGCACGACGAACTTGGCGGCGATCTCGACCAGGTAGCCGAGGACCGGGCGGAGGAATCCGATCTTGGGGAGCGGAGGCTTCCGGGTGCCGTTGCGATCGAGCACTTCGAGAGAGCGCACGGCCAGCGTGTGGGCCTGCAGGAAGCGGTTGGGGAGGTAGAGCGGCTTGGGGGCCGCCAGCTCGAGGAAGATCTGCCGGTCGACCTCGTCGTTGGCTCCGAGGGCGTCGAGTGTCTGGTCCGCCTCTTCAGAACTCGTCTTGCGGAGCGAGTAGAAGTCGCTGAGTCGGTCGCCGAAGTCGTCGAGGAGGAGGCCGGATTCCTCCTCCTCCTCCTCCTCGTCCTCCGCCGCGTCGTTCTCCGTGCTGTCCCCGGGCATGCCCGGAGACAGTAGTTGGGGTCGCGGCGCGACGCCCCGAGCGGGCGTCTCGCTCAGTCCTCGTCCCGCCCGAGCGCGATCGCGACGGTCGCGGCCAGCGTCGCGCTCAACCCGAGCGTGGTCACGAGGGGCTCGGCCGACAGGCCCTGGACGACGAACCACCCGGCACCGATGGCGGCGCTGCAGAACAGGAGGATCGTCGCGAGGTCCGCGGCGAACGAATGCGACCGGAACGGGGCGCGTTGGCCCAAGCCGGCGGCGGTCAACGCGGCGGTGCCGGCGATCAGAACCGCGAGGGCCACCGTGTCGCCGAACACCCAGGTGGCACCGGCCCAGGCCGCGTAGACGAAGATCACGTACGGGGCGTCGTAGATGGCGTCGATCGCCCGCTCGACGGCCTGCTCGTCCTGGGTCGAGGCCGCGTCGGCGAGGGTGGGGGAGGCCATGTCCTCATCCTCATCGCCGTCGGAGGGCCCAACCATGGGTCAACCGCCCGGCCGCTCGCGCACCAGGGGGTCTCGACGCCCACGTGGTGGCTACTGTCGGTGACGTGACGACCTCGGAGGATGCCGGCGGTCCCGAGAGCGTGCCCGAGGCGTACTCGGAGGCCCTCGCCGCCGGGGTGATCGACACGATGGTCACCGTGCCCGGATCCCGCGACGCCTGGCAGCAGGCGTTCGCCGGCATCGTCAAGGACACGGCCAGTCGCGAGCTCGAGCACCCGGCCGGCTACCTGTTCCGCGATCTCCCCGCGGTGGACGGGACCGTCGACTTCCTGGCGTTCCTCCTCGCGGAGATGGACCGGCACGGCATCGCCCGGGCACTGCTCCCCGTCGCCGAGGGCGACGTGTGGGGGCGTCTGGCGACGGCGCAGCACCCCGAGCGCCTCCACGGATTCCACCTGGTCGATCCTCACGACGGCAGCGCCGGGATCAACGCGCTGCGGCGGCTGCACACCGATGGCCACGCGATCGCGGCGGCGGTCTTCCCGTCGGGTCTCGATCCGGGGCTCGCGCCGGACGCGCCCCAGCTCTATCCCCTGTATGTGACCTGCTGCGAGCTCGACATCCCCGTGTTCGTCAACGTCGGGGTACCGGGGCCGAGGATGCCCATGGCGCCCCAGCACCCGGGTGGGCTTGATCGCGTCTGTCACGACTTCCCCGACCTCCGGGTCGTCTGCCGTCACGGCGGTGAGCCCTGGGAGGAGCTCCTGGTCCGGCTGATGCGGAGTCGGCCGAACCTCAGCTACTCGACGAGCGCCTTCGCGCCACGGTGGTATCCCGAAGCGATCGTGCGCCACGCCAACGACGGCGGCCAGGACCAGGTGATGTACGCGGGCTACTTCCCGTCCGGGCTGAGTCTCGACCGCATCTTCGCCGAGCTGCCCCACGTCGGATTCGAGCCGGAGGTCTGGCCGCGGTTCCTCCGGAACAACGCCGCGCGCGTCCTTCGACTCGAGTGACCGCGACCCGGCCCGCGAGCCGGCAGCCCCTGGCACGGGCCCGGGGACCCGCACGAAGGTGACTCGGCGCGGTCGCAGTGTGAGCGCAGCGTCGCGAACTCCGGCCGACCCGAGACGTCAACTGTCCCGGCTCGCCGGCCCTTGCCTACCATTGCGCTCACAGACACGACTGTCCGACACCGCGAGGGGGTGACCATGCAGTCC
The DNA here is from genome assembly GCA_039029775.1 of Actinomycetota bacterium. Lineage (GTDB taxonomy): Bacteria > Actinomycetota > Acidimicrobiia > Acidimicrobiales > UBA8592 > JBCCFK01. The sequence continues at coordinate 6,959 of JBCCFK010000015.1, read as the reverse complement.
GTCGTCGAAGCACTCGGAACCGCACTGTTCGCCTATCTCGTCGGCTCGATACCCGCGTCGTACGTGATCGCCCGCCACGTCGTCGGCGCCGACGTCCGCGAGATCGGTGAGGGCAACGCCGGCGCTCGCAACGTCTTCCACGAGGTCGGGCGACTGTGGGGCATCGCCACGTTCCTCGCCGACTTCGGCAAGGGCGCGCTGGTCGCCGCAGTGTTCGTCGGGTCGCCGACCTGGCAGCTGTTCCTGGCAGGCGCGTTCGTCTTCCTCGGCCACGCGTATCCCGTCTGGCTCCGTTTCGTCGGCGGCAAGGGCCTGGCCACCGTCGGGGGGTTCTCCGTCGTGCTCGTGCCCTGGGCGGCCGTGATCGGGGGCGCGGCATCAGGCGTCGTCTGGACCCTGACCCGGCGATTCCTGCCGACGACGGTGGCGGCCATCGTCGCGGCGATCGTCGCCGCGCCGCTCGTCGGGTACCGGGTCGTGGTGGTGGCGTCGATTCTCGGGCTCTTCGTCCTCACCGGTATCAAGCGCGCGCTCGACGAGCCGCGCATGCGCCGGATCGAGGCCCGGACCGGCTGGGATCGAAGTGCCGGAGGGACCAGGTGAGTTGGGACTTCGTCTTCGGGCGCCTGCTGACCCTGGTTCTGGTCGGCCACGTCGGACTGATCCTGTGGAATCTCCGCGTCGTCGTCCGTCCCAAGCCTCGGGATCTCGATCCCGTCCCCGTCGCCAGCATCCTCGTGCCCGCGCGCAACGAGGAGGCCGAGATCGGTGACTGCCTGCGGGCGCTGCTGCAACAGACGCACCCGAACGTCGAGATCATCGTGCTCGACGACCGAAGCACCGACCGCACCGCTGCCATCGTGCGCGCCGTCGGTGGCGAGCGCGTCCGTCTCATCGAAGGCGAGGAGCTACCCGACGGCTGGACCGGCAAGAACTGGGCGTGCCATCAGCTCGCACGCGAGGCGAGCGGCGACGTCCTGTGCTTCGTCGACGCGGACACCCACCTCGCTCCCGAGGCCGTCTCCTCGGTCGTGTCGACGCTGGTGACCCAGGACGTGGGTCTGGTCGCGGTTCTGTTGCGGAGCGACACCGACGGGATCGCCGAGGCCGTGCTGTTGCCGATGGTGAACCACGCCGTGCTCGGCCTGTTCCCGACGTCGCTGATCCACAACTCCACCCACCCCGATCTGGCCATCGGATTCGGACCCTTTCTCACGGTCAGCCGGGATGCGTACGACGCCGCCGGGGGTCACGCCGCGCATCCCAATCACGTCGTCGACGACATGCGCCTGGCCCGATCGGTGAAGGCCGCCGGGCGCGAGATCAGACTGGTGAACGGCACCGACCTGGTCGGGACCCGCTGGTATCACGGTCTTCGCGAGATCTGGCACGGCTTCTCGAAGAACGCCTACGGAGGCATCGCCTACCGATCGGGTCTGGCGCTGCTCGCCGTCGTGGTGCTCATGCCGATCCTGGTCCTGCCGTTCATCCGCCTCACCGTCGGTCTCTTCAGCGGATCCGTCCCCGGTGAGGTCGTGATGCAGGTCGCGCTCCTGCTCGTCGGTCGGCTGATCACCAGCATCGTCGGGCGCGACCCACTCTGGACCGTCCCGCTCCACCCCTTCACCGTGATCTTCTGGGCCGCCACCCTGGCGTGGTCGGTGACACTGGGTCTGACGGGGAGGACGGTGGCCTGGAAGGGTCGTCGGGTCGCGGTCGGGGATCGCCGCAGCGACGGCTGACGCCCGCGCAGACTCAGGCGTAGACGACCGCGGTGCCCGTGGCGAAGTCGTGCATCCCGCGCCGCTTGCCGAGGATGATCATCACGGCACTGACCGGGATGCCCGGAACGGCGAGGACGAATCGCAGTGCGGCGCGAGCCAGCCCTGGCGCGCGGTCCTTGTCACGGAAGTCGACGACACGGAGGCCCATCAGCGTGCGGCCGAGGCTGACGCCCCACAGCCCGACGAGCAGGACCTCGTTCGCGACCAGAACGGCGGCGATCACGGCCAGGAGCCCGGGGCTGTCGGTCCAGCTCTCCAGCGAGGTGCCGGGCATCGCGTAGCCCAGACCGTTGGCGATGCCGAGCACGATCGCGACCGGGGCGCCGAGGTCGATCACGGCGGCGATCAGCCGTGACATGAGGGTGGCCATCCGCCACTTGGTGGCCGTGTTCGGCTTGGCGAAGCCGGACTTGGCGCGGGCGTTGATGTCGCGCTTGGGGCCCGTGGTGAATGCCTCGCCGTCCCAATACCGGTGCGTGCCCGACGGGTCGCCGGCGACGGGATACCAACCTGCTGGAAGTGCCATGTCCGCCGACCTCCCTGCTCTCGGTGTGCGATCGACGCGATTGGACCCCCTATCGGCACCGCAAGGGTGATTCTTGAGGTCTCCGTCGCGCGGAGTGACCTGCCACGTGGCTGCGGATGCGCGCCGGTAACCTCTGCGGCGATGACACGGCCGCCGCTACCCCCGCCCCCGCTGCTGGATCCCGCCTGGTATCCGGATCCGACGGGTCGGTACGAGGCTCGCTACTGGGACGGCCGCAGGTGGACGAGCCACATCTCCCACTACGGGGCCACCGGCGCCGATCCTCTGCTGCGGGCCCGATTCGACCGTTGGTGGCTGCGGGGGTTCTTCCGGCTGGTGCTCTGGGCCGCGTTCTTCGGCGCGGTGTGGTGGGCCTACAACGAGTACTGGCCCACCGACGAACGCGACCTCGCAGCCGACGAGAGCGTCGCCGGTTCCGGGGTCCTCGCCGTGGCCGACCTCCCCGTCGGCTGGTCGCCTGCCGCGATCCCGATCGTCTCGCCCCTCACGTTGCAGGCCGACGACGAGGGAACGCTGCCGATCGAGGCGTGCCAGCCGTTCGCGGGCGACATCGAGAACAGTCTCGACGAGCCGACCCGGCGTCAGTCCTTCGAGGGGCCATCGGGTGCCCAGACGGTCTCGCACACCACGATCGTCGGCGCAGACGGCGACCTCGCCGGCTCGGTCTTGGACGCGTTGCGTGAACCCGAGACTGGCGGCTGTCTCACCGAGTTGTGGCAGCGCCAACCGGGTCCCGGGGGCGGCGCGCTGACCGTGAGTTCGACGATGTCGATGACCGATCCCGCCTTCGGTGACGAGGCGGCCTGGTGGCGCCTGACCGCCGCGCCCGGATTCGGCCCCCAGCAGGTGGCCGACGTCATCGCTGTCCGCGTCGATCGCGCGCTCGTCGAGTACGTGTTCGTCGGCACCGGTGAGGCCGTGGGGGTCGACGTCCAGCGCGACGTGATCACGCTCCAGACGGCCCGGCTGCGTTCCCTGCTGGAGCAGCTCGAGGTCGACGACGACTGCGAGGAGCCCGCCGACGACGGCGAGGGCGAACCGTGCCCGGACGTCACACCGGCCGACGGCACCGACGAGGCAGACGACACCCCGGTCGAATCGGAGACCGGCGATGGCGGCTGACTACGACGAGCCCGAGTGGTCGGACAGCGACGATGAACGCGACGACCGCCGCGAGCCCTTCTTCTGGCTGTTCCTGATCGTCGCCGGGATCGTGGCCGTACTGGCGTTCACGTCGTTCACCGACGACGACACCGACGCCACGTTCGCGGTCGACGCCGCCGGCGCCCAGGTGGACGACGCGGTCACCTCGGTCCCGCTGCCCACCGCCGTCCCCACCCCGACGCCCGCCGACATTCCAGCCCTGGTCGAGGTCCGCTACGCCGTGGACACCATCGCGATCTCGGGCACGGTGCCCGCCGATGCGGTGGCCGACGCCCTCATCGCGGCCTCGGCGGAGCTGGTCGGTCGCGAGGCCGTCGCCATCGACCTGGTCGTCGACGAGGCCAGCTCGCTCTCCGGTGGAGCGGTCGTCCTCCGCGGCGAGATCGACGACGAGGGCGACCGCGCCGCAGTCGTCTCGGCCTTCGCCGACCTCGGCCTCGTGATCGACGACCGGCTCATCATCGCCGGGAGCGACCTGAGCATCGCCGACGTGCTGGCGAGTCGGGACGACCTCACCCAGATCACCGACTTCCTGAACGCCGCCGGTCTGCTAGGCGGGTTCGCCGAGGCGTCGGAGGACGGATTCACGCTCTTCGCGCCGACGAACCAGGCCATCCAGGATCTGGACACCATCGCGCTCGACGAGCTGAGCGACGCCACCCAGCTGACCGAGGTCCTGCAATATCACGTCGTGCCGGGCACCGTGACCACGCGCGAGCTCGCCAGCGTGACCGCGCTCACGTCGGCCCAGGGGGAGTCGATCCCGGTGCAGCCGATCAGCGATGGCGCGTTCATCGTCGGCGACGCCGTCATCCTCACCGAGGACGTCGATGCGACCAACGGGGTCGTGCACATCGTCGACGCGGTGCTGCTGCCCGGAACCCTCAGGACCGAGGTGGCCCTCAACGAGATCGTCACGCTGGACCCGATCCTCTTCGCCCGGGGCAGCGCCGAGATCCTGGAGGAGTCGTTCCCGATCCTCGATCGGGCGGCGCAACTTCTCCTCGAGAGCCCGGGTGGTCGGGTCGAGATCCAGGGCCACACCGACAGCGACGGGCCCGCCGAGATCAACCTCGACCTGTCCCAACAACGGGCCGACTCGGTCCTCGACTACCTCGTCGGCCAGGGCGTCGACGCCAACCGGCTCAACGCCACGGGCTACGGCGAGACCCAGTTGAAGATCGACCCGGAGGAGTCCGACGAGGACAAGGCGGCCAACCGCCGCATCGAGTTCCGCGTCAACTGAACGCTCGACGGTCGTCATCCGCAGCCGTCTGACACCATGTCGTCGTGACGGCTCTGTCCGAACTTCCTGTCGCCGACGTGTGGTGGGTACGCGAGCGCGTCGACGACGACATCACCCTCGTCGTCGAGCCACACGTCCATCCCTTTCTCCGCTGCAACGTGTGGCACGTCCGTGGCCGTGACGCCGACCTCGTGATCGACACGGGCATGGGGATACGGCCGCTGCGGCCGTTCGTCGAGCGCGAACTCGACGGCCCACTCATCGCCATCGCCACCCATGCCCACAGCGATCACGTGGGCGGTCTCCACGAGTTCGAGCACCGCGCGATCCATGCCGCCGAGGCCGATGCGGTCGCCGAGCCCCAGCTCGCCGCAGTCGACACGTCGGTCTACGGCGAGAGCACCGTCGGGGTGTACGAGGCCGCCGGCTACGAGTTCGGTGCCCACCTGATCGACGCCGTTCCGCCCGGCGGTGTCGAGCCGTTCTACGAGATCGCGCCGGCACCGGCCACGCGCGTGCTGACCGACGCGGACGTCGTCGATCTCGGCGACCGCCGGTTCGAAGTCCTGCATCTGCCCGGGCACTCGCCGGGCAGCATCGGCCTGTGGGAGGAGGCGACCGGCGTGCTGTTCTCGGGCGACGCGCTCTACGACGGCCCCCTCCTCGACGCGCTCGAGGGCTCGGATCCCGACGCTTATCTCACCACGATGAGGCGCCTCCGAACGCTTCCCGTCACCGTCGTCCACGGCGGTCACGAACGCTCCTTCGGCCGCGACCGGCTGATCGAGCTCTGCGACGGCTATCTCACTGCTCGCGGGACGGGATAGGCGCCTCGCGGCGATAGCGGAAAAACATCCGCGAACCGGGACCAAACGGGCCGTCCGAGCGGTTCCCTCTTCGCACGGACCACTACCGTGGTCCGGGAAACCCATGCCAAGGAGGCACAGCGATGGGACTGTTCGGCCGAGACAAGACCGCGATGCCGACACCCGACGAGGCCCTGCCGGGCCGTGAGATGACGATGCCGCTCCCGCCACGCCACTTCGTCCTGGACGCGCCCCTCGACGGGCCGTTCCCGGAGAACGCGCGGAAGGCCGTGTTCGGGATGGGCTGCTTCTGGGGCGCCGAGCGCAAGTTCTGGACCCTGCCGGGTGTCATCACCACCTCCGTCGGGTACTCCGCGGGTATCACCCCGAACCCGAGCTACCAGGAGGTGTGTTCGGGCCTGACCGGGCACAACGAGGTGGTGCAGGTCGTCTACGACCCCGACCAGATCGGCTACGAGGACCTGCTCAAGGTGTTCTGGGAGAGCCACGACCCCACCCAGGGCATGCGCCAGGGCAACGACGTCGGCACCCAGTACCGGAGCGGCATCTACTTCTACGACGACGACCAGCGCGAAGCGGCCGAGAAGTCCAAGGCCATGTTCCAGGCCGAGCTCAACGCCGCCCGCTATGGCGAGATCACCACCGAGATCGTGCCGGTGACCGACTACTACTTCGCCGAGGACTACCACCAGCAGTACCTGGCCAAGAACCCCAACGGGTACTGCGGCCTCGGTGGGACCGGCGTCAGCTGCCCGATCGGGCTGGCCACCGACTGAGCGACCGATCCCGCCTGCCGGGTCGAAGCCTGTGTCTGGCGGTGAGGCTCCGGTAGCCTCGCAGCCCATGCGGCGAATCCTTCTTCCGATGGCGAGCGCCCTCATGGCGCTCGCCATCGTCGTGTCGACGCCGATCGTCGCCTCGGCGCAGCCGACGTTCGAAGAGATCGTCGAGGCGCTCGAGCGCGACGGCCTCTTCGTCGAGTCGGGAGCCGACGCCGACCCGAACGATCTCGCCGGAGCGCTGCGCGGCATCGACGAAGTCCTCGTCGTCGTGTTGGCCGAGGACGAGTCCACCGGCGCCGATGCGCTCGCTGAGGCGCTGCGCGACCTGGGCCGCTTCGAGGCCTCCGTGCTGGTGATCACGCCGGGCGAGGTCGCGGTGTCGTCGGAGAGCGTGCGCTACACCGATGCCGAGCTCGACCAGGCGCTGGATGCCGCGTTGGACGCCTTCGACGCCGGGGCCACGACGACGGGCGCGGTCGGCGCGTTCACCGACTCGCTTCGCTTGACGGGTGGCGACACAGCCGCGCCGACCCCGGCACCGTCCGGGAGCAGCACCGGGGGAGGCGACGGCGGGGGTGGCGGCCTCGGCGGCTTCCTGGTGTTCTTCCT
>JBCCFK010000014.1:0-30765 GCA_039029775.1 Actinomycetota bacterium | reverse complement strand
TCGCGGCCAACGCGGCGCGGGCGCCGTCGGCGGGTCGGGAGCCAGCGCTTCGAGCCGGGGTCTCCGCCGTCGGCTCCGGCGGCGCCGCCACGGGCTCGGCGACCGCGGGCGATGGCGCCGACGCAGGAGCGGGATCGGCGGCGGGCGGCGCCGCGACGACACCACCCTGTTCGAGCCGTTCGAGGCGGGCGACGACCGCTGGGAGGTCGGTGTCGAGGTCCGCACGGCTGAGACGGAGCAGCGCGACCTCCAGATCGACCCGCGGGTCGGGGGCCTGACGCATGTCGATCAGGGCACCACCGATGCGCTCGAGCGCGCGCGTGATCGCCGCCGGCCCCATCGCGCCGGCGGCCGTCCGTGCCGCCTCCGCCTGGGCGTCCGAGAGGTGATCCAGCGATGCACCCATGGCCGACAGAAAGGCATCGCGGAGGCGTGCGAGCAGGTCCTCACCGATCACGCGTGGGTCGCGACCGGCCTTGAGGGCCTCGTTGACCGCGACGACGACCTGCCCTGCGTCGGCCGCCGAGAGGCCGGCCATGATGTCGTCGATCACGTCGTTGCCGCGTGGGATGCCACCGGCCGCGACGACCTGGTCGAGCGCCGACAAGGTGTCGCGCGCCGAGCCACCGCCGACGCGGATCACATAGTCGACCATCTCGTCGTCGACCTGGAGCCCCGCGTCCTGGGCCACCCACCGGACGTGGGCCTCGAGTTCCTGGGCCGGGATCAGCTCGAACTCGTAGTGCTGCGTCCGGCTCCGGATGGTGGGGACGACCTTGTGCGGCTCGGTGGTCGCCAGGACGAAGACCACGTGGTCCGGGGGCTCCTCGAGCGTCTTGAGCAGCGCGTTCTCGGCGCCTGCCGTCAGCATGTGGACCTCGTCGAGGATGTACACCTTCGTCCGCCCGGGCGAACCGAGCGCGACCTTGGAGATCAGGTCACGGATCGCTTCGACACCGTTGTTGGACGCGGCGTCGAGCTCCTGGAGGTCGTAGGACGTCCCCTGCTGGAAGGCCTGACACGACTCGCACTCGCAGCACGGCTCGCCGTCGTCACCGAGATTGGTGCAGTTGAGCGCCTTGCCCAGGATGCGCGCCGTGCTCGTCTTGCCCGTGCCCCGCGGCCCACTGAACAGGTATGCGTGGCCCACCCGCTCCTCGGTGACCGCGTTCTTCAGCGCCGTCACGACGTGTTGCTGCCCGACGAGTTCACCGAACCGGCCGGAGCGGTAGCGGCGATAGAGCGACTGGTAGGCCATCGGGGCGAGCCTACCGGGTGACCCCGACGGCCCGCCGGGGGTCAGACTCGACGCTCGGCCCTCACTCGCAGGTCGGGATCCCCGGCACGAACACACCCCACACCGGTGCCCCCGGCGGGGCGTCGGCCAGGATCTCGTAGCCGGACTCACCGACGCGATTGATGTCGAAGAGGTCGTCGTAGCGGACCTCGAGGCCGGCCGCTGCCGCGACCTCGTTCACCGGGTCTCCCATCCGAGCCCCGCCCGGCAGCTCGATCATCTCGAGCTCCGGGAATCCGCCGTCGACGATGCGCAGGTCGTAGCCCCAGGCCCGCATCACCTCGGCGCCGTCGGAGCGGTCGAAGTAGACGTTGAGGTCACCCCACTGCACCAGGCGCTCGTCGAGTGCGTCGCCGTCGAGCGGGCAGCCGACGTACCAACCCGAGTCGAAGTCGGGCTCGCCGATCGCGGTCGCGAGCGAGGCCATGGCGGCCGTGGCGTCGCTGCCGACGGCCACGCCGAGCAGCGGGGCGTCGGGCCCGATCACGAACTCGATCTCGACGGGCTCGGGGGTGGCGGTCGGGGCCGGCGTCGGCGTGGGCGATGGCGTGGCGGTCGGGCTGGACGTGTCACCCGACGCGTCCGCGGGGGTGGGGGTCGGGTCCGGTGTCGAGGAGGTCGGGGTCGGCTCGACGGTGGGGGCCGGCGCGTCGTCGGCCGGAACGGGTGTCGCGGTCGGTTCGGCCTCGGGGTCCGACGCCGGCGTCACCGTGGGCTCCGCAGTGTCCCGCGACGGGGTGGGCTGATCGGGCTGTTCGTCGACGGCCGCGTCGACGCCGGCGCCCCGAGCCCCCTCGACCGCGGCCTCGGCCATGGCGACCGTCTCGCCGTTGACGGGCACGACGGTGGGATTGCCGTGTGGGTCGAGCACCTCGACACCCAGCTCGACCGAGCAGGCGCTGACGAGCAGCGTCACGCAAACGATCGTTCGTGTCACTCCCCGCATGTCGCTCCAGCCCGCCCTGGTGGTGTCATTCGGTGGTGGTCACCGCCGAAGAGAGTGAACCACGGCCCGCCGGACAATTGAATTCGGGTCTGGGACCAATGACCGTCATCCGGACGACGGATACGACCATCGGCAGCCCCACCGCCACGGAGCGGGCTGATTCGGACGCGAGACACCCGCTTCCGGAAGTGACGACCAGGCGATCTGCGGCACACGAGGAGCACCGCTGAGAGCTGCTGCCTCCCGGCCCTGACTCGGTTCACAGGTCCTCATTGCACAGGACCCGGTCGTCACATCCCGAAGCGGGTGTCCTCTCAGGGTACCGCCCCGCAGCATCGACCGGCCATCGGTGTTCGCCGAGGGGGCCGCGGACCACGTCGGCCGTCGGATGTGCCATCGGCGCAGGCGATCGCTCGGCCGGGAGGCAATCCCCGGGGCGCCCGGCGTCACGGCTGGCACAATCGGCGACATGGTCCTGGTCCCTGAAGTGGTGCGCAACAAGGCCCTGGCCACCGGTGACGAGGCCTGGCTCGACGGTCTCGACGCCATGCTGGCGGATCTGGCGGACGAGTGGGGTCTCACGACCGGCGCCTCGATCGAGGGCGGGACCGAGGCGGTCGTCCTGGAGGCGACGATGCGCTCGGGACGCGAGGCCGTCTTGAAGGTCCTGGTTCCGCGCGACGGCACCAACGCTCGGGAGGAGGCGGCGGTGCTCGCCGAGTGCGGTGGCCGCGGCTGCGCCGAACTGCTCCGCTTCGACGGCTCGCGGTCGGCGCTGCTGATCGAGCGTCTCGGTCCGTCGATGTTCGACGGCGAGGTGCCCTATGAGGAGCGGCTCCCGATCCTGATCGCCACGGCAGCAGCGGTGTGGCGTCCGCCCGGCGAGCTGGGAGACCTGCTGGTCGACGGGCGGACCAAGGCCGAGTGGCTCGTCGAGTTCATCGAGGTCGAATGGGAACGCCTCGATCGACCCTGCTCGCGCGCCGCGGTCGACGACGCGGTGTCCTCGGCCCGTCGACGGGCACGAGCCCACGATCCGGACCGCGCGGTCCTCTGCCACGGCGACGTCCACCAGTGGAACGCCCTGCGAGCCGCGTCGGGCTGGAAGCTCGTCGACCCCGACGGCGTGATCGCCGAGCCCGAGTGCGACCTCGGGATCATCCTGCGAGAGGACCCCGAGGAGCTCATGGCCCGCGACCCGGCCGCCCTCGTCGCCGACGTCGCTCGCCGCACGGGCACCGATCCCGGCGCGATATGGGACTGGGCGTTCGCCGAACGAGTGTCGACCGGCCTGGTGGCGACCGGCATCGAACTCCAACCGGTGGGGCGCCACATGCTCGCGGCCGCCGACGCCCTTGCCGCAACGGCGTAGTACGCGCTCCACGATGTACGGTCACGCCCGTCGGTTGCGGGGGTGACGATGGGTGAGCCTGAATACACGTTCGAGTCGTGGCACCGGGGCGGTGAGGACCTGACCGAGGTCCAGCGCCTCAAGTATCGGGTCCTCGTCGAGGAGATGGGCAAGTACCGCGCCGCGGCGGACCACGACTCGCGCATCTTCGTCGAGGACGAGGACGAGCGCAGCCAGCACTACGTCGCACGGGCGGCCGATGGGACGCTCGTCGCCGCGATGCGCCTCACCCGCGGCGACCGCGGTCTGTCGGCACGACAGATCGACCAGTACCGACTCGGGCCATGGCTCGACGCCGGTCTGGCGGAGGTGATGGCGGTCGGCGAACGGGCGATGGTGGCCCCCGAGCACCGAGGCACGCCCGTCTTTCACGAGATGATGGATCGGGCACAGGCGTCGGACACGATCGACGACATCCGAGTCATCTTCAGCGCCTGCGAGCCACACCTGCTGTCGATGTACATCGCCAACGGCCAGTCGCCCTACGCGGATCGCAACATCAACAGCGTCGAGGCCGGGTATCTGATCCCGATGGTGAGCTTCCGCCCCGACGCCGAGGCGTTGCGAGGCATCGGCGACACGCCGAAAGACCGGCTCCCGGCGCCGGCGGCAGCCGTGGTCGGCGGCCAGGGGGCGGTGACGAGCGGCATGATGGCGGCGCCGCAGGAGTACCTGGCCGAGATACGGGAGACCCTCGACCAGCTGGCCGCAACCGAGATCGGCGCGTTCGACGACTTCACCGAGGAGGAGATCGAACGCTGTCTGGGGCGGAGCAACATCATCGAGTGCGCCGACGGTGACCGGGTCCTGAAGGCCGGGGGCGCGGGCCGCAACATCTTCGTGGTGCTCGCAGGAACCCTGGAGGTCCGGGTGGACGATCGGCCTGTCGGTGTCCTCCAGAAGGGCGACGCGTTCGGCGAGACCGCGTTCCTGCTCGACATGACCCGGACCGCGGACATCGTCGCCGCCGTGCCGGACTCCCGGATCCTCAGCCTGAGCGACGGGGCCCTGCGGAAGATGATCGCCGAGGAGCCCACGATCGCCGCCAAGTTCCTGCTCAACCTGTCCAAGATGTTGTGCAGCCGGCTGATCAAGGCGAACTGAGATGACCGAGACCGACTACACCGTCACCGCGATCGGCTGGGTGCGATCGCCGCGCGCTGAGGCGATCGACGACGACTGGGGCGGGATCGAGAGCACGATCGCGATCGACGGCGAGCGGTACGCGCCCGACGTCCTCGCGGGCCTCGATGACTTCTCCCACATCGAGGTGGTGTTCCTGTTCGACCAGGTCGCCGAGGACCGGATCAATCTCGGCGCCCGCCACCCGCGCAATCGCGAGGACTGGCCGCTCGTCGGCATCTTCGCCCAGCGCGCCAAGGCGCGACCCAACCGGCTGGGCATCACCACGTGCGAGCTGGTCGAGGTCGACGGCCTCGACGTGCACGTCCGGGGACTCGACGCGATCGACGGCACGCCGGTGCTCGACGTCAAGCCGCACGTGCGCGAGTTCGGCCCGAGAGGCGAGGTTCGACAGCCGGCCTGGATCTCGGAGCTGATGACCGACTACTGGTAGGCGCCGGAGGTCGCGAGGCCGAGCGACGTGTGACGATCAGTCGTCGCGGGACTCCCACTGGAGTTCCAGAGCGAGTTCCTCGTTGCCGTCGTCGACCTCGTGCTCGATGACGATGTCGGCGTCGGCCGGCACGGTGAACCGCCTGTTCTGGACCTGGATGCGGAACGACTCGCCCGCCTCCAGGGCATCGGCCAGGCGCCGCAGCGTGTCCACGAACTGCGAGACCGGGACATCCTTCTCCACATCACGTTCAGCCATGACGCGCATGGTAGGTGGGTGGATGCGGCCTACCGCGCCATCGCGAGGATGCTCGTGACCGAAGTCGCTTGACGCGGGGCCCGAGAGTTTGTGAAATGAATCACAAGCACAGGAGGTGCGACATGGACCGACGGCATCAGGTCGTGGTGGTGGGCGCGGGCTTCGGGGGCCTGGCCGCGGCCCGAGCGATGCGGTCACTGCCGGTGGACGTCACCGTCGTCGACGCTCGCAATCACCACACCTTCCAGCCGCTCCTCTATCAGGTGGCCACGGCGGGACTCGACGTGGACGACGTCTGCCACGCCGTGCGCGGCGTGTTCCACCGGCAGCGCAACGCCCGGGTGCGGCTCGGCATGGTCGATCGTGTCGACACCGGCACCAGGGACGTCCACCTGCGGGATGGTGCGTCCGTGACCTACGACTCGCTCGTGCTGGCCTGCGGCGCGGTCACGAACACCTTCGGCGTGCCGGGGGTCGACGACCACGCCTTCGGCCTGAAGAGCGCGGCCGACGCCGTCGCCCTGCGCGACCACGTCCTCGAGCGATTCGAGGCCGTCGACGCCGACCCATCTCTCGTCGAGGACGGCGCGCTCACCTTCGTGGTCGTCGGTGGCGGCCCGACCGGCGTCGAACTCGCGGGCGGTCTGGCCGAGCTGGTCCACCGGGTGCTGCGCCGCGACTTCCCGACGCTCGACGTCACGCGAGCCCGCATCGTCCTGGTCGAGGCGACCGACCGCATTCTCGGGACGTTCTCACCGCGCTCGTCGGGGCGCGCCCGCAAGAGTCTCGAGAAGCTCGGCGTGGAGGTCGTCACCGACACCGCGGTCGAAGCGGTCGGCGCCACCGAGGTCCGCCTCGGCGACGGCACGCGGATTCCCAGCCACACCCTGGTGTGGGCCGCCGGTGTCCGAGCGAATCCGATCGGGGAACGCGCGGGCTTCGCGACGGGACCCGGCGGCCGCATCGTCGTCGACGATCGCCTCGCTGTGGTCGAACATCCGGACGTCTTCGTGATCGGTGACCTCGCGGCCAGCCCGACCGAGGACGGCCGCCCGCTCCCCCAGGTCGCGGCCGTCGCCATCCAGGGTGGCCGTCACGCTGCATCGAAGATCGCCCACCGCATCGGCGCCGGGACCGACCCGGGGCCCTTCGTCTACCGAGACAAGGGATCGATGGCGACGATCGGCCGCAACGCCGCGGTGACCGAGCTCCCCTCGGGAATCCGACTCGCCGGACCCGTCGGCTGGCTGGCGTGGCTCGCCCTGCACCTGGTCATGCTGATCGGCTTCCGCAACCGCGCGAACGTGCTGGTCAACTGGGCCTGGAACTACATCACCTACGACCGCGGCAGCCGCGTCGTGGTCCGCAGAGACGACCCCGCGACCGACCTCGAGTGATCCTCAGGCGTCGGGCGAACGCCGCAGCCCGCGGTCGGCAGCCAGCGCGGTGGGGACGACCGTGAGTCGATACGGCACACGAACCGCCCAGTTCGGCATGCGCGAGTGGCGCTCCTCCTCGGCCACGCGGGCACGCAGGTGCTCCTTCGGACCCAGCGTCGATGCCGGCTCCTGATCTCGGAAGTCGACCCGGACGACGTGCTTGACGTTCTTGTAGCCGTACTGGCCCGGACTCACGAGCCGCAACGGCGCACCGTGGCGCCGAGACAGCGGTTCGCCGTCGAGATGGGTGGCCAGCAGGACGTCCGGTCGGTCCAGGTCCTCGGTGACGTAGATGGCCGACTGACGATCCAGGGCGTGGACGACCAGGTACGGGGCCAGTTCGCCGTCGACGACGCTGCGGACGACGTCGACGAAGCGGAAGCCGCTCCACCGCAGGCCGCGATAGCTCCAGGTGGTCACACAGTGCAGATCGCCGACCTGGTCGACCCGGTCGAACCGACCCCACTCGGCGGGGCCGATCTCGCCGACCTCGTCACCCTCGACCGAGACGACGAGCCTGAGCTCGCCCGGGACCGGTGCCCACCGGAGCGGCTTGTCCGAGAACCGGGGCAGGCGTCGGACCTGGCGCTGGCCGGGTGGGAGTCCATCGGCGCGCCGCGGCCAGTAGTCGAGCGCACTCATCGGCCCGCTCCGGCGCGACGACCGACGCCGGCCAGCCAGCTCCGTCGGATCAGGCCGCTCGGCAACCGGATCACCGCCCAGTACGGGGCGAACCTCCGCGTCGACGCCGCGTCGGTTCCGGCGGCGCGGGTCTCGGTCTCGATCCGCGTGCGTCCGTCGCCGAGATCGACGGCATCGAGCCGGGCGACGGTCTTGGCGAACCCGGGTTCGTCGAAGGCGAGGAGCTCGGCCGGCGTCTCGATCGGGACCGGCATGTTGTGTGAGACCGACCAGAACCTCCCGACGGCGCCGAACATCACGCTGGCGCGCCCGCCGACGGGCTGCTCGTCGCGCCGAAGGATCACGAACCCGGAACCCTCGAAGGTCTCCAACAGTGGGGTGCCGCCGGCCATCGGTCCCTCCTCGGGCGCACGACGGGTCAAGAGTCGGGGAAGGCCCCGGAGGGCCATCAACGGCGCGAGAGTGCGTACCTCGGCGACGGTCACCGCCAGGCAGGCCGGCCACACGTCGTCGATCGGACGATCGACGACCCGCCGGTGGTACTCGGAGAACGGCGCGCCCGGCAGCGCCGTCTCGATGTCGAGATCCGAAATCAGATGACTCATGGTCCAAATGTGACACATTGTCTCAGTTTGAGTCAACGTGTCAGCAGTCACCTAGGCTGACCCCGTGGCCGGCCTCCGAGAGCGACGACATGCCCAGACCCGAGCGGACATCGTCGACGCCGCGTTCCAACTCTTCGCCGCGCGTGGCTTCGCCGAGGTGACGATGGAAGAGGTCGCCCGCACGGCGGGCGTCTCTCGCAGCACGGCCTACCGGCGCTTCCCCACCAAAGAGGACGTCGTTCTCGAGATCCCCAATCGATGGCTCGAGGTGTACGACGGCGCGGTGGCCGGGCTCGAGCCCGGCGTCGGCTTCGTCGAGGCCATCGAGATCGCCGCGACAGCGGTCGCGTCCCACATCGACGCCGACATCGATCGCGTCCGAACCGCGTACGCCATCCTCGAGGAGGCCCCCTCGCTCAACGTCGCCGGTGTCGCCAACGCCGAGTGGCTCCGTCGCATCGCCGAGCTGGCGGAACGACGAGGTGGCCACGACGCCGAGACCGCGAAGGTCATCGCAGGGGCCTACATGGGGGGACTCGACGCCATGATGTTCCACTGGGCGTCCACCGGCGGGGCGGGCTCGGTGGTCGAGGCCACCCGACGCGCTCATGACCGGATGCGTCCCATCCTGCGCTGAGAACGAACTCCCGTGCACGGAGCAGTCCACCGGACGAGACTGCGCCGATGAGCGACGGCATCTTCGACGAGCGGCACGCGACCAACTACGACGAGTTCTCACCGGGCGACCCCGCGATGCTCGCCACCATGGTCGAGGTCCTCGCCGAACTGGCCGGCGACGGGCGGGCCCTGGAGTTCGCTTCCGGAACCGGCCGGGTCGCCCTCCCGCTCCAGGCCACCGGCGTCGAGGTCCACGGCATCGAGCTGTCACGACCGATGCACGCGCAACAACTCAAGAAGCCGGGAGGCGACCGGGTCCCCGTGACCATCGGAGACATGACGACCACCAGGCTCGAGGGCGCGTTTCGCGTCGTGTTCCTCGTCTACAACACCATCGGCAACCTGCTGACCCAGGACGAGCAGGTCGAGTGCTTCCGGAACGCGGCCGCACACCTGGAGCCGGGCGGGCACTTCGTGATCGAGATGAACATCCCGCCACTCATCCGCCTCGCCCCGGGCGAACGCCATGTCGTCTTCGACCGCAGTGACACCCACGTGGGCATCGACGAGTTCGACCGGGTCAATCAGCGCCTGGTCTCACACCACGTGTGGAGCTTCCCGGACGGCACCGCCGAGACGTTCGACACACCGCAGCGATACCTGTGGCCCGCGGAGATGGACCTCATGGCACGAATCGCCGGCATGGAGCTCACCCATCGATGGGGCGACTGGGACCGCAGCGACTTCACCGACGACAGCCCATCGGCCGTCTCGGTCTGGACCAAACCCTGAGGACGGAGTGGGTGCCTCAGTCCGGCACCTCCGCCGATGCGCTCACCGGCCGAGTACCTCGGCCACACGCGAGCGCAGCGCCGGGAGCGTCTCGCTCTCGAACCAGGGGTTCTTCTGGAGCCACGGGGTGTTGCGCGGCGACGGATGCGGAAGTGGAATCCGCTCGGGCAGATACCGCTCCCAGCCCGCGACCGTGGCGGTGAGCGTCGAGGCTCGATCGGGCAGGTAGCGCGACTGGGCGTAGGTGCCGATGACGATGTCCAACGCCCGGCCCGGCAAGTGCCCGAGCACGGCGTCGTGCCACAGCGGAGCGCACTCCTTGCGCGGCGGCTTGTCGCCGGACTTCGCGGCGCCGGGATAACAGAAGCCCATCGGCACCAGCGCCACGACGTCCGGGTCGTAGAACTCGTCGGGACCGATGCCCATCCACTGGCGCAGCGTGTCCCCGCTCGGGTCGTCCCACGGCACACCGCTCTCGTGCACCCGTCGGCCCGGCGCCTGCCCGATGATCACGATCGAGGCCGACGCCCCCGCCTGGACGATCGGCCTGGGGCCTGCCGGCAGCGACGAGGCACACACCTCGCACCCCCGGATCTCGATCAGCAGTTCTGTCAACGACGTCGCCGCCATCGTCGCCGACCCCCGTGCATCGAATTGGCGGAGGAGGTGGGATTCGAACCCACGGTGAGTTTCCCCACACACGCTTTCCAAGCGTGCCGATTCGGCCGCTCTCGCACTCCTCCGTGTCATTCCGCAGGCTCGCAAGAGGCTCGCGCTGCGGCTGCGCTTGCGCCGTTCGCTCCAGCCGGCGTAGCCGGCTCGAGCTCGGGTGCTCGCACTGACCGGACCAGACTACCGGGCAACCGCTCAGCCCAGGCAGGGCCCACCCCTCCGGCGGCCTTGGAACCGACCGGTCAGCCGGTGAGGAACCTCGTGACGCGATCGGCGATGCCTGGGGCCGGGAGATGCTCCAACACGATCGGGCGGATGAGACGCGCCGACAGGTCGGCGGCCGACGCGGTGCTCACGTAGGCGCCGTCGCCGACCGCCGAGCGCTCGCACCCGTAGACGATCCGGACGATCCCGGCGCTGGCCGCCGCATGGAGGCACATCGCACACGGCTCGAGCGTGGTGAACAGCGTCCCGCCCTCGAGAACCCGGACCCCGTGACCGGCCGCGGCCGCGCGGATCGCCGACACCTCGGCGTGAGCGGTCGGGTCCGGCGTGTCCTCCGCGTGCGAGCGCGACACCGCCAGCACCGCGCCGTCGACGCCGACAACCGCTGACCCGTTGGGGAAGGCACCTGCTTCGGCGGCGGCGGACGCGGACTCGACACAGAGGTCCATCACGCTGCGATCGGTCATCACCGAACCCTAGGTCGGTCGCATGCGGCTCGACCGCCGGCGGTCGTCGCCGGCTCTCGAATCGAGGCGACTGTGCCCGCCGATGTGGATCTAGCCGACCTGCCGGGAGACGGAGAGGCGGATCTCACACCCGGTCGAGGTGTCGGCACCGGTCCCGCCCGAGCACAGGTCGAGCCCCGACCCGGCGTCGAGGTGGTCGGGCCCGGAGTTGCCGCGCAGCTGGTCGTTGCCACTGCCGCCCTTGATCTCGTCGGCCTTCGACCCACCCGAAATCTCGTCATGACCGCTGCCACCGACCAGCAGGTCCCGACCTCCGTTGCCCTCGATGTCGTCGCCACCCGATCCACCGTGGACGAAGTCGGCCCCGGTGCCGCCCCTCAGCGTGTCCTTGCCCTTGTTGCCGCGAATCTTGTCGGCACTGCCACCGCCGAAGATCACGTCGGCTCCGGAGCTTCCGCTGATGGTGTCGGCGCCTCCTTGTCCGAAGATGCGGTCGGCTCCGCCACCACCGACCAGCCGGTCGAGGCCCGGGCCACCACAGATCACGTCGTCCCCGCCTCGGCCGCGGATGACATCGTCGCCGCCGAGTCCGTGGATCACGTCCGGACCGTCGGTGCCCTCGATGACATCGGCTCCATCTGTGCCGACGATCGTCGCGACCCGTCCACCACATGAGACCGGCGTCGCGCTTGGTGTGGGCTGTGGCCTCGGGCTCGGTGTGGGCGTGGACCGGGGTGTCGGCGTGGACCTCGGTGTGGGAGTGGCCGACGGCGTCGCTGTCGGGTTCGGCGTGGCCGTCGGCGTCGGTGTGGCTGTCGGTGTCGGGTCCGGCGGGCGCGGGTCGGTCGTCACGGTGGCCGTTGCACTGGCGCACGCACTCGCCGTGTTGCACACCTCGTAGGTGAAGGAGTCGGTCGTTCCGAAGTCGGGATGCGGGAGATAGTCGACGGCGCCATCGGCCATGACGGTCGCCCTCCCGAAGGACCCCTGGGATGTGATCCGGACAGTGCTCGGGTCGAGGGCGCCGAGATTGGCCACGTCGTTGTCCAGCACGGCAAGTCGCAGCGCACCGCTCGTGTCGATGCCGTAGGCGGCGTCGGGCGTCCCAGTGGGCGGCACAGGGGACGCCCCGACGGCGACGGTCACCGTTCCGGTCCGGCAGGCATTCCGATCGCACAGTTGGTAGGTGATCGCGTCCACGCCGACGAACGGCGGCGTGGGTGTGTAGTCGAGCGTCAAGGGCTCGGTGGTCTGGATGGAGTATTCGCTCCCGACGACCTCGATCTCGCCGTTCGACGGACCGCTGACGATGGTGAAGTCCTCGCCGGCGTGCACATAGACATCGTTCGCGAGGACCGGGATCGAGGTGGTCTGCCCATGGGTGGCGAAGGCGGCGTCGTCGCTGATGATCGGCGTGCCCACGGTGTCCGCGACGACGATGGTCATCGTCGCCGTGTCGCACAACCCGGTCGAGTCGCAGACCTCGTAGAGGAGCCAGTCCACACCGCTGAACGTTTCGCCCGGCGAGTACTCGATCGTGCCACCCGGTTCTTCACTCGCCGACCCGTTGGGCGGATCGACGAGAATCGTGACCTCGTCGTCGAGCGGGGCATCGTTCAACGACACGTCGTTGCCGACGACCGGAACGAGGATCGAGACACGGAAGCGGGTCTCATGGAAGTCGTCCTCGGCGATGGGTGCGCGGAAGACGTGGTGGACGGCGACGGTCACCGTTGCCGTCGCGCACAGCGAGGTCGTGTCGCAGATCTCGTACGCGAACGTGTCGGTGCCGACGAACCCGGGGTTCGGCGCGTAGGTGGCCGTGGCATCCTGGCTCGACAGCGACCCGTTGGCCGGCAACGAGGTGTACGAGAAGGACGCGAGATCGAATGGGCGGTCGCCGACTCGGTCATTGTCGAGCAGGTCGAGCGGAGCAGTGGCGGTCCAGAGAATGATGTGATGGTCGTCTCCGGGCTCAGGTCCGAGGCGCTCGATCTCGATCGAGATCGTGGCTTGGTCGCAGCTCGCCGCTGTGTCACAGATCTCGTAGACGATGGTGTCGGTCCCGAAGAACTCGGTGTCGGTCACCTCGTAGTCGCCCCCGGTCTCGGTGAACCCTTCGTCGACGGCTCCGTGCGAGGGCCCGGATATGACGCGGAACGTCGAGAAGTCGAGTGGCGCGTCACCGGCCAGGTCGTTGTCGAGCGGGCGGAGGAACACGCCCCGGATGTTGGTGACGTAGCTGTCGTCCACGGCGTCAGGCCCGGTCGCCTGCGCGTGAACGGCCGTGACGCTCGTGCCGACGATGCCGATGATCGCGAGCACGCCCCAGATCAGTCTTCGACGATTCATCGCCCTCCGCCCGTTCCTCGGCGAAGGTACCGGTGGGCGGGAGGCAATGGCAGCCCCCGCGTCGCCGGTCCGACCCTGCGGCGCAGGCGAGTCCGACGTACTGCGGTCGGCCGGACGCCGAGCGTGAGGCACGATCGACCGAGCGCGCCGGCACGGGCCTTGACTTCAACAAAGGTTGAAGTCGTACGGTCGAGCCATGACCATCCAGCTCGATCACACGATCATCCCCTCGGCGAACAAGGACGAGGCTGCTCGCTTCTTCGCCCGGATCTTCGGGCTCCCCTACGACGGAGCCGGCCACTTCGCCCCGGTCCGGGTCAACCAGCACCTGACGCTCGACTTCGCCGACTCCCACGACGAGGGGGTCGACAGCCTCCACTACGCCTTCGCCGTCGACGAGGACGAGTTCGACGCGATCTTCGGCCGTGTCCTCGCCGAGGGCCTCTCCTTCGGCTCGGGCCCCTACAGCCCTGACGACGGCGAGATCAACCGGCGACGGGGCGGCCGAGGCTTCTACTTCCGCGGCGGGCCCGACCCCCATCTGTGGGAGATCATGACGGTCCCCGAGACGGGAACCTGAAGGATCCGCGAGACTCGGTGCATGGCGCCGCCTCGCATCTCGGTCCTCAAGCAGTTCCACGACGGACTCGACGACGTCCTGGCCGACATCCAGCGGACAGGGTTCTGGCCGACCACGTTCGTCTCGCCTCCGTCGGATCCGCCCGAGGTCCACTGGCACGACATGGAGACACACGGGTACGTCATGGACGGGACGACCTGGATCCTCGACGGCGAGACCGGCGATCGGCTGACGGTCGAACCGGGCGACAAGCTGGTGATCCCGCCGGGCGCGCTCCACATCGAGGGCCGATCCGAGGGGCCGGTCACCTACGTCGTCGCCATCCCGGACACGAGGCCCTTCTTCGAGGCGTTCGCTCTGCGCTCCGCCGACGATCCAGCGCGCCCGACCGGCTGAACCTCAGCAGCCGTCGTCCGCCCAGGGATTCGGGTCCGAGCCGCCGAAGAACGCCGTGATCATCGTGTTCGAGATCGAGCAGTAGCCGCCGAATTCGTTCGCGAGGTTGGTCACGACGCGGACGCGGTCGACGAGGGGCAGCGTCATCACCGCAGTCCAGGCTTCCGTGCCGTTCGCGTAGGTCGCCGAGAACCACGCGGGGTCGTTGCCGGCGAGAACGCTGGCGATCACCGCCTCGGCCGCCGCCGTCGGCTCGTCCGGCAAAAGCGGGCAGGCGAACGAGTAGTACGCCAGGAACGCGTCCGGCTTGGTCATGTGGAGCAGGGTGTCGGCGAAGACCTCGGACGGGTCGCAGAAGCTCGCCCATTCGACGTTGAAGTACATCTGGGCCATCCCGAGCGGGCCCGGGTCGGTGAGGACACCGGTGGGCACCTCGAGGACGTGGGCCAGCTCGTGGATGATGACGTCGATGTTGGTGGTGTGGTTGACATCGATCCGCATCGTCGTGTTGCCGCACGAGCCGAGCGCCACCGAGCTCCAACTGCACGACACCGAGACCGTGCCGGCGATGCCCGGGGACAGGTCCTCGACCAGCGTGGTCCCGTCGGCCTGCAGGAAGTCCCACGCGGTGTTCAACCACGGGTACGACCCGCTGTAGACACCCACGATCGAGGTGTCGATGAACGAGCTCATCACGGCGACGGCATCGGGAGTCGCGGTCGGGGTCGGCGTGGGCGTGGCGGTGGGCGCGCCCGGCGTCGAGGTGGCGGTGGGCGTGGGAGTGGCTGTGGGGCTGACCGGGGCGGACGTCGGCGTCGCCGTGGGACTCACGGGGGTCGACGTGGGCGTGGCCGAGGGGGTCACGGGTGTCGATGTCGGTTCCGGGTCGGCCTGCGCCTCGGGAGTCGCCGTCGGCGTGGCCGTGGGCGCCGGCGCCGGTGGAGGCGTCGTGGCCTCGCATCCGGAGAGCGAGTCCTGGCCGGTGCCCCCGACGCAGGTGTCGGTGCCCGAGTTGCCTCGCAGGATGTCGCGGCCGGAGTTGCCGAACAGCATGTCGCCGGCGGTCCCGCCCTCGATCACGTCGTCGCCCTTGCCGCCCGAGATCCGATCGCGGGCCGAGTTCCCGCGAAGCACGTCCGAGCCGGAGTTGCCCGAGATCTCGTCGCGCCCCTTCCCGCCGAGGATCCGGTCGGCGCCCGAGCCACCGATCAGCTGGTCCGCGCCGCCGTTGCCCCAGATGCGATCGGCCCCACTCTTGCCGCGGATCAGGTCGGCGCCGGTGCCCCCTCGGGCGATGTCGTCGCCCGACCCCAGCGTGATCAGATCGGCGCCCGGCCCCCCGTCGACATCGTCGGCGCCCCCCTTCGAGCAGATGCGATCATCGCCGCCGTTCCCGCGGATCACGTCGGGACCGGGAGTGCCGACGATGACGTCGTCACCGTCGGTGCCCACGGTGACGACACCGGCCACGGCCTCGATGGTCGGCTCCAGCCCGAAGCACGTGGAGGCCGCGGTGGCGGTGGGGGCGGCGACCACCAGGCTCGTCGCGACGAGCGCGACGACCGCGAGCAGCGTTCCGGTGCGGCGCAGCGGCCGAATCACATGGCTCAATGCCATCCTCCGAGAGTCCCGAGGCCCGTCCGCGCCCCCTTGATCTATCGGAAGATCCCCGCGCCGATGTATGCACCGGAGTCGTTCGACCCAGCGGGTTCAGCGGGACGGTTCTGCGTCGCCGGAGATTCGTGACGTGGATGCGCGCCTCAGCGCGACGTCACCGCACCCGCAGTGCGATGGAGGTCGCGACCTCGCAGCTCGACGCGGTGTCGGCACCGGTGCCGCCACGACACGTGTCGAATCCGGTGCCGCCGATCAGCTCGTCCCGGCCGCTGTTGCCCCGCAGGACGTCGTTCTTCGAGTTGCCTCTCAGCACATCGGCCTTCTTGCCGCCCTCGAGCGTGTCCGTGCCCTTCCCGCCCGACATCGTGTCCCGGCCGCCGTTGCCGAACATCATGTCGGCTCCGGAGTTGCCCGACATCGTGTCGTGACCCGTCCGGCCGTACATGGTGTCGCCACCGGAGTTGCCCTTCATGACGTCGCTCCCCGATCCGCCGTCGAGGTAGTCGGCCGACCCGCCGCCGCGCAACGTGTCGGGACCCTTCTGGCCGAACACGCGGTCGGACCCGGGCCCGCCGCGGATGTTGTCGGCTCCCTGGTTCCCGCAGATGACATCGTCGCCGCCGAGGCCGTTGATGGTGTCGTCGCCCTCGAGCCCGACGATCACATCGTCGTCGTCGGTTCCGGTGATCGTGTCATCGCCCGACGTGCCCACGAGGTCGGCCACGCGGCCGTCGCACATGTACCCGATGTCGACGGAGGAGACCACGGTCCAGAAGCCCGAGGTCAGATTGAAGGTCGGGAACACCACGGTCTTGGAATCGGGGGTGATGGGCGTGGGGAACCCGGCGAAGTCCGTGGTGGTGACCGGCCCCGTGAGTTTCACGTCCGACCCCCCGCGGAGGGGCACCGAGAACAGCTCCCAGGCCTCGTCCGTGTTCTGGTCGGCCCAGTAGACGACGCGCTTGGAGTCGGGGGAGATCGTCGGCATGGTGCCGACGTCACCGTTGACGACGAGTGGACCGTTGAGCTTGGTCGGGGTCCCGCCCGCCAGGGGGACCGAGTAGATCTCGAAGACGTCGTCGGCATCCTGATCAGCCCAATACAGCACCCGGCTCGAATCCGGCGCGATGACAGGCTGCACCGCGACGTCCCCGGTCGCCGCCAGCGGCGTGTTGAGCTTGACCGCCGAGCCGCCGGCCAGCGGCACCGAGTAGGCCTCGTACGCCTCGTCGATGTCCTGATCGGCCCAGTACACGACCCGGCTCGAATCCGGCGCGATCGTGGGCTGTGCCGCAACGTCGCGGTTGGCGGCGAACGCACCGTTGAGCCTGACCGAGCTGCCACCGGTCAGGGGCACGGAGTAGGCCTCGAACACCTCGTCGGTGTCCTGATCGGCCCAGTAGACCACCCGGCTGGAGTCCGGCGAGATCGCCGGGATGGCCACGACGTCGCCTCCGGCGGCCAGGGGTCCGTTGAGCTTGGTCGACGTGCCGCCGCCGATGGGCACGGAGTAGAGCTCGAACACCTCGTCGATGTCCTCGTCGGCCCAGTACACCACCCGCGACGAATCCGGCGAGATCGACGGTGGAACGGCGACGACACCACCGCTCGCGACGATGGCGCCGTTCAGCTTGGTCGACGTGCCCCCGGCCAACGGGACCGAGTAGAGCTCCGCCACCGTGTCGGTGTCCTCGTCCGCGACGTACACCACCCGCGACGAATCCGGTGCGATCGAGAACGATCCGGCGAAGACGTCACCACCCGCGGCCAGCGGCCCATTGAGCTGGACCGCAGCGCCGCCGGCGACCGGCACCGAGAACAGCTCGAAGTCCCCGGCCACGTCCTCATCGGCGAGGTACACGACTCGTGACGAGTCGGGTGACAACGACGCGCCGAAGACGTTGCCGCCCGCGGCCAGTGGCCCGTTCAGCTTCGTGGGTGAGCCGCCGGCGATCGGCACCGAGTACAGCTCGGTCACCCCGTCGGTGTCCTGATCCGCGAGGTACACGACCCGAGACGAGTCGGCGGTGACCAGGGCCGCACCCACGTCGCCGTTGGCCACCAGGGGGCCGTTGAGCCGCGTCGGCGTGCCGCCGAGGGTCGGCACCGACCACACCTCGAACACCCCGCCGGCCGCCTGATCCGCGATGTACACCACTCGGGACCCGTCGGGAGACAGGAGGATGGCGGCGATGGCGCCGCCGGACGGCAGCGTCGGGCTGAGGACCTCGGGGTCTCCGGGTGGGCCCGCCCCCGCCGGAGTCACGATCGTTGCCACCAACGCCATCACACCGATGACGAGTGTCGCCGTCCACCGCATGTCGATCCCCCGATCCCGCAAAATCCCCTGTGAGGCAACCTAGTGCGCGGGTTTGCGATTGTCGCCTGCGCCGTGGGACCGAGGCTCGCCGTGCGCCCGAGTGAGTGGGTGGGTGGGGTGCCCGGCGTCAGCCGGCCAGCTCCGCCTCCAGGAACAGCTCGGCGTAGGCCAGCGCGGTCTCGATGTAGCTCATGTACCAGTCGCCGTCGACCTGGCCGACCACCACGAACACGTCGTCGAATCCTGCCGGCAACACGTCGGTGGGCACGCAGTCGCTCACCTGCTCGGGGCGGGAGCCGTCGAGGACGACCACCGCCCGGCCACACAACCCGTCCCAGGATGCCTCCATCTCCATCGTGGAGACGGTTCGGCTGTCGGGATCGACCACGGAGGCGTCCATCGCGATGGAGCCCGAGGTCAGGTGGAGGACCACGGTGCCGTCCTCCCGAGGCTCTTCGACGACCTCGATGTCGAGCCGGACCCGGCCCTCGAGGTCGATCTGTTCGATCATCGCCATCGCTTCGGCCTGGAAGTCCTCGAAGGTCATGTCGGTGCCCTCGAACAGGCGGTCGAGCAGCGCCTGGTACGAGGACGCGTAGTCGATGAACACCCCGAACTCGTCCGGCGGCGCCATGACGCTGAGCGGGGCGAACGTGCCGTCCGGGTCACCGTTGAGTGCGTTGTCGAGGTGGGTCTCCAACGAGGCGCCATTGACCATCGACTCGATCCCCTCGATGACGCCGACGGCGGTCGCGGCGCCCGCTGCAGCGTTCTCGCGACTCGCGGCGAAGTCCGCCGGGGGCAGGTCGAGGATCTGCCGGCCGAACTCGGCCGCGGTGTACATCGGGCTGACGAACCACGTGCCGTTGCGTTCGACGGTCATGAGGAAGATCCGGCCGGGGTCGCGGACCTCGAACGGCAGTCCCGCCAGGTCGCGGGCCACATCGGAGGCTTCCGAGAGGCCCGACGCCAGCTCGGCCCGCATCTCGGCGATGCTCACGCTGTATTCGGTCCGACCGTCCTCGAGGAAGATCGGATCGGCGACTTCGGCGTCGATCGACACGGTGATCACGCCGGCGGTCAGCTCGACGAGGGCGACGCCGGGGTGCAGTTCGGTCGTCTCGGTCTCGAGCCCGAGCACCTCGAAGTCCACGCCGGTGAGCCAGTCCTCGCGGTCGATCGCGCCTTCGCGCACCGCGAGCTCGATCACGCGGGGGTAGAGATCGGCTGCGGTCCCGACCTCCGACGGGGCCATCGCCTCGATGGCGGCCACCACGTCCTCGTCGGAGAGCGCCGCTGCGAGATCGCGGACCGCCGCCTCCGGAGTCGCCGCACCTTCGCGATCGCCGCTGAACGCCGCCATCGCAGCCCAACCGATGCCACCGAGGAACGCGAGCCCGACCAGGAGGGCGACGATACGGCCCACCTGACCGCCGGAGCGGAGCACCTCGGTCTGCTGGACGTAGTCGGGGGCGTCGAGGGTGGCGTGCTCCGCCGGCTGCGCCTCCACCGGAGGCGAGATCGGCGGCCGTTCCGGCCAGGTGTCGTCGTTCATCATGTTCCCCTCAGATGTCCGAATCCGCGCTGCGGTTCCCCATCGACACTCAATTTTTGGAGTTGAACGCTCCCGACGAACGACCTACGGCTCCGCCGAGCACCAGGAGACCCCCGATCAGCGCGAGCGCGGGCCCGCTGTGCACGTCCTGGAGGCCCATGTAGAGGGCCGAGGCCACGACGAGTGCCCCACCGACCCACACGTGGGGCGACCGCGCGGCGATGGGAGATCGGGCGACCACCAGCACCCACCCCGCACCCGCAGCCGCGGGGAACAGGTACCAGGCCGCGCCCACCCACGGTGCCGGGACGCCGTCGATCTCGTCGCCGAAGTCGCCGATCAACTCCGCCATGCGGAACCCCGTGAGCTCGCTGCCCAGCACGTCGACCCACGTGGCGAAGCCCGACCCCGCCACCAACAGGCATCCGACGAGAACCGCCACCGCCGCGGCGAGTCGTCGACGCTCGGCCCTCACGGCGTGCACGTCCCCCATGGAGCGGCAAGGGTAGTGGCGACGGGGAGGACGCCATGACCGACGACTCGGGATCTGCACTGGCTGCCCGGCTGGGGGTGCTCGAGGACATCGAGGCGATACGGCGCCTGAAGGCCGCGTACTGTGCCGCCTGCGACGACGACCACGACGGCGACGCGGTGGCGGCCCTGTTCACGCAGGACGGCGTCTGGCAGCAGTCAGGCGACCGGCCGCGAGTCGGCCGGGACGAGATCGCCGCCAAGATGTTCGGCATCCGCGACGCCGGGTTCATGGCCCGCAGCGCGCACAAGGTCACCAACCCGGTGATCGACGTGGACGGCGACACGGCCACGGGTCAATGGCGGTTCCTGATGATGTTCACCTACACCGACGGCCAGGCCTTCGAGCGGATCATCGGCACCTACGACGAGCGCTATGCCAGGGTCGAGGGGCGATGGCTGTTCACCTCGCTGATGGCCAACGTCGAGGAGCGGGGCCGCTACTCGGCCGAGTCGATGCCCGGCTGACGTCCGACCAGCTTGGCCGGTCGGGTGACCGGCCCATAGCGTCGGGACCACGACAGGCGGAGGTGACGCCATGACGACCCAGTTCACGCCACCGGGGCCAGGCCACTGGGAGCTCGACCGCTCCCACTTCCCGGGCGGCGCCACGGAGATCATGAAGGAGCTGATCACCGAGTCGGTCGAAGAGGCGTACCGCAAGTCGTTCCCCGTGAACGGCATCCCGGCGGAGACGGTGAACATGTGCTTCGTCAACGGCTTCACCTACACGCGACTGCGGCCGCTCATCAGCCCGGACAAGCCTGCGAAGAAGAACCCGCCCACCTTCGTGCTCAAGGTGGCGTCCCGGCTGCACCCCGAGTTCCGCCGGCGGACGAAAGCCGCCGAAGCCGCCCTGGAGAACCCGCCGGCCCGGGCGGTCATCGCCGACTGGCATGCGTCGTTGCGACCCAGCCTGATCGAACGGAACCTGGCATACACCGATGTGGATCTGTCCGCGTTGAGCGATCCCGAGCTCGCGGATCATCTCGAGGAACTGATCGGGTACCTCCGTGAGACGCTGGAGCACCACTTCCGTCTCCACACCTACGACCTGGCCGGGATCGCCCGCCTCGTCTTCACGGCCAAGGGGTGGGGGCTCACGGGCGCCGAGGTGGTACCGGCGCTCGCCGGGGCGTCTCCGTCGACGGCCGCGCCGGCCAAGAAGATCGCGGAGATCCGCGAGGCCGTGGCGCGGGCCGAGGTCGTCCCCACGTCGCTCGACGAGGTGCGCGCCGCGTCGTCGACCGCCGCCGAGTTGCTCGACGACTACCTGCGACATCACGGTTCGGTGCTCTACGCGGGCTACGACCTGGACGGTCCGACACTGCGCGAATCGCCCGACGTTCTCCTCGCCACCATCGTCAACGATCGCCATGCGGACCCGATCGACGAGGCCCAGGTCGATGCGATCGTGGCCGACCTGCGCGCGCGGGTCCCCGAGTCGGACCGCGCCGAGTTCGACACCTTGCTCGCCGACGCCCGGGAGGCGATGGACCTCCGCGACGACAACGGACCGCTGACGTCGGAGTGGCCGACGGGCCTCCTCCGGCTCGGCATGATCGAAGCCGCGCGGCGCCTCGTCGAGGCCGGGCGACTGGATGAGGTCGACCACATCTTCGGCGTCGCCCGTGACGAGCTGGGACCGCTCGTGCGCGGCGACGGCGGACCGACGGCGTCTGAACTGACCGCCCGAGCCGCCCGACGGGCACACGAGAAGACGCTCGAGCCGCCGTTGTCGCTCGGCGAGCCGGAGCCCGAGCCACCCCTCGAGGCCCTGCCCACGGCGCTCGGCAACGCGATCGCCATGGTGCAGACCGTGCTCGAGGAGCTGGGGATCAACCGGGAGCCCGAGACGGCACCGACCGACGGGCCTCGCCTCACCGGCGCCGGCATCGGCACCGAGCCGTTCACCGGTCGGGCCTGCGTCGCGAACGATGCCGACGAGGCGTTCGACAAGCTGGAACCCGGCGACATCCTGGTCACCCGAGCCACCTCTCCCGCCTACAACATGGTCCTCACCCTCGTCGGCGGTCTCGTGACAGCCGACGGCGGCCCGATGAGCCACGCCGCCGTCCTGAGCCGCGAGCTCAACATCCCCGCCGTCGTCGGCGCCCCCGACGCGATGGACGCGATCGAGGACGGCGCCACCATCACCGTCGATCCGGCCGCGGGCGTTGTGACGCTGGGGTGACCTGGGCGCAGCTGTCGCTCGTCGCACCTGACGCGGTCGTCGGCCCCGGACTCGCACGCCCAACTTCTCGCCCGCCTCGCGGTCGTGCCCGGCGACTGGGTGTGTCTGCCGATGCCGGCGTCGACGCCTTCTGGCTCGACAATCGCCGCACGGCACGCACGGTCGGCTGGTACACGTCGCCAAGCTGAGTCGAGAGGTCGAGTCGGGCAGCGGCCCGCACCCCGCAGCTCTGATCGAAACCGGCGACCACGCCTACCGGCTCGGTCTCCCGCGTCCGTCGACCACGCCAGGTTCGAAGAGCTGATCGAGACCAGCCGCCTGCGGCGGCTCGCCCCCGAGTGGCTACGAATCCTCAGCGACCCCTCGGAGGCGAATCGGGAGAGTCTCCCGCGCTTCCTCAAGTCTCTTCACATCGCTAGCGAGATCCACCAAGACGGATTTGGCGACCTTGAGCCTCAGCTTCTGTGTCAAGTGCTCGAGCGCTCGGCAGAGCTCCTCCGCCGTTGGCGGCCACCCATTGCGCTCCGGATCCTTCGCCAAGGCAGCAGCCAGGCCCGACGCAACACACCCTGGCGCCCACTTCGCGGCGCTCTTGGTCGAATAGCCAACCTTGTCGGCTTGCGCTCGAAGCCGAGCCAACACGTCGTGGACAACCTGCTCATCAGAACGGCGGATGGACTCAGCGGCTTCTTCATAGAGCCGATTCACGCGCTCGCGACCGACCTCCAGTTGCATCCACGTACCCGACGCCTCGAGCATCCGAGCGGCACGTGCAGTCGCCCGAGCCTTCGAGAGTTGGCCGGAAAGCTCGGGAGAGAAGGTGTGGAACAGGTGATCCTCAAGCTTGATGCCAGTCGCGGCGACATACCAGACGTCGTTGTACTGCCCGAGGATTGCGATCCGCCTGTCGACCATCGCCAAGCTGTTGAAGCTCAGCTGCATGGTGCGGAAGATCCCGCTGAAGAATGGCAAGCCAAACCACACCTCCTCGTTCTGGAGTGCCGGGTTGCCGAAGAGGTACTTCCCGGCGTCGACAACGACGGCGACGTAGTCCTGGGCGGGGACATGGCCCTGCCCAGTGGGTTCCCTGGAGAGCAGTCGCTTGAGCGCTTCGATCGAGTTGCTCAACGGCGGCGCCGTGTCCGCTTGCTGAGCAACTAGTAGCGCTTTGCGCAGCGCCTCCCGTTCAGCGGTCGGCGTGCGCAGGTCGGACTCGACCTGCGCCTCCCTGAAGCCCGCCACCGCTCTGCGAAGGCGAGTCAGGGAACAGCACTCGCCCTCCTTTCCCGAACCGAGTTCTCGCTCTAGATCCGTCAGTGCGCGTTCCTCATCGAGCAACTCGGCCAGTTCCGGGAGTACGGGATCGGCGTCATCTACACCAGATAGCCGCGGCAGCAATCTGCTGCCAAGAGTGCCGGTCACTCCGCCATCCACGAGACGGGTCCGGCGCCGCGGCCAGACAATCGGTGCAAGGACGCCGGGCATTCGGCCCGATGCGAGGACGGCGAGCTCCACAGCCGTGGCGTCGCCAGGCGTAGCCGGGTAGGAGAACTGGAAGCTATCGAGGGCGCCTGCAGCTTCCGGGAATGCTCCGACGCCAAGCGTGCAACCGGGTCTGAAGGCGAGATACACCGGTTCGCCTCGATCTGAGTCTGTCGCGACGAACACGTGATCGCGAACTTGTTCGCCCGTCCGGACCACGCCGCTCGTACCGTCATCGCGAAGAATTGACCGTGTGCGCTCCCGATGCACAAGGTCGGTCATCATCTGCACAACCAGTGTGGCCGCTCCAACCACGACCAGGAACGAGAAGATCAGCATCACAAGGCCGAGGGCGGCCGACCCCACGGCGCCCCAACCGCTGGACAGAGGCCAGAAGTAGCGGTCGAAGACGTACCAACCCATGCCCGCCGAGAGCAACCACAGCGCTGATTTCCGCGCGGGCCACAGCGAGTCAGCCTTCATCAACGATGGGGTGATGACGACAGCAGCGCCGGTCACCCATGGCAGGCCGAGTCGAGCGAGGTCTCGGTCGGCAGAAAGCGCCGTGAGGAAGAGCCCAACCACGGCCACGACAGTCATTGTGAGGACGAGGAGCCAGAACTTCACGGCGCGCTTCGGGCTCGTGCCCGACACGAGCCGTTCATACATGAGACGGATCTCATCCCGGCCAGGAGTGTCCTGTGTGAGAAGCCACGCGTTCGTCAGCGACCCGCCGCTGACCGAGACGACCCCCTTCACGTTGTCCCAAGTGCAGTCGTGCTTTCCTGACGAGTCCTTCTCTGCCAATTCGGGCTTGTAGACGGCGAGGTAATAGACGACGCCGAGCGAGGCCAGTGCTGATCGGATGCCTCCGCCCGAGAAGAAGAGTCGGAGGTCTCCCGGCTGCTCCGGCTCGGTGTCCGACTGCTCGTCCGACATCAGAAGCTCCCGTCCTGGAACTGGCCCCGATACACAGGGGCTCGGAGGCGCGTCGCCAGACGATCGGCCGCGACGAAGTGGTCCTCGCTCCCACCACCAAGCTGAGCGGCAATGCGGCCGAGGACGGCGTCGACGGGACCAAGGGTGCAGGTCCCGGTGTACGTCATGTGGCCAGCGTGGGGCATCAAGAGCGTGTACAAGGCTGTTGCAGCCTCATCATGTCCGCTTCCGACGGCGGCCCGGGCGGCACACGCCGTGGCCGCGGTCCACGTCAGGTCTGGCGTCAGGCCCGCAAAGCCATCGATGGCAAGCCGATCGAGCTCGGCCCCTGCCTCATCGAGAAGGCCGCGCTTGGCCCACACGAGTGCTCGGACGGCTCGCCAATTGACGAACTCAGGCATCGACTCGATCAGCCCATCCACCTGGTCCGAGATCTCGGCGAGTCGGCCTTGGCAGTCACGTATTGAAAGCAAGATGCCCGCCGCGATCGCCAGCTTCCACGACTCGGTGAATCGAGCCCCTCCCTCGAGGGCCTGCATCAGCCGCTCCTCTGCGGCGTCAACCCGACCCTCGAGCAGAAGACGGACGGCCGATCGATAGCCCGACCCGAAGGAGCCATCCGATCTGCCGACACGTGGTGCGAGCCGTGCCATTTCTCGGTGTCCCGACTCGATCGCCTCGATGTCACCGTCGACGATCCCCAGCTCGGAGCGCAGAAACGCTGCCTCCCAGAGCCGCCCGGGGTCCGATCCGGCCACTGCGGCCAACATTCGCTGTGCTCGGTGCCGATGGGCATGATCGTCCGGATGGCTCAGGCCGAGATGCGCGCCGAGCAAGACCTCAGCCAAGAGATCGGGGTCCCCGGCGGCCTCGGCGAGCTCGAACGCCTCGATGAACAGCTTGCGCCCTACACCTTCCTGGTTCGACAGTGAATACAGGGCCGCCGCGGCGCTGCAGAGTCTGGTCCTCACCCCGGGAGCGAGCGGTCGGGCGAGCGCGAAGTCCAACACGTCTCGAGTCTCGGCATCCACGCTGCCTGCAGTCGTACTCGAGCCGTGGCGACACATCTCAGTAGCCACCTCGGCGTAGAGGTCCCACGCTCCGTCCGAACGCGCCAGGGAAGCTGCTGACTGCAAGTGCTCGCGATGGTCGTGACGACCCGCCTCTCGCTCCACCGATCCCAGACCGAGCAGGGCTTCGGCACGCGACGTCGACGAGATACCGCCGTAATGGTCTGCGACCTCGAGGGCGCTGAGATAGAACCTTCGGCCCCGTTCATAGTCGTACTCCGACCGACAGAGCGCCCCGGCGTCCTTCGCGCACGCCACGGCACGTGGGGGGTCGATCGGCGCGGCGAGCAGCGCGTGTTGCGATGCGATCAATGGTTGGGCTTTGTGGCGAAGCGTGAATTCGGCGAGCGCATCGTGAATCTGCAGCCGCTGACCTGTCGAGGTCATCTGGTAGATCGCATCGCGTACGAGGCGATGCCGGAATCGAACGGAGTTGCCATGAGCGTCAACCGACACCAAGCCGGTTTCCGTCGCCTCTCTGAGGTCACGGGCTGCGTGTGGCCTCACCGCCACCAGATCCGCCAAGGAGCCGCTGTCGCCGAGCGCAGCAAGGTGGCAGAGCGTCCCCCGAGCGGCCTCCGACAGTTGCTCGGTTCGCTGTCGAACGACCACGAGGACTGAGGTCGGCAGGGTCGCGCCGAGCGATCCCTCGACCAGCAAGTCGACAAGCAGACGAAGGAAGAGCGGATTGCCACCACTCAGCTCATGTAGCTCCTCAGCTCGGGCGATCGAGCGAGGCGCTCGACGCTCGACGTATGCCTCAACGTCGCTGTGAAGCAATCCGTCGAGCGACAGATGTCCGAACGGCCCCTCGAAGTCCGCGAGCCATGGCAGTCGCTCGACTGACGCGAGGATGAGTCGGACGCGGCCAAGAGCTTCTAGCCGGACGAGGACCTCTCGCGAGGGTCCGTCGATCCACTGACAGTCGTCGATGGCGATAGTCGCTCCGTGGGCGGCCCGGTCGATGAGGGCGGCGATCGCCTCGACGAAACTCTCGCGACTCAGCGCGAGTTCCTGCGACGCAACAGGCTGAGCCAACTGCGGGGCGACTCGAGCGAGCGCCGCTGCCCCGACGTCGTCACCGGCGTCAGCAGAGGCCCCGACACCGCGGACGAGATCGGCGAGAAGCTGAAGAGGCTCCGCCGGATCGCGAGGTGCCCGGGCAACGAGCGCACGCTCGCCACGCAAGACCACGTCCGCGACCACTCGTCGCAACAGCGCCGACTTGCCGGATCCCGACTCGCCCGTGATGACAGCCGAAGACTCTGCGGTCGCGAGGAGCGCGCGTTCCGCGTGGCGACCGACGAAGACCGTGTCCTCCACCGGCGGCTGCGGGTCGGCGGGGGCGAGGTCGATGGCGCCATCGAGAATCTGAAGCTCCGCCTCGGAGAGAGCCGAAGTGGGGTCGATGCCCAAGTCCGTCCGCAGGGCCGAGCGAACCCGGCCCAGGACGTGAAGCGCATCAGCCCGACGTCCCTGGCCGGCAAGCGCAGTGGCGACAGCTATTCCCAACCGCTCGCGCTGCGGTTCCTCAGCCACCAGTGGCGCGCCGATCTCGGCTGCCCGCTGGAGCGCTCCTGCCCGCACGAGGGACTCGACAAGAAGCGTCTCAGCGCTCTGGCGAGTCTCATCCAGACGAAGGGTGAGAGTGTCCAGCAAGGGCGGTCCGAGGGCATCGCCGAACGGTGTGCCTCTCCATAGCGCCAGAGCGGTCTCGAGTTGGCCGATCGCCCGGTGGAGATCCTCGTCATCTCGTGCGCCGGCGACAAGGTCTGAGAACGTCGACACGTCGACTTCGTCTGCGTCCAGGCGATAGGAGTCCGCAGATGTCACAAGACGGTCCGACGCGCGACCGAGCGCCGTCCTCAAACGAGAGACGACGACCTGCAGCGAACGCTTCGGCTCCTTTGGAAGTCGATCGGGCCACAGCTGCTCGATGAGCACAGACGTTGGCAGTGTGGACCCGGGTTGGGCGGCCAGCACAGCGAGCGCCTGCCTGACCTTGAGGCGACCGATGGCAATCGGCTCATCGCCAATTGAAGCTTCCAACGCTCCAAGTAGTCCCACCCTCATCTCGGCCCCCGCCACCCATGAATTCTCCCCAACGACTGGAAGACGAGCAAGACGATGCCTCGATGCGGTAGCGATCGCACGATGGCAGTCACTCAAGCGGCTGTTACCAATCGGTTTCCGGTGGTCGTCTCGCCCGCAGCGCGGCGATGCTCGTCATCGAGAACAACCATGAGCAGCGCCGGTTCATCCGTCAGAACTCCGTCCACCCCGTTCCGGTAGCACCAGCGCATCGTCGATTCGCGCGATGCGGTCCAGACATGCACTTGAACGCCGCGCTTGTGAGCTCGCTTCACGACCAGCTTCGCGGGCCACCGCAAGAGCACCGGCACCGGGAGCTGAATGCACGGGAACGTCCGGCCTCGACCTGTACCAAACAGCACGACGAAGAGGCCGTTGATCTGATGGGCGGAAATCGGAAACCGGCCGCCTCCATCGCCTGGACGGGTTCGCATCGCCGACCGAGCCGTCAGGTCCGCGGAAACCCAGTAGTTGCGGGCTCGCTGGCCGACGAAGGGATTCCAACCGACGCTCAACCACACACGCCCTCTCAGAACCACCTCGTTCCGCTGCAGAAACTCGAGGAGTGGCCCGACGGCATCGAGGGCCTTCACCTCGAGGTTCCACTTCGCGTACTCAAAGTCTGCATGAAAGAGCAAGTCGACCAGCCGAGCGGCGCCCCGCTCTCGTAGACGATCGGATGTGTCGGACGTGAGGCCCGACGTCGTATGCCACGCGAACAGTTCGCCGTCCGCTGACAAGACCACGTCCGTCTCGAAGTACTCGAAGCCCAACGCCCTTGCCTCGAAGAAGGCCTTTCGGGTCATGGTCGCTCGGCCTGAACGGTCGAGCCCGTGGTGGCTGATCCGAAGGATCTCATTGCGGCAGTCGTGGAGCGGCGGTGCGCTCGAGGCGCACTTTGTAATGCGACGCAATTCGCCTCGATCGACCCTCCAGCCGCGGTACGCAACGGCCGAGATCGAGATGACAACCCCAGCTGGAATGAGCGCCACTAGGCCGACCTGCAGCCACGTTGGCCAGCTTTCTCGTACCGGCGACAGGACGTCGTCGCGGAGCCAGGGCCAAGCGGTATCTCGTAGCCATAGCCATCCGATCACAAGAAACGGAGCGGACGCGAGCAGATACGGAAGCACTCGCCGGATCAATGCCATGCACGTTGTGAACCCGAAGAACTCACACACCTTTATGGCGTCTCGGATGTTCGAGATCCACCGGAACATGGCGTGAACGTATCAGCGTCAGGTGGCTGCGTTTCTCGCTGGAAAGCCCCTGGAAACAGGCGGTGACTTCACTCCCAACAAGCGCGGAAGAACCGCGATCTGAGTGCAAGGCAGGGGGTGGACGTCATGGCGTCCCGAAGGGTGAGAGTTCGAACGCTGATCGTGGCGGCAATCTGTTTGGTGTTCGGTGCGGCGGTGCTCGGTGCGCTGCCGGCCGGCGCGTTGAACACGGTCACGGTCGACACGACGACCGACGTCGTCGACGGAGGCGACGGGTTGACGTCGCTGCGGGAAGCGATCAGCGAGGCGATGACCGACGCGGACGACACGACCATCGTGTTGTCGGCAGCGTCGACATACACACTCGACCTGTGTGTCGGCGGTGCCGACGAGGACGCCAATGTCGGAGGTGACCTCGACTACGTCTCCGGCGAGGTCCTGACCATCGAGGTCGCAGGCTCGGGCAAGGCGACGATCGAGCAGACGTGTGCCAACGAGCGCGTGCTCGAGGTCGACCGCGTTGCACCGACCACCGATCTGGTGACGATCCGCGACGTGATCTTCACCGGTGGCGATGCTCGGTCCGGCTCTGGCGCGTACTGCGACCAGGAGTCTGGCGGCGCCATCTGCAACACGCTCGGGAGTCTGACGCTCGAGCGCGTCGAGCTCCGCGACAACTTCGCATTGACGAGCGGCGCTGGCGTCGCGTCCGCCGATGGCAATGCCGTCGTCCCGGGGATCACGCTCACCATCGTCGACTCGACGATCGCCGACAACAGCTCCGGCAACTCCGGCACCGGCGTCGACGTCTCTCGACACGGCCTCGACATGACGGGGTCGACCGTCTCCGGCAACACCAGCGGCTCCGGTGGCGGGGGCGGCGTCTACGTCCACACCACGGCGGCCGGCGGGCTGAACAACCCGGCCTCGATCTCGAACTCGACGATCAGTGGCAACTCGGCCAACGGTCCGGTCGGCGGCGGCGGTGTCTTCGCTGACGGCGTGTTCCTGCTGAACCTGACCCACACCACGATCGCCGACAACAACGCTCCGAACGGACCCGGTGACGCGATCCGGACATTCGGAAGCGACGTCCGCATCGCGGCCTCGGTCTTCGCCTCGGCCGCCGACAACTGCTTCGGAGGCGTGACCTCCGAGGGCCACAACGTCGCCCTCGACGCGACGTGCGGTCTCACCGGAACGGGCGACACCGAGAGTGCGACGCCCGGGCAGCTCGCTCTCGGCGCCCTGGCAGCGAACGGGGGCGAGACCGACACGGCACTTCCCGGTGCGTCGAGCATCCTGCTCGACGTCGTTCCCACAGCCTCGTGTGCCGTCACCCACGACCAGCGTGGCGTCGCCCGACCGCAACCGGCAGGCGGGAACTGCGACATCGGCGCGGTCGAGGTGGCTCCGGTGTTGCCGGCGATCTCGGTGCCTGATGTGACCTTCGTCGAAGACGTCGCCGGC
>JBCCFK010000013.1:0-31781 GCA_039029775.1 Actinomycetota bacterium | reverse complement strand
GGGGGGCCCGCGTCGCCCTCGGGGGTGTTTTCGGGCCCCCCCCCCCCCTGGGGCCCCCACCCCCGGGCGGGGTTCCTCTCCCCGGGGGGGGGGGGGGGTGGGGCCCCCCCGGGCCCCCCCCCCCCCCGACCAGCCCCGCGCTGATCTCAGAGTTGTGCCGGTACGACGTTGCAGCAGGCCTCGCTCCAGCCGGTGCGTACGGGCTCGAGGATGGCCACGACGTCGGCGACACGTGCCGCCTCGCCGTCCAGGCCTGCCTCGACCAGTTCGCGGTAGGCGAAGCGGTAGAGCTCGTCGAGGTGTTCGGCGATCTCGCCGACACTCAGGTCGAGTGAGCACCGGAGCTCCCCGACGATGTCCTGTGCCCGACGAAGGTGTGGGGCCGCCGCGAGGCGGTCGCCGTTCGTCAGGTCCTGCTGGGCCAACTGGAGTTCTGCCACCG
This sequence comes from Actinomycetota bacterium, assembly GCA_039029775.1. Lineage (GTDB taxonomy): Bacteria > Actinomycetota > Acidimicrobiia > Acidimicrobiales > UBA8592 > JBCCFK01. The sequence continues at coordinate 31,339 of JBCCFK010000013.1, read as the reverse complement.
CCCGGTCGAGCAGCATCTGAATGAGCTGCTCGGGGCTGGCGGTGGAAACCCGCTCGGCCAGGTACCGATCACGACCAGTAGTCATGGAGATGATCCCTCATGAGCCACGTCCAGGCCGCCCACCACCAACGGTGGCGAACGGGCCTGCGACGGCTGCTATCGCAGCAGACTCAGGACGTTCTGGGGAACGGCGTTGGCCTGGGCCAGCATGGCGGTGCCGGCCTGGAGCATGATCTGGTTCCTCGTGAACATGGCCATCTCGGCAGCCATGTCGGTGTCACGGATTCGTGACTCCGAGGCCGACAGGTTCTCGATCGAGACCTGCAGGTTCCGCACGGTGTGCTCCAGACGGTTCTGGATGGCACCCATGTCGCCCCGATCCTCAGAGACCGAGTCGATCGCGTTGTTGATCACCGTGATGGCGCCGTCCGCGTCGGTGGTGAGGTCGATGCCACTGATGTTCGTGGCATCGGCACCGACCGAAGCGGTGGTGAGCACACCGATGGTGACGTCGATCGTCTCGCCGGCGTCGGAACCGATGTGGAAGGTCCGGGCCGTCGTGGTGAACACGTCGAGGCCGGCGAATCGGGTCTGGGAGCCGATCTCACCGATCTGGGTCAGGAGCTGGTCGACCTCGGCCTGCTCGGCAGAGCCGTCCGAAGTGGCGGTGTTGGCCGCAGACACGGCCAGCTCGTTCATGCGCTGGAGAATCGAGTGCACCTCGACGAGGGCACCCTCAGCGGTCTGGACGAAGCTGATTCCGTCCTGTGCGTTCTTGACCGCCTGACCGAGACCCCGGATGTCCGCACGAAGCGACTCGGACTTGATCAGACCGGCCGCATCATCAGCGGCACGGTTGACCCGGAAGCCCGAGGACAGCTTCTCGAGGGACTTCGAGAGCATCCCGTCGTTGATCGACAGGTTGCGGTAGGCGTTGAACGCTGCGGTGTTCGAGTTGATCCGCAAGCTCATTCTTCATTCCTCCATGAATTCTGAGATGAAGCGAACGTCCGTGTTCGCTGGGGAGTCCATCGGGCCCCCCTGGGCTGAGTTGAGGGGTCACCGTGAATAATCGGCGAGGCCCTCATGGGGAAATCTCCTCAGTCGTGCGCTCGCGGCCGAGGCCGTGGACGACGTGCATGAGGAGTGGGGCGATGTGGCGATCGATGATGCTGACCCCCACCGCCAGGATCACGATCCGGAGCGCCGCGTCCTCGACGGTTTGAGTGCCTCGGATCGCGGCGATGAGGATCGGGATGCTGAGCACGATCGCCGCCAACGACATGACGCCACGCCTCACCACTCGCCTCCTCGTGCGACTCGGGCTGTCCGCATCAGGCCTCGCCCTCGCGGAGCAGGGCTCGGATGGCGAGCGAGAGTTCGGTGGGCGTCGCCGGCACTCGCCGGCCGTCGATGATCAGGGAGTCGAGCCGGAAACCGTCGCAGGCGCCACGGATCAGCTGGACAGCGGAATCGGCGCCATGGCCGGTGAGCTCGCAGGGTCCGGAGATGCACTCGGCGGTCTCGAGCAGGTCGCCGATCGCCCTCGCCAGCGCAGCAACCCATTCGAGGTCCCCGTCGAGGTCTGCGGGAAGCCGGTTGATCATCGCCTCGGGCAGGCCGAGCCCGAGCAGCGCCTCGTGCGACCATGCCGGAGCGCTCAGGTCCACCGGCATGACCGGTTCGATCACGACCGGCGGGGCAGGCGGCGCCGGGGGCGGGGCCAACGTGCTCGCCGATGCGTGTCCGACGGCTGCGGCCACGGGGGTGCGCAGGGCGGGTTCGCCGCGAACGTCGAGCTCGATGTCGGTGCCGTCCAACGGGTTCGGGAACGACGAGCCCTCGGGCCGGTCGGGAACGACGAAGTCGGCGTCGCGCCACCAGCGGCGGTCCTGTTCGACCGGACTGCCGAGCGCCCGCTCCTCCTCGTCGACCCGCTCGGTCATGCGCTTCAGCACGTCCTCGAAGTCGCGTGGCTCGGCGAGCGACCGCTTGGCGGCGACCACCTCGAAGACCGGCCTGCGGCGCAGCCCGAGCGCGTTGCGCTTGCGGACACGCTGCGCGTCCAGGATCTCGAGATCGTCACCGAGCGCGTCGACCGCGGCCGACAACGCCTCCTCGATCGTCTTGCCTTCAAACTGCTGGTTGGTGATTGTCGACACGGATGACTCCTGTCGGGTCGAGGCTCAGATGGGGACTGAGCTCCTGGAACGAGATGACGGGCAGGCTCGGCCAGGTACTGGCCAGGAGCCTGCGGATGACGGGACGGAGGCGGTCGCTGCAGAGCAGGACGGGGTTCTTGCCCTGGTTCTCGGCGGCGGCGACCACGGCGGTGACCTCGTCGAGGAAGGCCTCGGTGAGGCCGGCGTCGACCGCAAGGAACGCGCCGTTCTCCCCATGGCGCAGCGACTCCAGCAGGTGCTGTTCGAGTCGCGGGTCCATGGTGATGATGGGGAGATTGCCATCGCGGCTGAACTGGGCGCAGATCGCGGGTCCGAGCACCTTGCGGGCAGCTTCGACCAGCGTGTCGCGGTCGCGGACACCACCGGGCACGCCGGTCACGGCCTCGAGGATTCGGGTCAGGTCCCGGACCGGCACCCGCTCGGCGAGCAGGGATGCCATGACCTGGTGCAGCTCGGCGAGGGAGAGGCGCTCACCGTCGACCTCGTTGGCCACCGACGGTGCGGTCTCCTTGAGACCCTCGACGAGGTCCTGCACGTCCTGGCGCGAGAGCAGGTCGGACGCGCGAGCCCTGACGGTCTCCGACAGATGGGTGAGGATCACCGACGCTCGGTCGATGACGCTGTGGCCACGCGCCTCGAGCTGCGGCCCGAGATGCTCGGGCACCCAGCTCGCCGGGAGGCCGAAGACGGGTTCGAGCGTGGGCTCTCCCGGGATCGCCTCGTCGGGATGCGAGGCGAGGACGAGCACCGAACCGAACGGCGCGGTTCCCCGTCCTGCCTCCACGCCGTGGACGCGGATCGCGTACGTCGACGGTGGCAGCTGGCCGTTCTCGCGGGTCCGCACCAGCGGCGCGACGAGACCGAGCTCCATCGCGATGTGGCGGCGCAGGCTCTTGACCCGCTCGAGGAGCTGGCCTCCGCGCTCTTCGTCGACCAGGTCGAGCAGACCCGGCGAGAGCTCCAGTTCCAGCGCTTCCACGCGCATCTCGGTGACGAGCTCCGGTGGACTGTCGGGGGACGGTTCGGCGGTCTCGGGGATCGCGACGGGCTCGTATTCGGGCTCGACCCGACGGGCGGCTGCGGCACCGAGCAACAGTGCGAGGGCGAGGAACGGCACCCGGGGGATACCCGGCGCCAGGCCGATCAGGGCCACGGAAGCGGCGGCGACCGCCAGGGTCCGCCGGTTCTGCAGGAGCTGGTTCCAGAGATCGGTGCCGAACCCGCCCCGCTCGTCGGTGACCGAGCGGGTGACGATGATGCCCGAGGCCACCGAGACGAGGAGCGCCGGGATCTGCGACACGAGGCCGTCGCCGACGGTCAGGAGGGCGAACCGATCGATGGCGTCACCGATCGAGAGATCCTGTTGGAACACGCCGATGGCGATGCCGCCGAGCAGGTTGATCAACACGATGACGACCGCGGCGATGGCGTCGCCCTTGACGAACTTGGAGGCACCGTCCATCGAGCCGTAGAAGTCGGCTTCGCGCGAGACCGAAAGGCGGCGCTGCCGGGCGGATTCCTCGTCGATCAGACCCGAGTTGAGGTCGGCGTCGATCGCCATCTGCTTACCGGGCATGGCGTCGAGCATGAAGCGGGCCGAGACCTCGGCGACGCGGCCTGCACCGGTCGTGACCACGGCGAACTGGATCACGATCAGGATCAGGAAGATCACGAGACCGATCACGACGCTGCCGCCGACGACGAAGCTGCCGAACGCGTTGATGACCTGGCTGTTCTGCTCGCCCGACAGGATCAGCCGTGTCGTCGACACGTTGAGCGCGAGTCTGAGCAGCGTCGTGATCAGCAACAGCGTCGGGAAGACGTTGAAGTGGAGCGGCTCCTCGACCATCAGGGAGGTGAGGAGGATCACGATGGCGCCGGCGATGTTGAGGGCCAGCAGGAAGTCGATGAGCGGCGCCGGCAGCGGCACGACCATCACGATGACGATCGAGACGACCAGGAACGGGACACCGACTGCGGCGAGCCGGTTGCGTGCTTCGCGGACCGGATCCATCAGCGCACCCCCGATGCCGTCGGGACCGCGCCGTGGCCTCGACCGGTCAGCTGCGCATGGCGACGCGAAGGTGCGAGGCGAAGCTCCGGGTGGCGGCCGTGGGGCGGCGCGGGACGTCCCAACGGGGAGCGTCGGGCAACGACGCCGCATCGATGAACGGCATCCTGGGCGGGGCGACGACCGGGGCCGCGTCCAGCGCGGTCTGCCTGGCTTCCAGGAGACGCCGGAAGGCCGCGGCCGAACCGCCGCGGTCGGGATGCGTCGCCTTGGCCAGGCGACGAAACGCGATGTCGATGTCTGCTCGCGAGGTCCCCGGCGCGACGCCGAGCACCGCTCGAGCCGCTGATCCGTCCATGGAAGCGCCCGAGATGGGTCGGGGGCGCCGTCCGTGGCACCCGTGTGGGACGCCTGTCGGTCGGAACGGGGGCGAGTTGAGCGATCACTGGGAGACCCCCAGCATCATTCGGCTGACCGAGTCCACGACGCGCTCGGCGTAGACGGGGAAGAACACGAGCGAACCGCCGACCAGAGCGAGCGTGATGCCGATCTTGAGCGGCAACCCGATGAGGAAGATGTTGGCCTGGGGCACGAAGCGGGCCGCCAATGCGAGTGCGACCTCGGCCAGCAGCAGCGCGCCCAACAGCGGCGCCGCGATCTCGAGGGCCGCCAGCAACAGCTCGGACATCGACTGGGCCGCGAGCGCCGTCGTGTCGGCACCGATGATCGGCACCTGGGTCGGTGCCGAGGCCTCGAAGGTCCTGAGAAACGCCCCCGCGACCACCTGGTACGCGTTCGTGGCGAAGAAGATGGCGACGAACGCCAGGCCGAACAGTCTCGACATCACCGCGCTGGGGGTTCCGGTGATCGGATCCAGCAGGGTGCCGACCGAGAAACCCGACGTCAGGTCGATCATCGCGCCCGCGCTCTGGAAGATGGCCAGCGCCAGACCGGTGATCCACCCGAGCAGCAGGCCCAGCGCCACGTTCCCGCCGACGACCGCGACGAACTCGGCGATCCCCTCCGGAGGCGGTGGTCCGGCGAGCGCGACGGGGGTCGCGGCCACCGCCATCGCCAGCGCGAAGGCCAGCCTGCCGACGCCCGCGATCCCGTTCGCCGAGAACAGCGGCGATGCCAGCACCCAGGCCGACGTGCGCGCCAAGGCCAGGACGAAGACCGTCACCGCTGTGGTGTCGAAGGTCATCGGAGCGCCTCGTGGACGGGTCGAGCATCGGTCCTCACTGCCTGATCAGCTCTGGTGCACGCGCCAGCAACTCGTGCATGTGGTCGGTCATCGTCTCCATCATCCAGCCACCGCCGATGACCAGAACCAGGGCGATGGCGGCCAACTTGGGGACGAAGGTGAGCGTGGCCTCCTGGACCTGGATCACCGACTGCACGAGCCCGATGACCAGTCCGACCACGAGGGAGACGCCGAGGATCGGGCCCGCGATCGAGGTCGCGGTCCAGAGTCCCTGGCTGAGGATGTTGACGATCTCTGCTTCCATGACCGGCCTCGTCTCAGCTCTGGAACGAGTCGACGATCGTGGGCACCAGCAGCGACCACCCGTCGACGATGACGAACAACAACAATTTGAAGGGCAACGAGATGACGACAGGGGGCAGCATCACCATGCCCATGGACATGAGGGTCGCCGAGACGACGATGTCGATCACCAGGAACGGCACGAAGACCAGGAAGCCGATGATGAAGGCCGCCCGGAGCTCGCTCATCACGAACGCAGGGATCAGCGTGGTCAGCTCGACCTCGTCCGGGTTCGCGGCGTCGTCGTCGGCGAGGTCGACGAACATCTGCAGATCGCTCTCGCGCACCTGCTTCAGCATGAACTTCTTGAACGGGTCCACGCCTCGGTCGAAGGCTTCGGCCTGGGTGATCTCGTCGTTCAACAGCGGTTGCAGCGCCTCTTCGTTGGCCTCGGCGAGGACCGGGCTCATCACGAAGATCGTCAGGAAGAGCGACAGGCCGACCAACACCTGATTGGGTGGGATGCCCTGCAGTGAGAGCGCGTTTCGGGTGATGCCCAGCACGATGATCGTGCGGGTGAACGCCGTGAGCATGATCAACAGCGTCGGCGCCAGCGCCAGAACGGTCAGGACCAGGACGATGGTCAGGGGCTGAGACGATCCGCCGTCGTCGTCGCCGACCGTCACGGTCAGGTCCGGGATGGCGTCGGTGACGGGCACCGGAGTCGGGTCCGTCAGCTCACCGGCGCCGATCAGCTGCTCCTCCAGCCCGGGCGGGAGGTCCTGCGCACCGGCTGTGCCCGCGCTCAGGCCGAGCACGAGCATCGCGATGAGCACGACGACCAGGCCGTGGCGAGGAAAACGGATGGACACGAGATCTCCAACGGCCTGCGGCGAGCAGGCCTAGCGAAGGGTTGGTCGGGCAGTCCTTGCCCATCTCGAACGCCATCCGTGGCGCCGGCCGGTCTGTTCCCGGCTGTCGTGTCCCATAGGACTATCGGCCCAGGTCGAACGACCTTGAGGGCTGATTCGGCGACTTTCGTCGCCGCCGTATGCCCTGGTCAGCGGCGGATGTCGCCGGTGCGGAGCAGGTCGAGGGCGTGGTCGAGCACGCTGTTCGGCTCGTCGCCCTCGAGCTCGTCCTCGGCGAGGTCGATGTCCTCGCTGATGTCGGCGAGATGTTCGATCCCGCCGTCGGAGACCCCGAGCACCATCACCCGGTCGCCGGCGCGGAGCGCGACGACGCTGCTCGTGCGTCCGAGCCTCGTCTGATCGACGACCTCGAGGACCGACGTACGCGCCCGGAGGGCCCTGCCGCCGCCACCGCCGCCGCGCTGGAACCGGCCCAGCAGGCGCAACGCGCCGATGAGCAGGACGAGCACGATCGCCACCTTCAACAGTGCGACCAGCACCTCGGTTCCCGCCATCAGTCGGTCTCGCCTTCGGCGTCGCCGGCGGCGTCGGCATCCGCACCGTCGGTGTGGTCCGGTTCGTCGGCGGCCGCCTCCTCCAGGATGACCTGGGCCGGCGGCGAGATCGGCGCCTGGGCCGACTCGGGATCGATCAGCTCGACGATGTGGACGCCGACCTGACCGTCGACCACGACGATGTCGCCCAGGGCGATCGGTTTGCCGTTGGCCAACACGGTGACCTGGGCCTCGGGTCTGCGGTGGAGTTCGACCAGTGAGCCTCGCCGGATCTGGAGGATCTGGCGGATCGGGATGTCGACCCGACCGAACTCCACGGCGACCTCCACGTCGACGTCCGCGATCAGGTCGAGGTCTCGAACCGTGCCGCTGGAGCTCTCGACCGCGCCGGCGGAGAGCTGGTCATAGTGCAGCGGCTCAGCCGTCGGACCATCGGTCGGGGTCGGCTCCCCGCCTGCGAGTTCGGCTTCGATCTCGTCGCCGAGGCTGCCGTCGCCGAGTGCGTCGTCGAGCGTCTCGGGGGCGCCCGTGGTCGTCTCGGTGGCTTCGTCGCTCACGATGTCTCCTCGATGAGGTCGACGACCTCGACAGCGGCCCGTCGGCCGACGGCGCCGGTTGCGCCACGGAACAGGGGACGACCGCCGACGGACCCCGTCACCGGGGCGTCCAGGTCGTGCTCCAGACAGATCACGTCGCCCGGTTCCAGGCGGGCGACGTCGGTGGTGTGCAGGTGGATCGTGTCGTACCGGAAGCTGACCGGCAGGCTCACCTCGTCGCAGATTGCGGACATGCGGCCGGTGTCGACCTCGTGGTGGTCGTCGATCACGTGATGGGCGAGGGCCTCGAGCACCATCGGGTGGTCCACACCCTGATGATGGAGCGACCCCTCGATCACGATGGAGCGCGCCGGGGTGCCGTAGTCGCGTTCGATCAGGGTGACCGCCTCGGGCCGGCCGGGTTGCACCGCATCGATCAGGATGCTGACCGCCGGCAGCATCCGGTCGAGCGTGAGGGTGAGTTCGAGCTCGCTGGGTGCACCGTCGCCGGCGATGCCCCGGCCGCCCATGATGAGGTCGGCGAGGACGTTGATCAGCGGGTTCCCGATGAACAGGGCCCCGAGCTGCCCCGAGCGAGCCTCGATCGCGAACCGGCGGGCGTCGGCCGCGGCGGGAGGACCCGGCACGGCCTTCGCGACGTTGAGCGGGCCGTCGACGCCGGTGGCGCCGACCAGCTTGCGGGTCGCATGGGGTGCGGCGCCCTCGGCGGCGGTTCGCGCGTCGAGCAGGAGCTCGACCGAGCTGACGCTCGAGCCGACCTCGTAGTGGTGCGCGGTTGGTGCGTGCTTCACATGGCTCTGATCGGCGCCCACCAGAAGATCTTTAGGCCGAACGACCCAGGCCGGCCGACCCGGTCGCCAGGCGAATCAAGTTCTGCGGCGAAACGCTCAAGTCCGTTCGGCCTGATCCGATGGACCCACCACAACGGAATGAACCTCGTTCACGGATGAACGCACCGGACCACGGCCGACGCCGTGACTTTCTGGTGCGTTCTTTGCGTTTCGGGGCTCCGAGCTGCACGGGACAGGCGGCTCCATGGGACACACGTACCAGGAGACCAGCATGGCCCCCCTCTTCAACGACACCACCATGAAGGCAGTGCAGTTCGCGCTGTCCGGTGTGAATCAGCGGCAGCAGGCCACCGCGCACAACATCGCGAACGTCAACACCCCCGGCTTCCGAAGCAGCCGGGTCACCTTCGAGGACCAGCTGGCCGAAGCGCTCCGCACCGGCCGCTCCATCGACAGCATCAGCTTCGACACGCAGCGGGCCAACACGCCCGTCAACACGCGTGGGAACGATGTCGCCCTCGAAGAGGAGTCGCAGATCCTCATCGAATCCGGCATCCACTACGAAGCCCTGGTCGCCGGCCTCAACCACAAGCTCGGCGTGATCCGCACGGCGATCGGGAGGCCGTGATGGGGCTCTTCAACTCGCTCGACATCGCGATGTCCGGCGCCATGACCTCGCGCGTCTGGATGGATGCGATCTCCGACAACGTCGCCAACGTCAACACGATCCGGCCGCCCGACGAGGAACCGTTCCGGGCCCGGCTGGTCGTGGCGCAGGCCCAGCGGGCCGCCGACGGCACCGCCGAAGGTGTGCGCGTGGACTCGATCGTCGAGAGCGCCGGCGACCCGGCGCTCATCTATCAGCCCGACCATCCCCTCGCCGACGAGAACGGCCTGGTCACCCGCCCTGTGGTCGACCTCGGCCAGCAGATGACCGACCTCGTGCTGGCCAGCCGCTCGTACGAGGCGAACCTCTCGGTGATCGACCGAGTCCGTGACACCTACATGGCAGCACTGAGGATCGGCCAATGACCGCTATTCCCCCCGTCCGGACCGCTCCCCTGGCCCAGCCGCCCTCGGCGCCCACAACCGCCGGCGGCGGCACCCCCGCCCTGGGCCAGGGGTTCAACAACGCCATCGAATCCGTCTCGTCGTCGCTGCGCGAGGCCGATCAGCTCACCCAACAGGTCGCCACCGGCCAGCTGGAGGACCTTAGCCAGCTGACCACCGCCACCGCCAAGGCCCAGCTCGCCATGGAGCTGACGGTCGCCTTCCGCGACCGGGCCGTCCAGTCCTTCCAACAGATCATGCAGATGCAGGTCTGAGCCGCCACCACGTTCCGCCTTGTTCTCGTCCACCTCCTCCCTGATCACCGGAAAGGGTCCCGTTGTCTGATCAGTCCACCTCCGCTCCCCTGCAGGATCGTGTCCGCAGCGACTTCTCCTCGTTCACGGTCCCGCAGTACCTCGCGTTGGGCCTCATGGCGGTCGCCGTCGTGATCCTGGGCATGTGGTTCATGCAGTGGTCGTCCACGCCGTCCTGGGAGGTCGTGGCCAGCGGCCTCGCTCCGGGCGACGCGGCGTCGGTCTCCGACGACCTCGACACCGAAGGCATCGAGCACCGGCTCGTCAACGGTGGGACGGCCGTCGAGGTGCCCTCGTCCGCCGCGGCCCAGGCCCGGGTCGCCATCGGTGAGTCGCCCGCCGGCGCCGGCGGGGGCGAGGGGTACGAACTGCTGGACAACCAGGGCTTCCTGGCCTCCTCGTTCAGTCAGCGCGTGAACTACCAGCGGGCCATCGAGGGCGAGCTCGCCCGAACGATCATGGCCATGGACAACGTGACCTCCGCCATCGTCCACGTGGCGATCCCCGAGGATCGGCTCTTCGCCGACGACGAGCCCGCGACCCGGGCGAGCGTCGTGGTGGGCGGCCGGATCGATCAGGGCACGGTCGCCTCGATCGCCAACGTGGTCGGCTCCGCCATCCCCGGGTTGGACCCGATGAACGTGACCGTCGCCGACACGAACGGCCGCGTGCTCAACGGTGGTGAGACCGACCTCTCCGGCGACATGCAACTGCAGGCCGAGGATCTCTACGAAGCACAGCTCGAGCTCAACGCCCAGTCGATGCTCGCCGCGGCCCTCGGCCCGGGCCGGGCCGTCGTGCGAGTCAGCGCCGATCTGAACTTCGACGAGCTCGAGCAGGAGACGCTCACCTACGACGCCGACACCCAGGTCACGCTCCGCCAACAGGAGCTCGACGAGGCCTTCACCGGGGACAACTCCGTCCCGCTGGGCACACTCGGCACCGCGGAGGAGGTCACCGATGCCGGCGACCTCGCCGGGGAGGACGGCAGCGCCTACATCCGCCAGGAGACCAACTCGGAGTTCGGCGTCCCGTCGACCCGTACCGTCAGCCGTCAGGCGCCGGGTCGGGTCGAGCGCCTGTCGGTCGCGGTCCTGGTCGACGACACGGTCGAACCCGCGCCGGACCCGGCGCAGCTGAGCACACTCGTCGCTGCCGCGGTCGGCATCGACCCCGAGCGCGGCGACTCCATCGTCGTCGAGTCGCTCACCTTCGACGAGGTCGCCATCGACGACCTGGAGGCGGCACCGCTGACCCCGGCCGCCGCCGGCGGGGGACTCGAGCCCATGCTCGGCTACGCCCGGACCGGTGCCGCCGTGCTGGGCCTCCTGCTCGCCCTGCTCGCGCTCCGCAAGGGCATGAAGACGCTGGCCCCGGTCACTCGGGAGCCGGTCGACATCGACCCGGCCAAGATCGCGGAGCTCACCGCGGCCGGCGAGGGTGAAGGCTCCGAGGACGGCGAGACCACCGAAGTGACCGCAGGCGCGGCCGCCGCAACGGCAGCCGCCGGCGGGGGCACCGCGGCACAGCTGGCCCTCGGGGCCGGTGTCGACGGCGGCGTCCCGAGCGAGGAGAGCGTCAGCACGGTCGACATGCTCGAACTCATCGACCAGCAGTCCGACGAGGTCGCCCTCATGCTGCGCGACCTGGTGGCCGAGAGCGCCTAGCCATGCCGGTCGGACTCCCCACGGAACGCAAGCGCGTCGCCGAGATCCTGGTCGCAGTCGGCCCGGATCGAGCGGCCGCGATGCTCCGGAACCTCCCGCAGGAGGAGGTGACCCGCATCGCCGCGGACATGGCCGCCGTCGACCTCTCGCCGGAGGACGCGAAGGAAGTGCTCAAGGACTTCACGCGCGACCTCCTGCGCCGCCAAGCCGCTCCCGCAGGACTCGATCTGGCCAAGCGGGTCCTGACTGCGCTCTACGGGGATGACGAAGCCCAACGGGTGGCCCGCACCATCGACCCCCGCGACGTCCAGCCCTTCGCCTGGATGGGCGACCTCGAGTCCGATGTCCTCGCCGCCGGCCTCTCGAGCGAGCCGCCCGCCACCATCGCCGTGGCCCTCGCTCACCTCGAGCCGGGTATCTCGGCCAGGGTCCTCCGCAAGATCAAGGATCCGTTGCGGTCCGACGTGGCGATGCGGATGGCCTCGTTGAGTTCGGTGGCCCCCGACGTCGTACAGGCGATCGACCGCAGCCTCCGCGACCGCGTCGGCGCCCGACTGGGCAACAGCGGCCAGACGGTCGAGGGCGTCTCGATCCTGGTCGACGTCCTGAGCCAGTCCAGCCCGAAGATCCAGAAGGCGATCGTCGAGTCGATCCGCGAGGAGGACGACAAGCTCGCCGTCCAGATCCAGGAACGCCTCTTCGTGTTCGAAGACATCGCGAACCTCGACGACCGAGCCGTCCAGCAGGTCCTCAAGTCGATCGAGACCATGGACCTGGCATTCGCCCTCCACTCCGCTCCGGCGGAGATCCAGGACCTGATCTTCCGCAACCTGTCCGAGCGTGCCCGCGACTCGCTCAAGGAGGAGATCGACTACCTCCAGAGCCCGAAGGCCGCCGACACCAAGGCGGCCAAGAGCCGGATCGTGGCCGTCGTGCGCGAACTCGAGGAGTCCGGGGCCATCGAGATCGAGCGTCCCGGTGTCGAGGACGACGACGACGAGGACGAGGACGAGGTCTGATGGCACGTCCGAACCGGCTCCACTCGGTCCTTCGCCTCGCGAAGCGCAAGGAGGAGAACGCCCAGCGCGACGCGGCCGCCGCCGGGCGGCGAGCGCGCGACGCCGGCAAGGGCGCCGAGGAACAGCAACGCCGCCTGGAGGAGGTCGCGTCGGAGAGCCAGCCGATCAGCGCGGCCGAGTTCTCCAAGCGTCGCCAACGGGCCTCCCTGCGGGCCGACCAGGCCGCCGAAGCCGAGGATCGGCTCCGCGAGATGCTCGAGGAGGAGCTGATCGCACGCGAGGAGCTGCGCGGCGCGGTTCGGCGTCGACGCAGCCTCGAAGAGCTGGAGTCCCGCCGCCTGGCCACCCAGGCCGGCATCGCGGCCGCCGCAGCTCAGCGAGCGCTCGACGAGCTGGCCTCGATGCGCCAACAGCGCGAGGACGAGTCCGATGATCGCTGACATCCAGGCCCGAATGGCCGCCATCGAGGCGCGGTTCGGCGTGAACGAACCGATCGTCGTCCACCAGGAGCCCACGACCACGACCGGCGTGGGTGGCGCGGCAGGAGCCGGCGGCCTGGCATCGATGTGGGCGCAGTCCATGCAGCAGGCGATGCCACCCGTCGGGCGGCCACAGAACGGCATCGGCAACACCGGTGGCGTCTCCAACGAGTTCGACCACCTCTTCCGGGAAGCCGGCGCTCGCCACGGCGTCGATCCGGCCCTGTTGAAGGCGGTGGCCTGGACCGAGTCCAACTTCCGACCCGACGCCGTGTCCCACGCCGGCGCGCAGGGTCTGATGCAGATCATGCCGGGCACGGCCGACGGCCTGGGCGTGAACCCCATGGATCCTCCGCAAGCCGTCGACGGCGCGGCCCGCTACCTGCGCCAACAGCTCGACCGCTTCGGCGACCTCCGCCTGGCGCTCGCCGCCTACAACGCCGGCCCCGGTGCCGTCGAGCAACACGGCGGTGTACCCCCCTATGACGAGACCATCGGCTACGTGGCCAAGGTGGTCGACCGCTACCAGCGATTGGCGAACCGATGATGCAGCTGCCTGTCACTCCGACCCCCGTGCCGACCGCCCCCACCGACGGGGCCGCCCTCGTGGGCGGCGGAGCCACCGGTGAGGCCGACGCGGCCCCGACGCTCTTCTCGAGCCTGTTGACGGCGCTCCAGGCGGCCGACGCGCCCGCGGGCGAGACGGCGCTCGCACGCCAGCTGATGCTGGTCGACCCCGAGCCGGCACTCGAGGGTGAGGGCCAGGCCGACCAGCCGACCGAAGGTGGGCCCGTGGCCACCATGGTCCTCCCCCAGCTCGTGACCCAGGTCGTCACGACCGACGCCGGTCCCCTGGCCGGCGGACCAGGGGTTTCGGTCGAGACCGACGTCAGCGCGGAGGTGGCCCCGGCGCTCTCGACCGACGACGCACCCGACCCCCGAGCCGACGCGCTCACGTTGCCGACCCGATCGCTGCCACTCCTCGGCTCGACCACGTCGGCCCCGTCCGGCGCCTCGGCGACGGACGCGGGCACCACCGCCCGGGCCTCGGGGGAGCCTAAGGCCCCAGGACCATCGCCCTCGGCCCCGGTCGCGATGCCCGGCGACATCACACCGGCCACACCACAGTCCGCCGACGGCCCGATCGCAGCTCCACCCCCAGGTGCCACCTCGCCCGACGCCGCCGCCACGATCGCGCCCCGAGCCGACACTGCGCCCGGAGCGGCTCTCGCCGCGTCTTCGGCTGCGACGGCCGAGCTCGCAGAGCCGACGATGCCCGAGACGGTCGAGCCCGACACTCCCGCAGCCCCGCGCCACACGGTCGCTGCGCCTGTGGCGGAGCAGGCAGATGCGTCCGGCGACACGGGTGGCGACACACGACAGGACGGATCGAACGATCGGTCGGCCCGCCCGTCGCCGGCACCCACGACGATCCTGCCGACCGACACCGACACGGCCGAGCCGACAGCGGCACAGCCCCAACCCGCTCCGGCCCGCCCGACGACCACCGTCGCCACCCCGACCGCGACGCTCGTCGACACCGCCCGGATCGTGGCGGCCGACGTCGCCGACCCCGCGGTCGCCGGCATCGACGCGCAGCCCACCACCGCCGCGCCGGCGGCAGCGCCAACCCCGTCGCCAACGACGGGCGACAACGCCTCCGCACCGATGGTCATCGAGCGGGTCGCGCTGCGCGACGTGCCAACCGTCGTCGTCGACCGCATCCGTGCGGTCGACCCGCAGGGCGGGGTCAACCGAGCGGTGGTCCGACTGGACCCGCCCGAGCTCGGTCGCATCACGCTCGAGGTCATCGGCAACGGCGACGAGATCTCGGTGATCGCCCGGGCGGAGAACGCGGAGGCCGCCCGAGCACTCATCCGACAGCGAGCCGACATCCAGGCCGCAGTCCAGGCGCTGGGACTCTCGGTCAGCGACTTCGACGTCCAACACGGCGACACGTCACCGCGCGAACAGCAGGCGGAGGCCCGCCGTGACCGCTTCGACGGACGCCGGCCCGACTCCGGCGCCGGCTACCAGGCATCCGACCTCCCCGAACCCGAAGGAGAGCTCTTCCTATGAGCGACATCGGTATCTCCACGCTGGGTGCGAACCCGGTCGACACCAGCTTCCAGTCCGAGGCGCTGGCCAATCTCGACAAGGACGCGTTCCTGCAGCTCCTGGTCGCACAGATGAAGTACCAGAACCCCCTGAGCCCGGTCGACTCGAACGAGTACCTGGCCCAGGCGGCCCAGTACGCGTCGGTCGAGCAGCTCGAGAACATGGCGCAGTCGCAGAGCGAGCTGCGATCGATGCAGATGGTCAGCATCGCGACCGATCTCGTCGGCAAGGAGGTCACCGCGATCGACCCGCTGACAGGCGGCGAGGTGACCGGCGTCGTCGAGGCGGTCCGATTCGGCGCCGAGCCGATCCTGGTCGTCAACGGGGTCGACGTCGGCCTGACCGGTGTGATCGACGTCCGGGCCGGCGACCCGGCCCCTCCGGTGACGACGCCGGGACCGACCGAACCCGAGACTGCGGTCGCGGACCCGGACCCCGAACCCGACACCACGGTGGCCGCTCCCGAGAGCGACACCGAGCCGGCGCCGGCCGAGGACACCACCGATCCCGCCGCCGACGAGGCGCCCGTCGCCGCGGCCTGACCACCGGCTGCGGACACCAGGCCATGACGGCAGCGCCGGCATTCGCCACTCCCTCATTCGCTCCCCGACGCATGCCGGGCCGGTCGACTCGATCCCGTCGGCCGGCCTGGCTGCGAGGGGGGACGCTCAGCGCGAGGCGATCAGGCGGGTTGCGGCAGGTCGGCCTGGGTCGGCAGATCCGCGTGCAGGATCACCTGCCGGCCGACTCGGCGTTTCTCGTTGATCACGACCGGACCGAGCAGGTTGGCGGTGAAGTGGCGCGGCTCGCCGTGCCCGCTGACCAGGCAGAAGACGATCGCCTCGGCGGCATCGTCGAGCGACAGGAGCTCCTGGTCGGAGTCCTCGAGCACGGGCTCGTAGTCCGGGAACAGCGGCCAGGGCGTGACGGCGAGGAAGGCCAGATCGGGGTTCCTGGCATCCTGCAGCCAGAAGAAGAGGCCGTCCTCGTCGACCGGCAACAGCACCACCTCGGTGGTCATCGCGAAGCCGACGATCCCGTCGGGGAAGGTCACGATCTCGTCGTCGTCGACCTCGACCTCACCGAAGCGACTGGTGGTGATGGCCGGCACGATGCCGTCTCAGGAGTCCGAGGAGCGGCCGGGGAGGTTCTCGAGATCGGCGACGTCGACACCCGCTGCCTCGCGGTTCTGGCGACTGACCTCTTCGTAGACCTCTTCCCGATGGACCTGGACCGAGCGCGGGGCTCGGACGCCCAGGCGCACCTGGTCGCCACGGAACTCGACGACGGTGACCACCACGTCGTGTCCGATGATGAGGGACTCTCCGGCTTTGCGGCTCAGGACCAGCACGATGCCGATCCTACTGCGCACCTCCCTCGCTCCTCGGCCACCTCCCCGTGGTTTGCGGCGGTCCCGTCGGTCGGGGCGGACGCGTGATCGAGAACGTCCGCGCCGCGATGGGCCGGGTCGAGGCGATCCGCGCCACGATCCAGGGCCCGTCGACGACCGGTGCCACCGCAGAGCCCGCCCGCACCCGCTCGGCCCGGCCCGCCGGCGCAGCCGCGCAGTTCAACCAGGTGCTCGCGAGCGCCGTCCAGCGCCAGACGCTCGGCAACTACCTCGCCCAGTCCGGCGGCGGCATCACGACCCAGCCGAGCTGGTGGTCATCACCGAGCCTGACCGGCCGGTACGACGCCAACGCTCCCCGCGGCCTCGAGGGCTTCGGCAACGGCCAGATCCCGCTCGATCGCCTCCGCCCGATCTCGGGCACCGATGAGCGCATGTGGGCTCCGGCGGCCGAGTCGTTCACCCGCATGCGTGCCGACGCCCGCCGCGCCGGCATCGATCTCCCGGTGATCGACGCCTACCGACCCATCGAGGACCAGTACCGATTGGCCGACGAGCTCGGGCTCTACAAGGACGGCGGCTGGGCCGCGGTCCCGGGCACCAGCCAGCACGGCTGGGGTCGGGCCATCGACCTCGAACTCGACGACGAGGCCCTGACCTGGATGCGCCAGAACGCCGGCCGCTACGGATTCGTCGAGAACGTCCCCCGCGAGCCCTGGCACTGGGAGTTCCACGGCTGAAGTCGACAGCTTCGCGGCCGCGAGCATCGATACGCTCGCCAGATGGGCCGAAGGTCGGGTGCAGCCGCCAGGGGCAGTGCTGCGATCATCTGCGCCGCCGTCGTGCTGATCGGTTGCACCGCAGAATCGGTAGAGGTGTCCGAACCGGCGCAATCGGCGGGCACCCCGGCCTCGACATCGACGGCCGTGCCTCTCCCTGCGGACTGTGGACCGGGCGCCGACGGGGTCGCAGCAGCCAGCAGACTGTGGGACTCGAACGGCCCGGAGTCATACCGCCTCAGCTACCGACACGCACCAAGCCTCGCCGTGCCGTGGGAGGTGACGGTCGAGGTCATGGGTGAAGACGTCGTCGTGCTCGAACCGGCCGAGGGTTCGACCGGTCGAGGCTTCGCCGAAGAGCTGGCGACCGTCCCGGCCCTGCTCGACGCGATCGACGGGTGGACGCGCAACCTCGACAGCTGCGAGATCTCATGGGACCCAGAGCTCGGACACCCCATCTCGATCAGGACATGGTGTGAGGACTGCGTCGACGGCTCAACCACCATCACGGCGGTGAGCGTGACACCGCTGGACGACGGCTGACGGCTGGCGTTCGTCAGATCGTCCGGAGAGTGGAGGCGCGGCCCTCGGCGGTCTGGGCCTGGATGACGAAGAAGTCGGCCTCGCGGGCGAGACGTTGGGCGGGGTGGGTCAGATCCATGGCGCGGCCACCGACCGCCGCCAGCAGGGCCATGCTCGACCGCTTGGCCAACAGGATCAGCGCCGACCGGTGATCGCTGGCCTCGTCGAGCACGTCGTCGCCGGCGATGATGGCGCCGAGCAGCGAGTCGTACCGCTCGGTGGCGGCGGCCCACTCTGCGCCGAGCCGGTCGGCCGCCTCGACGGCGAGCGGCTCCTCGATCGCCCCGAGCATCCGGATGCACCGTTGAGCGATACCGATCGTGGCCGGTGCGCCGAGGGCGCTCCGGCGACGGTCGACGGCACGCCAGCGGGCGACGGACTCGACCAGGACGACCCGCTCATCAGGGACGATGCAGCCCTCGAAGGACAACGTGACCGTGCCCGTGGACCCGAACACGGGGAGGGCCAGCGGGCGTGCGCTGACACCCTCGGTCTCCGGGCCGCGCACCAGACCCCAGACCAGGTCCCCGTCCTCGGACTCGGCCGCGATGGCGAACCAGTCGGCGAGTCCCCACGACGTGGTCCACGGCGAGAACCCGTCGAGGCGCCACCCGCCGTCGACCCGCGTCGCCGCGATCGCCGGGGCACCCGGCCGGCGCAGATGGGCGAACGCGACGCCGGCCATCTGATCTCCGGCACACATGTCGGCGAGCAGATCCTCCCGAAGGGAGTCGTTCCGCGAGCGGGCCAGGGTCCGGACCACGCCCTGATGCTGCGCCCAGACGAACGCCGTGGCCCCGCAACCGCCGAAGAGCGCCGCGGTGGTCCTCCAACTGTGGGACGGGCCGAGCTCGCACCCGCCGTGGCTCGCCGGGCCGGAGATGCCGAACAGCCCGGCCCCGGCCAGGGCATCGAGGTGCGACTCCGGAACCAGGTCCGAGCGATCGACGTCCTGCGCGTGCGGGAACAACAGGTCGTCCGCCAGCGTCCGAGCCCGGTCGAGCATCGCCTGTCCATCGGTCCCTTCCGCCACGGGCGCGAGTGTAAGCGGAGGTCCGAGCACGGACCGAGCGCACGGTCTCGCCCCCGCTCCTACGATCGCAGCCGTGGCCATCACGCATCTCCGGCAGGTCGCGCTCGGCGTCGAGGATCTGGACCGGGCGATCGCGTTCTACCGCGACGTCGTCGGGCTGGGGCTGATCGCACGGTTCGATCCGCCCGGCATCGCTTTCTTCGACCTCGGGGGCACGCGCCTGCTGCTCGAGCGCGATGCGCCCGCCTCGATGCTCTATCTCGGCGTGCAGGACGTCGCCGCGACCGTCGAGCGTCTCCGCGACGCCGGCGTCACCATCGACACCGAACCCCACGTGATCCACGTCGACGACGTCGGACAGTTCGGTCCACCCGGAGAGGGCGAGGAGTTGGCGTTCTTCGAGGACAGCGAGGGCAACCTCGTGGGCCTCGCCGGCCGGCGGGTGCTCGAGCCCTGAGCCCGCGGCGCGCTATCGTCCGCCGCCCGCCATGCCGCCGAAGGTCTGGGTCGGAGCGGTGAGGGCGGGGTCGTCGGCGGCGATGTAGCCGGCGTCGGGGCCACCGAATCCGGCCGGTGTCGCCGGGATCCCGGCGAGGGCCTCGACGGAGACGTCCTCCAGCGGGCGAGTCGGAGCGATCGGCGCCTCGAGCACGTCGCGCAGGCGGGACCATGCGACCGCGCCGGGCTCGACGTGGTCCACGCCCTGGCGGAGGAAGTCGTCGATGAGCTGGCGGCGGGCCAGGTACTCGTCGAGGTCGGCGTTTGCACCAGGCTCGTAGGCACCGATCTCGACGAGGTCGCGACCACTCTCCCAGGCGGCCATCAGCCGCCGGAGGTGCTGCACGAGAGCGGTCTGTTCGGGGGTCTGCACCTTGGTGGCGAGTCGACTCGCGCTCTCGAGCACGTCGACGGTCGGATAGTGACCGGCGCTCGCCAGCCGACGGCTCAGCACCACGTGGCCATCGAGGATGGAGCGCGCATGGTCGGCGACCGGCTCGTTCATGTCGTCGCCCTCCACCAACACCGTGTAGATGCCGGTGATCGATCCGTGCTCGCGGGGACCGGCCCGCTCGAGCAGTTGGGGCAGCGTGTTGAAGGTCGACGGTGGGTAGCCGCGGGTCGTCGGTGGTTCACCGGCGGCGAGCCCGATGTCGCGCTGTGCCATCGCGATCCGGGTGAGCGAGTCGAGGAGCAACAACACGTGCTTGCCGCTGTCGGCGAAGTGCTCGGCGATCCGCGTCGCCGTGAACGCGGCCCGCCGGCGGACGAGGGCGGGCTCGTCCGAGGTGGCCACCACGACGCAGGTGCGAGGCGCCCCGTCGGGGCCCAGATCGTCCTCGAGGAACTCGCGGACCTCTCGGCCGCGTTCGCCGATCAGCCCGACCACGACCACGTCCGCGCTGGTGCCGCGGGCCACCATGCCGAGCAGCGTGGACTTGCCGACGCCGGAGCCGGCCATGATGCCGATGCGCTGACCACAGCCGCTGGTGAGGGCGGTGTCGAGGACGCGGACGCCGAGGTCGATCGGATCGAGAATGCGTTGCCGGTCGAGCGGGTTCGGGATGGACCCGAGCACGTCGACGCGTTCGGTCGAGCCCTCGATGGGGCCGCGACCGTCGATCGGGAGACCCGCGTGGTTGACCACGCGGCCGATGAGCCCGGCGCCGACGTCGAGCTTTGGCGGCTCGCCCGTGGCCTCGACGACGTCGCCAGCGGCGATGCCGTCCATCGCTCCGATCGGCATCAGGACCACGGCATTCGGGCGGATCGCGACGACCTCGGCGGGGCGCCGGGCCGAGCCGATCCACATGAGATCACCGATGGCCGACGGCAGCCTCGTGGCCTCGATCTCGAGCCCGACCACGCGGGTCACCCGGCCGAGCCGACGCGTCGGCGACCGGCCCGCGAGAGCGTCGCTCCAGGGGCGCTGCTCAGCCGTCATGGGTACGGGTCAGGGCTTGCACGAGCGCGGGCCGCAGGCGGTCGACTGCGTCGTGCCACGACCGCTCGACCGCTCCGTCGGCGGCCTGGAGTCGGAAGTCGGCCGGGCCGAGGGTGGGGTCGCTGCGCACCTCGACCGACGGCAGCGCGTCCATCCGCTCGGCGACCTCAGGGGCGAGCGAGACCACCAGGTCGGGTTCGCCCTCGAGGGCGACGATCGCCTGCGTGACCGCGGCCCGGACGGACTCGTCGAGCTCGGGGCCGGCCTGGTCCAGGTACCACGAGACCAGATCGGCGGCCAGGGTCACGATGGTCTCGCCGTCGAGCCGGTGCGATGTCGCGACAGCCGAGGCCGTCTGAGCTGCGGTCGCCGCCAGCGCGGCGGTGAGCTCTGCCATCGACGCGTCGAGTCCGGCGACCGCTTCGGCCGCGCCATCGATGCGGCCCTGTTCGTAGGCGGCGGCGGTGGCGTCGTTGACGCCGGGTCCCGCCTCCTCCTCCGAGGTGTCGAGCACGATCGTGCCTTTGAGGACGCGTCCCATCAGCGTGCCCCGCGGTACGGCGAGATGGTGGGGCGCCGACGGCCGGCGACCACACGCTCTGTCGCCAGGTCGAGCAGCGTCTCACACCGTTCGAAGAGGACGATCGCCCGTTGGCGATCCGCACCGGTCAGTGGGGTGTCGGGCGGGTCGATCTCGAGGTCGGCGGGCGGCGCATGACCCTGACGCAGCGCGGCCTCCTGGCGGTCGACCTGGATGCTGAGGCGATCGAGCACCTCGTCCCACGGCGTCGACGACTCGCTCATGCGCTCTGACCCAGGATGCTCGTCAGGTAGTTCGACTGCGACTGCAGCTGCCCGATCAGCGACTCCAACGCCGAGAACTGGCGCTGATAGCGCTCCTCCACGGCCACGAGTCGGACCTCCTGGGTGGCGATCTGGGTCTCCAGGGCTGCGATGGTGTCCTCGGCCGTGCCCTGTGCGGTCGGGATGCGCCCGTCTTCGCCGAGGAGGGCCTCGACGGTCGCGTTCACCACGTCCAGCACACCGTCGTCGTGGACGGTGACATCGCCGACGAACAGGCGCTCGACGCCGGCCGGGTCGTCGGCCAGGCTCTCGCGGAGGGTCGCGTCGTCGATGGCGAAGGTGCCGTCGTTCTGCATGGTGATGCCGATCTGGCTGAGTAGCACGATCGAGCTGGAGTCGACGATCGTCGACATGGCGACCGTGAGCTCGCTGGAGACCGACCGGGCGGTGAAGCTGCCGACCAGGGGTCCGCCCGTGCCGGCGTCGACGTCATAGGAGGAGTAGGTCGAGAGCTGGCCGAGCACGCCGGAGATGCCGTCGACGACCTCGGTCACCGCGGCGACTCGGCTGTCGATGTCGGCGCCCACGCTGATCTCGACGTCTGACCCGGAGGTGGTGCCGGCGAGCTCGAGTGTGATGCCGTCGATCAGGTCGGTGATGGTGTTCGTCGACCGGGTGATCGACAGGCCTCCTCCGCCGAGGGTGACGGTGGCGTCCGAAGCGGCGCGCAACGTCGTGAGCCCACCCGAGAACAGCGACAGTGCGGAGAGGTCGATGTCCGCTGCGTGATCGACGCCGGTCTCGCCGGAGGTCAGCACCAGGCGGTACGGCGTACCGGTGCCGTCGCCGGTGTCGATCAGCTGGGCCCGGGCCGGGCCGCCGGTCGCGTTGATCGAGCTGACCAGGCCGGCGAGGGTGGTCGACGCGTCGGCCTCTACGATCGTGATGCCGGCCGTGCCGGTGGTCAAGGTGCCCGTCACGTCGACGGTGACGGACCCACCCGAGTCGCCGGTGATCGTGAACGAACCACCGGAGGTGTCGACGGTCTCCGTCACACCGTCGAAGGAGACGACCGCCTCCTGGGCGTCCGCGTCGACCGACACGACGGTGACGTTGTAGGTCCCGTCGGTCAGCGTGTGGCTGTTCAGCGTGGTCCCCAGGGCGGTGAACCCGCCGGAGATCTCGGCGGTACCGGCCCCGACGAGCTCGGTGCCGTCGCCGATCGCGGCCGAGACCACCTGCTCCGCGGCGGCGAGGGCCGTCACCTGGAGTGCGTAGGTGCCGGTGGGGGGCGACCCCGTCACGGTGGCCTGGAGCACGGCCTCGTCGCTGGAGCTGACCGTCGCGGCCTCGAGGGCCTGACCGTCGCGGATGGCGGCGACGGACGTCTCGATCGCGGAGAGTCGGCTCTGGATGTCGGTCCACGCGTCGAGCGCGTCGTTCTCGCGGTCGACGGCGCTCTGCAACCGGCGCACCGGGGCGCGCTCGGCGAACATCAGGCCGTCGATCAGGGACGACGTGTCGATGCCGGAGGCCAGTCCCGAGACCTGGAAGCTCACGCCGACGCGGCCTCCGGGCCGTCCTCGGTCGGTTGCTTGGGCAGCGGGGCCCGGACCGGCAGATCGGCGTCGAGCACACACTGGCGGGCGGTGCGCTGGGTGACGTCGATGACGAGCGGTGCCATCAGGTTGGCGCTCATCGAGCCGTCGGAACGATCGACGGTGACGAGGCAGTACACGATGAGCTCGTCGCCCGGCGCCGCCTCGAGGAGACGCTGATCCTCGTCGTCGATGGCCACCTCGTAGTCGCCGAAGTACACGAACGGATTGACCGCCAGAAACCACAGCCGCTCGTCGCGTGCATCGATGACGCGCACGAAGATGCCGTAGTCGTCGACGGGCGCGACGTGCACGCCGCGGACCTCGGGGAAGCCCGGCAGGCCGTCCAGGATCTGGATCCCGTCGTCGGGAACGTCGAGGAGAACGGAGGGGAAGCTGGTGATCGTCATCGGAGGTAGTCCACGAGGCTCGGGATCTGGAGGCGGGCGGTGGCGGCGAGGACCGACTCGTAGGCGGTCTCGGCGATGGTCAGCTCGAGGGCGGTCTCGGCGAGGTCGGCGTCGACGATCGACGACCGGTAGGCCCGGATCTCGTCGCGACGCTGGGTGCCCGACTCGAGGGCACGCTCGATCTGGTTGCCGCGAGAGCCGACCCGCCCGAGGGCTTCGGTGAGGCGTTCGGCGGCGGTGTCGACGCGGGCGAGGTCCGTCGTCCCCACGGTGGCCGCGTCCCCGGCGCGCACGTTGACGATCAGGTCGTCGACGATCCCGAACACGTCGTCGCCGGCCGCGAATCCGAAGGCGTCCTCGCCGTCGATGTTCACCTGGACCGTCCGGTCGTGGTCGATCCGTCGCTGGACGGCGCCGTTGTCTCCGGCCCACACGATCGTGCCACCGGAGTCGGTCACCGCTTCGTCGCCGAAGCCACCGAAGACCGAACGACCGTCGAAGCTGGTGTTCGCCAGCCCGACCAGCTGGTCGCGGATGCCCTCGAGTTCGACGGCGATGCCCTCACGGGCGTCGGGACCCTGCGAGCTTCCGGCGGCGATGGCCAGCTCTCGGATGCGATGGAAGACCGAGACGGAGGTCTGGAGCGCCCCGTCCTGGGTCGACAGCCATGCCCGAGCGTTCTCCGCCGCATCGGCATAGGCCTCCAGCGCCCGGTCTTCGGAGAGGAGTCGATCGGCGTGGACCGCGAGTTCGGGGTCGTCGCTCCAACGATTGATGGCGCGACCGGTGGCCAGCTTCTCGCTGATCTCGGCCATGTTGGAGCTGGTCGAGCCGAGCTGCTGACGGAGCAGGTCGTAGCGGGAGTGTTCGGTCACTCTCATCGGTCACCCCCGGTCATCGGGTCGCCCCCGTGCCGTTGATCAACCGGTCGAGCATCTCGTCGATCACGGTGATCACCCGGGCCGACGCCTCGTAGGCCCGCTGGTACTGGAGCATGTCGGTGAGCTCCTCGTCTGTCGACACGCCGATCACCTCGGCGAGGGACCGCTCGACGTCCTCGACCACCAGCTCGGCCAGGTCGCGCTGGCCCGCGGACTGCTGCGCCTCGAGGCCGAGGAAGCCCTGGAGGCCCTCGAACAGCTCGCCGACGGTCGCACCGCCGCTCCCGGCGACGGAGCGCAGCCCGCCGAGCGCGAGGGCCTGGTTGCCGTCCGCAGTGGCGCCCGTGGCCGACGCGGCGACCATGTCGGTCGTGAGGGCCGAATCGACCGCGAGATCGCCGGCGTCGGTGCCCACGAAGAAGTCGCGTCCGTCGACACCGTCGAGCCCGTAGCCCACGGCGTGGGTGGCGTTCACCAGATCGCGGAGCTCGGTCGCGATCTCGTCGAGGCGGGCCGCGAGATCGTCCACGACCGGGCCGCCCAGCTCCACCAGCGATCCGAGCTCACCGGCCATCCCGGCGGTCGAGCCGTCGGCCGCCCAGATCACGACCGGTGGGGTGCCGGTGACATCGAGCGCCTCGGCGCCGACACCCTGCACGAGTGGCAGGTTGTTGAGCGTGACCCTGACATCGCCGTCGTCCTCGGTGGTGGTGACCGCGCCGGTCAGCTCGGTCAACTCCGCCAGCGCGACGTCACGGCGATCGAGCAGATCGTTGGGGGTCGAACCCGACGCGCGAGCCGACTTGACCTGACCGTTCAGTCGGGCGATCTCGGCCGTCAGGTCGTTGACCCGATCGATCGTGGCGTTCATGTCGAGGCTGACCTCGCCCCGGAGACCCTCGATGCGCCGGCTCGCCTGGTTGAGCTGGCCCGCCAGCTGCGATCCGGCGGCGAGCACCTGATCGCGACTCGTCGAGCTCTCCGGGCGCTGGCTGAGGTCCTCCCAGGAGTTCCAGAACGCGACGAGGTCCTGGGACAAGCCCGAGTCGAGCGGCCCGAGGACCTGCTCGGCGCGGGCGAAGAAGTTGGCCCTGGTCCCCCATGATGCGAGCTGCCCGAGCGACTGACGATGGTTCGTCTGCAGGAGGGTGTCGGTCGCACGACCGATGGCGTCCATGCTGACGCCCTGACCGGTCGACCCTGGTCCGAGCACCCCGCGGTGCGCGGTCAGGGCCCGGGCGGTGGACGTCTCGATGCGCTGACGCGAATAGCCGATCGTGTTGGCGTTGGCGACGTTGTGCGCCGCGGTCTCCAGGGCGCGCTGAGCCGTCGTCAGGCCCGAACTGCCGATGCGGAGGCCACCGAAGCTCATCTCACACCTCCGACACCAGGAACTGGTGGCCGGCCGAGCGGGTCGGTGCCTCCGGGGCGGCGCCGCCGACGGTGGCCAGGTGTCGAATGGTGTCGGCGGCGAGCACGCGGACCGCCAGTCCGGCCTGTTGGACCGTGCGGAGCCGCTCCTTGCGGGCGCTCAGCGCTCGACGGGTGCGAGGGCCGTCACGGAGGTCGAGGAGCTCGGGGAGCGTGTCGACGTCTGAGTGGCCACGCTGTTCGGCGAAGTCGGCCACCGCCGCAGCCCGCCGGTCGGCCTCGATGCTGGCGGCCTCCAGCCCGTCGAGCACGATCGTGACCTTGTCGAACTCGCCGCGCGCCAGGAGCGACCGGGCCACGACCGCATGCGCGGCGACGTCGTCGAGACCTTCGATGTGGTGCTCGATCAGCTCGATCAGCTGGGGCATGGGTCGGGACATTCCTCGCGGCGACGTGACGATGGAGTGGCGGCGCGAGTTGTCCCGAATCGCGGTGCCTACGTCAGATATCGGCATCCTCGGAATCGAGTTGAGTCTTTCGACCCAGGCCTCATGGCCCAGACCGACCCGCCGATTGGATCCCGGGCCCGTCCGCACGGTCGGTGCCTCCTCTCCATCGTCCACTCCCCGCCCGGGACGAGGTTCATGGCCGAACCGGCTGGTCAGAAGACCGAGAAACCGACACCGAAGAAGCGGCGCGAGGCCCGGAAGAAGGGCCTGGCCGCGCGGTCCTCCGAGCTGCCCCAGGCCGTCGCACTGGTGGTGACGGCGATCATGCTCCCATTCGTCCTGCCGGGGTTCTTCACCCGAATCGCCGAGTCGTGGCGGACGGCGATCTCGGCCGAGGTGCCCCGCGACCCCGAGGTGGCGGTGAGCCTGCTGGGTGTGCTGGCCGCCGACGCGCTGCGCACGTTCCTGCCGCTGGTCGCCATGAGCGTCGGGGCGAGTCTGCTCGCCCAGTTCGTGCTGGTGGGCGACAGGCCGAATCCCTACAAACTCAAGCCGCAGTGGAAGAACCTCAACCCTGTCTCGGGCATCAAGCGCTTCTTCTCCCTCCAGATCCTCTGGGACTTCCTGCGGACGCTCACCAAGCTGCTGATCCTCGCGATCGTCGGCTGGACGCTCTGGTCGCGCCTCGAGGCGGAGATCCTGGGCGGTGGCCGGTCGACGGCCGACACGCTGCTCGGCCTCTCGACGTCGATGCGCGATCTCTTCATCCGCATGGCGGCCGCGGCGATCCTCGTCGGCGTCGCCGACGCCGCCTTCAACAAGCAGCGGTTCCTGAAGCAGATCAAGATGACCAAGCAAGAGGTCAAGGACGAGATGAAGCAGCAGGAGACCAGCCCCGAGGTCCGCGGCGAGATCCGCCGCCGCCAGATGGCGCTGTCCCGGAACCGCATGATCGCCGCCGTGGCCGAGGCCGACGTGGTGGTCACCAACCCGACCCACCTCGCCATCGCACTCGGCTACGACCCCGACGACGGCGCACCGAGGGTTCTGGCCAAGGGTCAGGGACTCATCGCCGACCGCATCAGGGAAGAGGCACGCAAGCACAGCGTGCCGATCCGCGAGGACAAGCCGCTCGCGCGGGCGATGTTCCGCGGCGTCGAGGTGGGCGATCTGCTGCCGGCCGAGTTCTACGCCGCCGTCGCGGCCATCCTGGCGTCGATCTACCGGGCGCGGCGCCGCACGGCCTGAGCTGCACGGCCCGGCGGCCGCCAGCGGCGATCGTCATCGAGCTCGCGCCGCCGGACGGCGACGTCGGACGACGTCAGGCCAGGAGGCTGGCGTAGAGGTCGTAGCCGCGACGGATGTCGACGGCGAGACGCGAGTCCCGCAGAGCGGGCATGCCGACGGTCTCGATCGCCTCGTCGATGTCCGCGGTCGACGGCAGCCCAGGCTTGCGGGCGATGAACACCTCGGCGATGGCCTCCCCGACGGCCACGAAGCGGTCGAGCCGGGCGGGATCGATGCCGGAGTTGAGGCTGTCGCTCGGCGTGAGCTCCTGATCGCCGAAGCTGCCGCCCATCGAGCGGGTCATGCCCGCCATGAGCGCCTCCGAGGCGATCGTCTCGTCGATGCGGCGGGTGAACTCCTCGGAAGCGATGCCGGTCCACAGGGCCCGACGCCAGTCGGTGGCGTCCTCGGCGGCGACCTCGGAGATGTCTCGGCAGAGCGAGACGACCACGAGTTTGCGGATGGTGACGAAGCCGAGCAGCACGAGCGCTCGCTCCACCGTCAGGTCGTCGCTGCGGATGCCACAGAGCGGCGACCGAGCCATCTTCAGGATCTGCTTGCCCAGACGCGGGTCGGACTCGATGACCTCGGCCACTTCGCGACTCGTGGAATCCCGACGGTCGAGCAGTCGAAGCGTGCGAAATCCGATCGTGACCCGATCGTTCGACATGGCGGTGGCAGTGGCGGCGGCGGACATCACGCTCCCTTCTCCCGTCTCATCGGCGAACTGCGCCGAGCCTTGAGCGCCGGATCGACCGACCCGTTGCCCTAGGGAGAGTTGCCCAGCGCGCTCAGGACGTCGTCCGGGGCACCGAAGGGGCGCCGAATACCGGCCACCACGGAAGGTGCCCCAGTGGAATCCAACAAGCGCATGGACGCGCCCCGACGCGACCTTCTGGTCCGGGCGATCAGCCTCCTGGCCGTGGCCGCGGCGTTCGCCTACGTCGGGTGGCGGATCACGACGCTCGCCACGAACGCGTGGCTCTCGATCCCGCTGTTCGTCGTCGAACTGTGGGGTGCGCTGCAGCTGGCGCTCCTCGTCATGCAGGGGTGGACCGGCGGAGGGAGGCCGGAGCGCAAGGGTTCGACCCCGGGGCCGGTGACGACGATCGTCACGGCGACGTTCCACTCCCCCGACGAGCTCGAGCGCACCCTGATCGGCTGCCGGGCGATGGCGACCGACGGCCCGATCGTCGTCGCGCTCCGGGAGGGTCGTGACGACCTGGACGCCGTCTGCGACGGCTTCGAGGTGCATCGCCTCACCGGTACCGGCAATCACGTCGACCTGTTCTGGCTCGCCGTGGAAGCGACCGGCGCACCGCTCGCCGCCTGGCTGGAGGCGGGCCAGGTGCCGATGCACGACTTCGTCACCGAAGTGGCCGGCGGTCTCGACCACGGCGTCGCCGTCGTGCAGGCCTCGATCGGCCAGCTCAACAAGGACTCGCTCGCCCACGTCGAAGGCGGTCGCGACGAGCATGCCTTCCGCCAGAACGTGGCCTACCCGGGGATGAGCCGCCACGGCACCGCCCCGTGGTTCGGTGGCGGTTCGGTGATCCGCACCCACGCCATCACCGAGACCGGCGGCTTCGACCGCGAGGATCAGGCGGCGTTGCAGCGCAGCCTCGTGCGTCTCCACGCGGCCGGCTGGACCAGCCGCTACGTGGCCGACAAGCTCGTCCGCGACAACGCACCCGACTCGATGGAGGCGTATCTCCACAGGCGCCGCCGGGCGGCCATCGAGACGTTGCGGGTCTTCCGGACGCCGGACAACCCGCTTCGCAAGCGCGGTCTCGGCCTCGCCGAGCGAGCCAGCCACGTGGCCCTGGCGCTGGCCTTCACGACCGGTGCGCGACAACTGGCCCTCACCGCAGTCCTCATCACCACCCTCGCGACGGGCGCGATGCCGATCGGTGACGACGCCGTTCTCTGGAGCGCGATCTGGATCCCCACCTTCGCCACCGGCGTCGTGGCTCGGTGGGCGCAGGCCCGGGGCGTGATGCGCATCGGCGACTGGACCAAACAGGCCTGGCGAACGGTCGGCGCCGACCTGAGCGCCTTCGCCGACGTCCTCGGCCTGACCAAACGACCGCGTGCGTTCTCGAACACGTCGACCACGGGCATGAAGGTCCTCGGCGACATGCGCATGGTCACCGCGACCCTCGTCCTGTTGGACCTGGCGCTGGTCCTTCGCGGCCTGACGATGTTCTGGCCGCGGATGCTCCCCCGTTTCTCCGCGACGGGTCGGGTGATGGCGCTGCTGATCGGCCTCGTGGTCGTCATCGGCATCGTCGACGTCCTGCAGGTCGTGGTCCGACGCCGACAGCGGCGGGCCCAGTACCGCCTCAACACCCGTTTCATCGGCTACGTCGACGGCCGGCGTGGTGACGTCATCGACCTGGCCCCCTCCGGTGCGGGCATCCACATCTCCCTGGACACCTCGCTGGACGTCGGCGACGAGGTCACCGTGGAGATGGCTGTCCCGCTCGCGGAGTCCCGCGAGGTCATCTCGATGCCGGCGACCGTGCGCTCGCTCGTCCCGATGGACGATCGGCTGCGAGTCGGCGTCAGCTTCGGGGAGCTCGGCCAGGACGTCCGGTCGGTGCTGGTGCAGTACTGCGCCATCGACCATCACCGCGACGGAGCCGACGCGCACAAGACCAGCCCGGGCGACTTCGACCTCGGCCGACCACGAGGCCGGGTCACGCGCAGTCTCTCGGGTTCGGCCGTGATGGCCGGCGTGGTGGCGCTGTTCTTCGGCCCGGCCGCGGTGCCCGCGCTCGCAGACGTGGCGTCTCCGGCCAGCGCATGTCTCGTGACCTCGACCGGGGAGCCCCTCGCCGGCGGCCATGTGCGATTCCACTACGACGGTTCCTGGCACGACGTGGGGACGACCGGCGCCGACGGGTGCGTCACCGGTGACATGCCGGCTCGCAAGACCAAGGTCTCGGTGAACCACCGCGGCATCGACCAGTCGGTCAAGCAGGATCTCGCCGCGGACCCGACGGTGATCTTCACCACCGTGCCCGTGACCGTCTCGCTCACGACGTCGATCGGCGATCCGGTTCCCGGCGCCCTCGCGCAGTTCCACGCGAGCGGATGGCAGGACATCGGTCTCACCGGCGACGACGGGGAGGCCACCACCGAGCTCCTGGCGTCCAAGCGCAGTTTCCGGATCACCCACGACGACATCACCAACAGCCGCAAACAGAACACCGCCGAGGATCCCGTCGTGACCTTCGCAACCGTGCCGGTCACGGTGTCGCTCACCACCTCGACGGGTGATCCGATCGCGGGAGCGCTCGCCCAGTACCACGCGGCCGGCTGGAAGGACATCGGCCCGACCGGCGACGACGGCACCGCCACCACCGAGATGCTCCCCTCGAATCGCAGCTTCCGCGTCACCCACGACGACATCACCAACAGCCGCAAGCAGAACATCGCCGACGACCCGCTCGTGGCGTTCGACACCATCCCCGTGACCGTCTCGCTCGCCACCTCCACCGGTGAGCCGATCGCCGGAGCGGCGGCCCAGTACCACTCGGCCGGCTGGAAGGACATCGGCCCGACCGGCGACGACGGCACCGTCACCATCGAGCTGCTCCGCTCCAACCGCTCGTTCCGCGTCACCCACGACGACATCACCAACAGCCGCAAGCAGGACACGGCCGAGGACGCCACCATCTCCTTCGCCACCATCCCCGTGACCGTCGGCCTGACCGACTCCTCGGGGACGCCGATCGCCGGTGCGCTGGCG
>JBCCFK010000012.1:0-32628 GCA_039029775.1 Actinomycetota bacterium | reverse complement strand
GGTTGACTAACACTCCAACTTACCCCTGCAAGCGGATTAGCTCAAATCCAACACCCGTCGGAGTCGTCCGAGGAGCTCATCGCAGCGCGTGACCCGCGATCGGCTCGCGGTCGAACGGGAGTACGCGACCTGGCGCGCCTGCCTGCGGGAGGGGAGGGAAGGTGTCATCCCGCCCGAGGCCATGCAGAACGGTCAGGTCGGGCTGACCGAAACCCAGATGGATCGGCTCGGCCTCGAGATCGACCCGATCTCGGTCGAGCCCAACAGCCTGATCGTCGCCAACAACCGGGGGTTCCACCGTCGGGGCCGGATGACGCCGGGGCACACCCGCGTGCAACTGCGCCTGATCTTCCATCAGCTCCGCGAGCCCGTGACGGCCCCCGTCGCGCGGAGGCTCGCGAGCCGACGGAGCAAGCGGTGAGCCCGGGGGCGCTCGCCACCAAGGTGGCCGACGGGCGGGCCACGTTGTACCGGCGCCGCAGGCGAGCGCGGAGCATGGCGCTGTTCCATCGCGATCGGCTGAGGCGCCGACGCTCGACCCGTGGAATCGACATCCCGAGTGGCGGGAGCGAGGTCCGCGAGCTCCGCAGCAGGGGCGTCGTCACGCTGACCGCACACGCCGACCGCGAGCGTCTCGGTGTGGTCCATTCCGTCCTGGAGGAGGCCCTCGACACGGGGAGCGAGCTGCTGCTCCCGATCACGGAGCATGCGCTGAGCCCGGGCGCGGACCGGACCTCTGCTCGGCACCTGGTCTCGGCCGATGTCGTCGCCGACGGTCAGGGTGCGTTCCGGTCGATCACCCAGGCGGCCGGGATCGCGCAGCCGCTCCTGGCCGACCCGGCGGTGGTCGATCTCGTCTTCGACGAGCGGCTGATCGACCTGGCCGGCGCGTATCTCGGTGCCGCCCCCGCCATCACCGGCGTGAATCTCCGGAAGAGCTTCGCCAACGACCTCCCGCCGTTCGACACGCTCTACTACCACCGCGACGGCAACAGCGCGAGGTTCGTCAAGTTCTTCTTCTATCTCCACGATGTCGGCCCCGGCGGTGGTGCGTTCACCTATGTCCCCGGAAGTCACCGTCGGCGGCGCGAGCGGATGTCGCAGAAGCGCTGGAGCGACGAGGAGGTCGCGGAGTGGTACCCGGACAGTCCTGGGGTCGAACTCACCGCAGCAGCCGGTGACGTCATCGCCGCGGACACCACGGGCTTCCACCGCGGGACCAAGCCGACCGCGGCCGACCGCTCGATGCTGACGGTGTACTACGCCGTGCATCCCGAGTTCGGTGGCGAGGGACGGCCTTTCGAGCTCGCCGCCGACGATCTGGCGCGCCTCAGTCCCAAGCAGCAACGAGCCGCGGACTTCCTGACGGTCGTCGAGCGCCCGCTTCGCCCGATGGGTCAGCGCGACGTCATCCCCGGGCGAGAGCCGAGCTGAACGCGCCACAGTCGCAGGCGCAGACGCAGACGCAAAGAGCGTGATGCCGGGGCCCGGCGTCGTCTCGATGTGGGCGGGCCGCGCTCAGGCTGCGGCCGCGGCTTCCTCGACCATCCCGACCGACTCGCTCGGCACCAAGAGTTGGTTCTTGTGACGCCAGGCCCACCGGCGGATCGAGCTCTCGCGACGCGGTCCGCGGTCCTCGTCGATGCTGAAGTAGCAGTAGTCGTCGGGGAGCGCCTGCTCGACACGCCGGCCGGCGGCATCATCGAGGACCTCACAGAGCACGATCGGGCGCGCACGCTCCATCGTCATCCGACCGCCGGTGAGGACGTCGTCCTCGCTCCCCTCGACGTCGATCTTCAGGAGCCATGGATCGGCGCCGTTCGCGTCCGCCCAGTCGTCGAGCGACACCGCGCCGACTTCGATCCGCTCGCGTGCGTTGTCGTGGTCGACGATTCCGCTGGACTCGCCGTCCAGAGAGAACGCGACCGACCCCGTCGCCCTGGCCAGTGCGAGCTCTTCGACCGCGATCTCGAGATCGGCGCACGTCGGCCGGAGCTTCTCGAGCGCGTCGGCGTTCGGTTCGAAGGCGATGACGGCGACGTCGGCACGACGCTGTCGGGCGGCCTCGGCGTAGACCCCGTGGTATGCCCCGACGTCGAGGATGACTGCCCCGCCGGGGGCTCGATCGACCAGCGCGCCCCAGAGGGCCATCGAGGTGCGCTCGTGGCGGCCGAGGTAGCGGTAGTAGACGGGGTGGGGGAGTATCCGCTTGGCGACCGTCATGGCCCGCAACGGCAACGGCGGCTTGGGAATGGGCGCCTTCACATCGGTCGACTTCCCCATCGGCTGCTCCCTCCGAGTCGCAGGTGCAGGTTATGTCACCGAGCGTCCGAATCGTGGCACCACCCGGGACCCCTCGTGACCCGCGGCGAGCCGGAGCTGCTCACTGACGGTCACCACATGGTGGCGCAGCGTGTGGCCCGGCAGTGATAGTTGACCCTTGGCGGCCGCGCGAGCGGCGTGGGACACTATCGTGCGGACAAGCTTCGACCGGTCGTGGGCGTGGAACGGAGAGACCAGTGAGCGAGCTGTCAATGGGCGGACGGGTGATCGGTGACGGTCATCCGGTGTACGTCATCGGCGAGATCGGGATCAACCACAACGGTGACCTCGACATCGCGAAGCAACTGATTCGAGTGGCGGCCGATGCCGGCTGCGACGCGGTCAAGTTCCAGAAGCGGACGCCCGAGATCTGCGTGCCCGCCGACCAGCAGTCGGTCGAGCGCGAGACGCCGTGGGGAACCATGACCTATCTCGAGTACCGGCATCGCGTGGAGTTCGGCAAGGACGACTACGCGGAGATCGGCGAGCTGGCAGGCGAGCTCGGACTCCAGTGGTTCGCGTCCCCGTGGGACGTGCCGTCGGTGGACTTCCTCGAGACCTTCGACCCGCCCTGCCACAAGGTGGCCTCGGCATCGCTGACCGACGACGAGCTGCTGGAGCATCTCGCGGCCACCGGTCGGCCGATCATGATCTCGACGGGCATGTCGACGCTGGACCAGATCGATCATGCGGTGCGGGTACTGGGCGACGCGCAGATCGCGATGGCGCACGCCACCTCGACCTACCCGTGCCCGCCCGAGGAGTTGAACCTCCGGATGATCGGGACGCTGCAGGACCGGTACCCGTCGATCCCGGTCGGCTACAGCGGACACGAGCGGGGCCTCCAGGCGACACTCGCTGCGGTCAGCCTCGGTGCCACGTTCGTCGAGCGCCACATCACCCTCGACCGGACGATGTGGGGGTCGGACCATGCCGCGTCGCTCGAGCCGGGCGGGCTCGACCGCCTCGTGCGGGACATCCGGGTGATCGAGGCGGCGATGGGCGACGGCGTGAAGCGCGTCTACGACTCCGAGGTCCCCATCCGGGCCAAGCTCCGGCGTGTCGGCTGACGGGAGCCCCACCGGCCCGGTTTCGGTGGTCATCCGGAATCGGAACGAACTCGGCACCCTCGAACAGGTCTTCGGTGCGCTCGCAGAGCAGTCCGTGCCCCATGAGATCGTCCTCGTGGACAACGAATCGACCGACGGCAGTCGTGAGTTCGCGGCGGACAACGGGGCGGTCGTCGTGTCGATCGCCAGCGAGGACTTCTCCTACGGCGGCTCCCTGAACGTCGGGATGGCGGCCACGTCTCACGAACGGGTGGTCGTGCTCAGCGCGCACTCGATTCCCGTCGGACGCCGCTTCCTGGAGGACGCGGTCGCTCCGATGGAGGCTTCTCGGGTGGCTGCCGTGCGGCTGCTCAGGGCGGACAAGACCGCCGAGCTCGCCCGGTGGCCCGCTCGGACGTCGGTCCACGGGTCCGACGTGGACGAGATCGTGGCGGCCGGCCCGATCGCGAGCGGTTGTGTGTTCCGTCGCTCGATCTGGGAACAGATCCCCTTCGACGAGTCGGTGGACTCCGACGAGGACAAGGTCTGGGCTGTCAGCGCCGCGGCGGCCGGCTACGAGATCGCCGCCGCTCCTGCGGTCTACGTCTATGCGCGCGCTCTCGGCGTGATCGACTCGTTGCAGCGCGAGAGTCGCAGCGCAATGGGCGTGTACAGAGCGACGGGACATCGGACGAAGGTGCCCGCAGGCCGTTCGCTGCTCGCCGCGATCAAGGGCGCGGTCGCCGGCGGCATCCGGCCGTTGTGGCGATGGGCGGACAGCGTCTCGATCCCGCTCCGCGCCCGACGCCCCGCACGTCGGGGCGCGTTGTGGAAGCAACCCGATGGTGACGTGTCCGACTGATCACCGATCGGTCGATCGCGCCTCGGCCGGGCGTTCGCTGAGCAGCGCCGTTCAGAGTGGGTCGAACGGCCCACAGGCGGGCTCGGCGGCCGATGGACCCGACTGACCCGACTGAACCGGCGGAACCGCGGTGGGTACACTGCGGACGGGACGTAACAGGAGCGCGGAGTGGAGTTTGACAGCGGTGGGGCTGCGGAGCCGGGCGAGGCCCGGCGACATCTGCAGACCCTTCTTCGACGTCGATGGTATGTGGTCATACCGGTCTTGGTCGGCGTCGTGGCAGCGTTCGCGCTGTCGCGCGGTGGCGAGGACACGTTCGTCGCGCGCGCCGACGTCCGCGTTCCCAGTGGGCAGGCGTCCGTCTTCGAAGCGGGCAGCTCGCTCAGCACCTCCGAGGCCGACCGCGTCATCGCATCGGCGATCCAGCTGATCCGCAGCTCGAACGTCCGCGACGAGGTGCAGGCCGCCATCACGCAGGACGCGTTCGATCAGATCACCCTGTTCGACGTCTCGTCCGTCTCGGACACGTTCTTCGTGCGTATCACCGTGGGGTCGCTCGATCCGACGATCGCCCGGAACGGCGCGCGCGCCTATGCGCTCGAGTACATCGTCCGCCAGGGCGAGCTCGACGTCGCGGACCTGCGCACCCGCGCCGAACAGCTGCTCAACTCCGCCACCGCGTCGGAGGCCGACGTCGAGACGATCGACCTCGAGCTGGCTGCGATCGACGAACAGATCGTGCGCCTCGACTTCGAGATCCGGGCGCTCGAGGCCGTGCTCGCCGACGGCGTGGTGCCCGACGAGCTCGTCGACAAGACGATCGAGCGCAACGACCTCCAACGCCAACGCGACGTCAAGCTCAGCGACCGGAGCCGCGAGTCCGCGGAAGTCAGCTTCCTCCGTCAGGAGGCCTCGAACCTCCGGATCGAGGAGTCCTACCGCACCCAGACCGGCGCCCAGCTGGTGGCCCAGCCGGAGGCAGCGACGCTGCTGAGCGGCCGGAGTCTGCGCCGCGATCTGGTGGTGTTCGTGCTGCTCGGCGGCATGGTGGGTGTCGGGCTCGCGTTGCTCCGCGAGTACTTCGACTCGAAGATCAGGGCGCCGAGCGACCTGCACGACCTCGCGCCGGAGATCCCGATCGTCGGCGCGATCCCGAAGATGCGGAATGCGTTCAACCAGCCGCATCTGGCGATGGCGAGTGGGCGCCCGTGGTTCGCCGCGGAGGCCTACCGAGCCCTGCGTACGACGATCATCGCCACGAGGGGCAGGACCCACCAGACCCTCGCGATCTCGTCGGTCGGCGCCAATGCGGGCAAGAGCGTCACCATCACGAACCTGGCGACGAGCCTGGCGCAGGCCGGGCACCGCACGCTGGTCATCGACGCGAATCTCCGCCGGCCCTCCATCCACATGAAACTGCGCGTCCGCAACGACCAGGGCCTCTCGTACCACCTCGAGACCAGGGTTCCGGCCGAACAGCTGGTCCTCGCCTCGGAGTTGGCCGACCAGCTCTACGTCCTGCCGTCGGGACCGATCCCGCACAACCCCGCGGAGCTCGTCGGCTCACCTGCGATGGCATCTCTGCTCGCGTGGGCCGAGGACCAGTACGACTACGTGCTCGTGGACACGCCACCGCTCGACGTGTTCACCGACGCCGCCGTCGTCGGGCACCAGGTCGGGGGAGTGCTGCTCGTCGTCCGCTTCGAGGCCACGGACCACCGTCGCCTCGCCGAGACCCTCGACCAGATGTCGACCGCCGGTGTGCCCATCTGGGGGTTCGTGGTGAACAGCCGACAGGAGAGCATGTCGCGGGCGACGCGGTACGCCCGCCGTGTCGGCGCCCGCAACCTCAAGACCATGTGGACGGATCGCCCGGGTTCCACACCCGTGGGTCGTGGATCCGGCGCTCACCGCGGCGACCCGGGGGGCCGCCACGGGACCGACCTGCCGAACCCGCTCCCGCTCGACCCGGCCGCCTCGAGCGGGGGATGGGGCGCCGCGCCAGTGTCCGACCCCGTCTCGGAGGTCGCACCGGTGGGGGCAGCGCCCGAACGGGCGCCCGCCGTCACGCCGACGCCCGCCGGGGTGCCGGGCCCTGTCGCCGAGGTCCCGCTGGTCGCCATCAGCCCGGACCACGCGCCGGCTGCGCCGCCGACGCCCAACCCGGTCCCGGTCGCCGCCAACGGTGTGCCGGGACTCGACGAAGAAACCCTCGGCCGCGGCGATCTGATCAAGACGCTCCAGGACCGCGCCGCAGCGAACCCGGAACGGTAGGGGACCTTCAGCGGCGGGCGAGTCGGAGCAGCGCCTCGGCGGCGCGCTCGCCGTTGGTTCCGTCGAACGCCGGGCCCATGAAGTCGGCGATGAAGGATCGCCTGGTCTCGCTGTTGTACCCGGGATCGGTCAGTCCACGGTGCAGCATCGGCCCGATCTCGTCGGGCGTCATGGCGATCATCGTGCTCTGGGACTCGGCGACATGGGCGAAGTGGTCGAACTCGATGTGTCGGATCCACCGGTCTGGCCAGCCGAGCCGGCTGCCCGGAGGGTCGAATCCGAGATTGATGACGGGCTTGTCCAACGCGAGCAGCTCGAGCGAGACCGTCGAGGCGGCGTTGATGCCGACCGCGCACTCGTGGAGCAGCGATGAGTAGACCCGGAGGTCCCGCTCGGTCGGCGTGAACCAGCGCTCGTCCCACTCGACGGTGGGGAAGACGGTGTCGGGCAGTCCCCGCTCCATCAGATCCCGCATCTCGGGGCTCGTCCCCTTCACGTAGGTTCGGACGACGAGCTGCGGTCGCGGGTCGAGATCGAGCGCGGCCATGCTGGCGGCCACGTGTTCGACGGTGAGGTGTTCTTCCCGGAAGTGGCGATCGACGCCTGTGGTGTAGAGGACGAACGGGCGGGCCGGGTCGAAGCCGATCGACTCCGCGAGCTCGGCCCGGTCCATCAGTTGGTCGGTCCGGCGGTGGAAGTCGAACTGGGGGGTGCCGGTCACGTGGACGTGGTCCGGCGAGATCTGCGGGTAGAGCGTCACGAGGTCGCCCTTCATCCGGTCGTTCCAGACGAGGAAGTCGTCGTATGGGACGAAGATTCGGCTCCGCGAGGTCAGGTTGTCCCATGAGTAGATGAAGGCGGCCGTCGGGATGCCGCGTGCCGCAGCGATCCGGCACGGGAGGTCGCCACGCGGGCCGTGGACGTGCATGCCGTTGAAGACCAGGTCGGGGCGGATCTCGTCGAACAGTTCGTCGAAGGCCTGGGTCGGCCGGAGGCGGACGCTGGCTCGCCGGTCGATCGCGGTCATGACATCGAGGATGCGTCTGTTGGCCAGCACGCGTGCGGTCGTCCGCAGGAACCGCCACCGGAGCCGGTCCCTCGTGGATCCCGCGGCGGCCTCGGCGGATCGCAGCTCCCAGTTGTTCTGGAAGACCTTGGACCACCGCCAGCGCATGTGCGCCGTGTGCACGATGTGGCGGAACCGGGTGACAGCTCCGTGTTCCGGGTGGTCGCCCAGCGGCACGATGTCGGTCGTCATCGGTCCGAACCGGGTCACGAAGGCATCGTCGTGCACCACCGTCAACAGGGTGACGTCGGCGTCCGCAGCCAGACGCTCGAGGGTCGCCGAATACAGGAAGTTCCGCACCGCCTCGCCGCTCGGGACGACGATGAGGATCCTGGGCCGACTCATCGGGATCTCCTGGGGGTGGCAGCGGTCTCGTGCACTCGATCGAGGTTGTGGAGGAGTGCGTCGACCGACCACTCGGCGGTCATCAGATCCCGAGCGCCGGCTCGAAGCCGCGCGGCGAGGTCCTCCTCGGACAGGATCCGGTCGGCCGCGGCGGTCAACCCGTCGACATCGAGGTCGTCGGCGAGCAACCCCGTGGTCTCGGCCAGGACGACGTGGCGAGCGTCTCCCAGGGCGAACGACGCCACGGGCAACCCGCAGCTGAGGGCCTCGAGCACCACGTTGGGCATTCCTTCGTTGTCGGTCGACGTGAACAGGAACAGGTCGGCTGCCTGATAGTGGGGAAGGGGATCGGCGGTCTGCACGAACTCGACGATCCCGGCGAGGCCGAGCTCGTCGGCGCGTGCGCGGAGTTCGTCTTCGAGCGGGCCGTAGCCGACGAGCGTGCCGCGGAGTCGGCCGTCGCGTTCCGCCGCGAGGCGATGCACGATCTCGAGCCAGATGTCGAACCGCTTCCAGTCCACCATGCGCCCCACCCCGAGCACGTGTGGCCGGTCTCCCGAGTCGGCGTCGCCGGGCCGGAAGCGGTCGGTGTCGACCGCGTTGGGCAGGTGCACGAGCCGCTTGGGGCTCACGCCCAGCGCGCGGGCCGCCTCGATGTTCGTGAGGCTGTTGCTCGCGATCAGCGGGGGCAGGACCAACGCGGGGTGTCGGAGCGGTCGCGTGCGTTGCATCCTCGTCGGGTTGCTCCTGATGGCGCCCACGGTGGTGACGCGGAGCAGACGGCCGACGATGCCGACGTAGGCGTTGACCCAGTTGTGGCTCGCCTGCAGCACATCGGGACGGTTGGCGCGGACCCGCCGCAGCAACTCGGGGATGCGCCGTCGCGGTCCGCTGCCGTCGGTCAGGAGGATGACCTCGACTCCGAGGTCACCGAGGCGCGCCCGGTTCGGCCCGTCCTCCAGCGCCAGGACGTCGACGCGGTGGCCCCCGGCCAGCAACGCCCGACACATCAACACGAGCTGCGTCTCGGCGCCGCCGACGTCGAGCGTCCCGGCGACGAAGGTCACGTGGCGGGGCTTCACCGCGGCCTCGGGAGTCGGCGGAAGTCGGGGGCGGGGCGGCTGCTACCCTGCGCCGCCGTGAGCCATCGCCGACCACCGGGCCCACTGTGAAGCCCTCGCTCGCGATGGTGTCGCACGTTGCTCCCGTGCCCGCGACCGCGGGTCAGAACCAGCGGGTCCGCTACACCCTGGAAGCATTGCGGCGGCACTTCGAGGTCACGCTCGTCGCCCCTTCGTCGGTGGCTGCGACGGCCGATGTCGCCGAGCATGCGGACCACGTGGTCGCGATCGCGTCGCCCCCGGATGACCCGGTGCGACGCCGGCTTCGCGCGGCCGGTGACCTCGTCCACGCGGCGGCGACCGGACTCAAGCGGTCGAATCGCCAGATCGACCGGATGTTCGACCCGGATCTCGTCGCCGCGGCGGTCGATCCGCGTCGGTTCCGGCTGGCGTTCTTCCACTATTGGCACGCACAACGGGTGGTCGGGACGTTTCGATCCGCCGGCGTGCCCTGCGTTCTCGACATGCACGACACCCTCTGGCGCGCACGCGGGAGCCAGCTCAGCGAACGGGGTGCCCCCTCGTGGTGGGTGTCCCGGCAGGAGCGCCTGTATCGACGGCGGGAGGAAGCCGCCTGGCGGGGCTACGACGGCATCGTCGCGATCAACGCAACCGAGGCCGATGAGGCACGAGCCGTCGTGGGCGACGCACCGGTCTGGTACGCACCGATGGGAATCCCGCTCGACCGCTGGTCGGTCGACGCGAACCCGGCGCGGCCGCCCCGGCTCGCGTACTACGGGGGCCTGGGCTCCCGGGCGCGGGAGCTCGCGGTGCTGCGGTGTGTCCACGAGGTCATGCCTGCGGTCTGGGCGGCGGTACCCGAGGCGGAGTTCTGGATCGTCGGATCCAACCCCACCGACGCGGTCCGGCGGCTGTCCTCGGACGACCCGCGTGTGACCGTGACGGGGTTCGTCGACGACCCGGCCGAGGTCCTCGCCACGATGTCGGCGGTCCTGTGTCCCTTCGTCGGGCAGTTCGGATTTCGGAGCCGGCTGATCGAGGTACTCGCGTGCGGTGTTCCCGTTGTGGCGACGCCCGACGCGATCCACGGCATGGAGATGCGCCCCGACGACGCACTGATCCTGGGCGAACGCGACGAGGACCTCGCGGCTGCCTGTGTGCACGTCCTGGGCGACCGCGACGGCCGATCCTCGCGAGCCGATGCCGCTCGGGCGCATGCCGGGCGCTTCGACTTCGAGAGCACGTACGGGCGACTGGCGACAGATCTCCTGGCGTTCGCGGAAGACCACGGTCGTCACTGACCCCGCCTGCGCCCGTTCCGCATCACCGCTCCCTACCGGTCTCGGGTCGTCGACCCGGCCTCCGCCGTCCGGCGGCGTCATGCTAGCGAACACGGTCGGGCATTCCTGCGGCTTCGCGGTCAGCGGAGGAGCTGGTCCGCGACGTCCCGAACGGCACCGTGGCCACCGGCCCGGGCGGTCGTCCACCGGGCGACCCGACGTACCTCCGGGACCGCGTCGGCGACGGCGATCGGCCATCCGACCATGCCCAGCGCAGGGAGGTCGTTGACGTCGTTGCCGACGAACGCCACCCGTGCCAGGTCGACGCCGCGCTCGGTGACCAGGGCCCGGAGGTCGGTGGCCTTGTCCGACGAGGCCTGTACGACGGGCAGTGACAGCTTGGCGGCTCGCGCGGTGACGACGGGGTTGGTCTCGGTGGAGAGGACGGCCATGTCGAGGCCTGCCTCGCGCAGCATCGCCACGCCCATGCCGTCACCGCGGTGACACACGACCGACTCGGTCCCGTGTTGGTCCACGATGACGGTGTTGTCGGTGAACACCCCGTCGAAGTCGAAGACGACCAGATCGAGGTCGTCCAGTGTCGGGGCCGGTCGCGCGATTCCGGTGAGGGCGTCCGGTTCGCTCGCCGCGATCGCCTCGATCAGTTGGATGTCGCCGGGCTCGTCGATCTGGAACGAGGTGGTGGCGGGCATCTCGTGAACGATGATGCGACCGCCGAGCCGGTTCCCGAGGTCCCGCAGCACCCACGGCCTGAAGACGTAGATCGATCCGTTCTCGATCCAGTCGACGCTCTGCACGTCCTGGCGACGCGGTCGGCTGCGATGGTCGTAGCTGAACGAAGTGACGTCGCCGTCCTGCTCGCGCCAGAGGAACGCGTGCAGCCTGTTGGCGCTGAAGAGCGAGTCGGCGCCGCCGTCGCGGAGCGCGGTGACGGCGTCGTCGATGTCCGTCGGTCGACGGAGCGGCGACGTCGGCTGCAGGAAGACGATGAGGTCGGGTTCGCCGTCGGTCCGGGTGATCTGGTCGAGCGCGTGCTCCAACGCGCTCTCCGACGTGGCCTCGTCTCCCGCGATGTCGGCGGGCCGATCGATGACCGTGGCGCCGGCGGCCTCGGCGCATGTCGCGATCTCGGCGTCGTCGGTGCTCACGTAGACCGCGTCGACCGTCGCGCTCCGGAGCGCGTGGACGACGCTGTGCTCGACGAGCGGCGCTCCGGCAACCACGGCCATGTTCTTGCCGGGGATGCCCTTGGAACCGCCACGGGCGAGTATCACGGCGACGGTGGACGTTGACACGACGTGGTCCTTTCGGCACACCGGCCCCGGTTTGGGGCCGAAGGAAAGTGGTAGCACCCGGTCCGGGGCGGTGCCACCACCGTGGGCCCGGCGGCGCCCACGATCCGGTGCCCGCCGTGGGTGCGACCACTGTGAGTCCACCGGCGGTCACTCCACGCGCTGATCGTCGAGGACGTCCGAAATTTCTTCGCCGAAAGGCTGGTGTGGCACCACCACGGCAGGCATGCTTGGGGCTTGTCGGGCGAGGCGGACGTTTCGACGCTCGGGCACCAGCCCGTGCGTCTTGTTGTGACGGAAAGGGCGGTTGGATGGCGGTGGAGCCAACTGGGGCCAGGGGGCAGGAAGT
Organism: Actinomycetota bacterium; assembly: GCA_039029775.1. GTDB lineage: Bacteria > Actinomycetota > Acidimicrobiia > Acidimicrobiales > UBA8592 > JBCCFK01. The sequence continues at coordinate 20,686 of JBCCFK010000012.1, read as the reverse complement.
GACGGATCGCGTCGGAGCAGCGATGGTGGCCATCGCCGATCGACTCCCGCGCCTGCTGGTGATCCCCCTCATCGACATGCTGCTCGCCGCAGCCGGTTGGACGCTGGTCTTCACGGCCCGGTTCGACTTCGATCTCCCTGGAGACCACGTCGAACGCCTCTTCGTCTCCATCGCGGTCGTCGCCGGCGTCCAGACGGCGGCCAACGCGGCGCTGGGCCTGTCGCGGTCGCTCTGGTCGACCTCCGGAATGGGCGACATCGTCAAGATCGTCAAGGCCGTCACCGTCGCCGCGTTCGTGTACGTCCCCGTGCTGTTCTTCGCCTATGGCAGCGGCGGGATCCCGCGGTCGGCGTTCGTTCTCGGCCCCGCCGTGATCTGTCTGCTCTACGGCGGTGCCCGCGCGCTGTACCGCTTGATCGCCGGGCGCTACCGGCGCCTCCGTCGCGGGGCCCCGACGCCGATCCTGGCCATCGGTGACGAGGAGTCGCTCAAGGAACTCGCCCGGGATCTGTCCACCGAGGACAGCGTGCGCCCCTGCGGGCTGCTGTGTACGACGGGGGCGTTCCGCAACAGGTCGGTCGTGGGCATCCCGGTGCTCGGAACCGTCGACGACCTCGACAGGATCCTCCTCGAGTCCGATGCCACGGCGGTCATTCTCGGGCTCGGCGTTCCCGACGCCGAGGTCGCGAGGCGCGTCGCCCGGGTGTGCACCGATCTCGAGAAGGACCTGTACCTGGTCGCGCCCCACAGCGCCCGACTGCCGGGCAACACGATCGTGTCGCGACTCCGGGGCCTCCAGCTCGAGGACCTGCTCAAGCGCAACGTCCAAAAGGTGATCGAGGGGTCGTCGGTGCGCCACGCCCTTCGGGGTCGCCGCGTGATGGTCACCGGTGGTGGCGGGTCGATCGGCTTCGAACTGGTCCGACAGATCGCCTCCTACGGCCCGTCGCGCGTGATCGTGTTCGACCAGTCCGAGTACAACGTGTACCGGGCACTCGAACAGCTCGAGGACGAGGCGCCCCACGTGGACGTGCGCGTGGTGCTGGGGGACGTGGCCGAGCTCGCCCTGGTCGAGTCGGCGTTCCGCGAGCACCGACCGGACGTGGTCTTCCACGCCGCGGCCTACAAGCACGTCCCGATCCTCGAGGGTCAGCAACGCGCCGCCGTGCGCACGAACGTGATGGGGACGCTCGCCGTCGCGCACGCCGCGGCCCGACACGGTGCGGAGTCGTTCGTCCTCATCTCCAGCGACAAGGCCGTCCACCCCTCGAGCGTCATGGGCTCGACCAAGCGGGTCGCCGAGATGATCGTCGGCGCGATCAACAAGACGTCGGTGACCGACTTCATGAGCGTCCGCTTCGGCAACGTCCTGGACTCGTCGGGGTCCGTCGTCCCGAAGTTCACGGCACAGATCGAGCGAGGCGGACCGGTGACGGTCACGCACCCGGACATCACCCGCTACTTCATGACGATCCCCGAGGCATGCGAGTTGATTCTGCAGGGACTGGTGGTCGGCCAGCCCGACGACATCCTGGTGCTCGACATGGGCGAGCCCATCAAGATCATGGATCTCGCCCGGCAGATGGTCCACCTCTCGGGGCGCAGCCGCGACGAGGTGCAGATCGAGGTGACCGGGCTGCGACCCGGCGAGAAGCTCCACGAGGAGCTGTTCTACGCCGACGAGACCCTGCTCCCGACCGTCCACGACAAGATCATGCGCGCCGCCCACCAGTCCGTTGATCGGATCTGGCTCGCGGCGGTCATCGACGTTCTCGCCGCCGGCGTCGAGAACGGTGATCTGCCCGACATCCGGTCGCTCCTCCGCCGGGAGATCGACGTCGACCTCACCCATGCCTCCGAGCTGGCGCTGGTCCCAGGCGCGATCCCGTCCCGAGAGCACTCGTTCGCCCGCGAACCGGCACTACCCTCCCAAGCGAGTTCGAGGCTGTCTCTATGACCACACCTTCCCTTCCAGACGAGGTCGTCGCGCGCCATGAAGCCGCGCGAGCACGCATCGACGACCGCACCGCGACGGTCTGCATCGTCGGTCAGGGCTACGTGGGTCTGCCCGCCGCGATGCGTGCGTCCGAGGTCGGGTTCCCGACGATCGGGTACGAGGTCGACAAGCGTCGTGTCGACGCGCTCGAGTTGGGCGAGTCCTACATCGGTGACGTCAGCGACGAGCGGCTCGCCGGAGCGCTCGCCGCCGGATACCGCCCGACGGCGGAGCTCGACGACCTCGTCGGCTTCGACGTCGCCGTCATCACGGTCCCCACACCGTTGCGCGATGGTGCCCCGGACCTCAGCTACGTCGAGTCTGCGGCCACCCAGCTCGCCCGTGTGCTCACCGCCGGAGCGTTGGTGGTTCTCGAGTCGACGACCTACCCGGGGACGACGCGGGAGCTGGTCGTGCCCATCCTGGAGGCCGACTCCGGGCTTCGCGCCGGTCACGACTTCTTCGTGGGCTATTCGCCGGAGCGCATCGACCCCGGGAACACGTCCTGGACATTCGAGAACACGCCCAAGGTCATCGGCGGGCTCGATGAGACCTCGCTCGATCTCGTGGCCGCGTTCTACTCCAGCCTCGTCGACGAGGTCGTGCCCGTCGCCGGGCTCGAGGAAGCCGAGCTGGTCAAGATCCTCGAGAACACCTTCCGCCACGTCAACATCGCGTTGGTGAACGAACTCGCCATGTTCGCCCGGGGGCTGGACGTCGACGTCTGGCGGGCCGTGGACGCGGCCGCCACCAAGCCGTTCGGTTTCATGCCGTTCCGACCCGGGCCCGGCGTCGGCGGCCATTGCCTGCCCATCGATCCCTCGTACCTGTCGTGGCGGGTTCGGCAGCATCTCGGTCAGCCGTTCCGGTTCGTCGAGCTCGCGAACGACATCAACGAGCACATGCCCGATCACGTCGTCACGCGGATCACCGCGCTGCTCAACGAGCGCAGCCGGTCGGTCCGGGGCACGAAGATCGTCCTGCTGGGTCTGACCTACAAGGCCAACACGTCCGACTTCCGGGAATCGCCGTCGTTGCGTGTCGCAGAGCGACTCGGTGCACTGGGCGCCGACCTCGTCGGCTGTGACCCCCACGTGCCCGACGGGTTCGAGTCGCTCCTCGGTGTCGATCTCGCGCCCTACGACGCAGACACGCTCGCCGGAGCGGACCTGGTGGTCGTGCTCGTGGACCACCCCGAGTTCGACCCCGGCTTCATCGCCGAGCACAGCCAGGTGGTCTTCGACACGAAGGGCATCCTCCGTTCGGTCGACTTCGAGGGCGAGCTCCTCTAGGACGTCGTCCGTGCGGCCTGGGGGCGTTTGCGACCCCGGCTCGTCAGGAGTGGCCTCGGTCCCACTCGCTCACGACGACCTCCGCCAGCGCCACGTCGGCGGGGGTGTCGATGTTGACGGTCCATCGACTGTCCATCACGTAGCCACTCGTCGGTTCGACGATGAGCTCGCCCGTGCGGCGCAGCACATCGGTTCGCGTCGCGTAGATCGCGCCGTTGCGGTGGTAGACGGGCGGCAGGTCCTGGCGTCGCACTCGTTCCAGGGTCGGTTCGAGTGGTCGCAGGACGCCGTCGACGAGGTGGTACATCCGTGCGGGATGCGCGTCGCCGACCTCGTAGACCGATGCGACCGAAGCCAGCTGATCGTCCGAGCCCAGGAGGGCGACGACCCGGTCGACGTCGGCGCCTCGGCGAAGCGGTGCAGGCGGTTGGAGCAGGACGACGATGTCGTCGGTGCTCGCCACCACGTCGAGGGCGTGGAGCACCGCCGGGGGAGTGGGCGCGGTGTCGGTCGCCAGCTCGGCCGGCCGATCGACGACCTCGGCTCCGAGGTCGGCCGCAGCATGGGCGATGGCCGCGTCGTCGGTGCTCACCACCACACGATCGATCGTGGCCGCATCCCGCGCACATGTGATCGCCCGTTCGAGAAGGCTCCGTCCCGCGATCTGCAAGAGGTTCTTTCCCGGGACGCCCTTGGAGCCGCCGCGCGCGGGGATGACGGCGATCGCAGTCGGCGCCGAGCTCACGTCGGCGTGGCCGGGATGATCACGGCGCGTCCTCGTACGTCAGGCGCTTGTCGATCCCCAGAGGCAGCGAGGCCAGGAGGTCGGCGATCCGTTCCCCCGCCCGTCCCTCGCCGTAGACGCCCGATGGCGGATGGTGGCCGTGCGCCAGCTGGGCCTCGACGGCCGCCTGGATGGCGTCGCGATCATGCGGGACGTCGGTGACGTTGGGTCCGCGCTCGCGGCCCTGCTGTCGGGTCCCGATGTTCACCGCCGGCACGCCGAGAAACGAGCACTCCCTGATCCCGACACTGGAGTTGCCGATGATGCAGGCGCTGTTGACCAAGAGCCGGAGGAAGTCTTCTGGCGTCATGTTCTTGACGAAGTAGATCCGTCCGGCGCGCCCCGACTCGCGAAAGCTCCGGATCGCCTTCGAGCTGCCGTCGGAGCCGGCGTCGACGTTGGGCCAGAACCAGAACGTCGGACGATCGAGCTCGCCGATCGCCTCGATGGTCTCGGTCATCTGGAGCCGGGCGTCGGCTTCCTCGGTGGTGTTCGGATGTTGCATGACGACCAGGTAGGGCTCGGCACCGATGTCGAAGGCCGTACCGACGCCGCCGTAGCGCTCGAACGGGTCGAAGTCGAGGGCCGGGGACGCCGCGACCGCCTCCGCCACGTCGATGGACGGGCAGCCGACCTCGTGGACGTCCTCGGGGTGTTCCCCCATGCGGATCACCCACCTCGCCGCGCGATCGTTGGCGACGAAGTGGATGTTCGACAGCTTGGTGACCGCGTGGCGGACCTTCTCGTCGATCGATCCGGTGACCTCACCGCCCTGGACGTGCGCGACGGGGATGTTGAGATACGACGCGGCGATCGCCGTGGCGATGGTCTCGTAGCGGTCGGCGATGGTGACCACGACATCCGGTTCGTAGTTGTCGAACAGGGTGGCCAGCTCGACCACACCCAGACCGGTGGACTTGGCCATGGTGACGAGGTTCTCCCCCTCGACGACCATGTAGACGCTGGCGTCGGGCTCGAACCCGTCGGCTCGCATGACGTCGACGACCGCGCCGTAGCGTTCCAGGACAGCGGAGGCGCCGACGATCAGGCGCAGGCGGAGCTTGGGATGCTCCTCGATCGCGCGGAGCAACGATCGGACGCGTGAATAGCTGGGGCGTGCGGTGACGACGACGCAGACCGTCCGGATGCCATCGTCATCGCCGGGGTTCGTTGGCTTGCTCACTGGTGGTTCACCGCTCCTGGGGGTTCTCGGTTATCCATCGGCGGAGTTTCTCGGCCATGAAGCGCTCCGTCCTCGCCATCGACTCGTGTGTCGCCCCGCCGATGTGAGGGGTGATCAGCACGTTGTCCTTCGCGGCCGCCAGGTCGAGGAGTCGCCTGCTCGAGGAGCGCTCGTCGGTCACCACGTCGAGGGCGGCGCCGGCGAGCCGGCCGGACTCGAGCAGATCGCAGAGGGCCTCCTCGTCGATGACGGCGCCCCGCGATGTGTTGACCACACGGCCGCCCGGTCCGAGGGCCTCCAGCGCGGCGCGATCGATCAGCCCTGTGGTCGTCTCGTCGAGGGGCACGTGGACCGACACGACGTCCGCTCGGCGGCAGAGGTCGAGGAGGTCGTCGGCCATTCCGACGCCGTCCGGGGCCGTCGAGACGTTCGGGTCGTGGGCGAGCACCCGCATCCCGAATGCCAGGCCGTAGGACGCGACGATCGAGCCGATGCGGCCGAGGCCCACGATGCCGAGGGTCGAGCCGGCGAGCTCGCCGCCGCGGAACCGATCCCGGTCGATGACCGTAGCCCCGGCGGCCGCTGCGGCGGCCGCCGCCGGCAGCCTCCGGACGAGCGCGAGCAGGAGCGCCCAGGTGTGCTCGGCGGTCGCGGCGATCGTGCGGAGGAATTCGGTCTCGCCTCGCAGGGACAGCACGGTGACATCCCGGGCGGCTGCGGCCTCGACGTCGATGTGATCGAGGCCGGTGGTCGCGGTGACGATCAGTCGGAGCCGCGCACCGGCGGCATCGAGGACCGCGTGGTCGATCTCGGTCCGCAGCCGGACGATGAGCACGTCGACCTCGCCGAGCGCGGCGAGCAGCCCCGCCCGATCGAGGTCGGCGTCGATCACGGTTCCCACCGATGCCAGGACGTCGCGTGCCGCCGGGTCGTACCCGGCTGACTCCGCGTTGAGGATGCGGATCACTCGACGTCGGTCTCCTGCAGGACGGTCCAGGCCTCGACGTCTCGGGTGAGTCGCGACCCGACCACGTCGGCGAGGCGAGCGGCCGGAATGCCGCTCCCCGGCTTGCGGGCCAGGAGATCGCCGGGTTCGAGAACTGCGCCCGCCGACAGCGCGCGGCTCGTGACGAGGCTCTTGGTGAAGAGCTTCCTCATCGGCTCCATGCGTTCGGCGACCTCGTCCTTGTCCACGGGACTACGCATCGAGGCGTGGATGAAGCGGGAGCCGTCGACGAGGGAGGTGAGCTCGTCCGGCGTGAGAGAGCTCGGCACGTCGGGGCCGAACATCTCCCGGCTGAAGGTCAGGTGGACCTCGATCATCGATGCGCCGAGGGTGGTGGCGGCGAGTGCGGGGTAGATCGTTCCCGAGTGGTCGGAGAGCCCGACCGGGACGCCCCACCGGTCGACGAAGTCCGACACAACGTTCAATCCGATCGTCTCGGGTGGACATGGGTAGCTGGACGTGCACTGGAAGACACCGACCGGTGTGTCCGCGGCTCGGGCGCGCTCGACGATCGCGTCGATCTCGGCGACGGGGCTCATCCCGCTGGAGGTGAGCAGCGGCCTTCCGGTGGCCAGCATGTGGTCGATCATCTCGACGTTGGTCACCTCGCCCGATGCGAGTTTCCACGCAGCCATGTCCAACGACGCGAGCAGGTCGACGGCCTCGAGGCTGAACGCCGAGCTCAGGAAGGCGATGCCCGCCTCGGCACAGTGGCCGGCCAGGCCCGCCCACTGCTCGGCGGAGAACTCCATCCGCTGCCAGTACTCGAACCTGGTCTCGTCCTGAGGGCTGAACTTCACGCGCCACGGTTCTGCCGGGGTGCTCTCGGCCTCGGCGATGTGGGTCTGGAACTTGACCGCATCCGCGCCGCATCGGGCGGCCACGTCGACATAGGCGTGGGCGGTGCCGAGGCTGCCGTCGTGGCCCTGGGCGATCTCGGCGATCACGAACGGGGGATCGTCGGGTCCCACCCGCCTGTCGCCGATGACGAAGGCTCGCTGATCGGTGCCGTCACTCATGGGCCCTCTGCTCCTAACCGCCTCGCTCCAGAGCGTATGGCGCGGACGGCCGCACCGCCTGCGCCTGGCAAGGCTAATCGTGGGTGGTCAGGACGTCGACCTGGTCTGGTCGGTGTCCTCGCCTGCGAACGCCACGGTCTTCAGCAGGGCCGTCCACCGGGGACCGACCGACGCCGGACGCATCTCCTCGACCATCCGTCGGGCTCGGGACCTCAGCGACTGCGCCGTCGCGGGCTCCCGAAGGACGGTCACCATGGCATCGCAGAGCGCGGTCTCGTCGTCGACGGGGACCACCAGGGCCGTCTCGCCGTCGGCGAACAGGTCGGGGATGCCGCCGGCGTCGGTCGTGACGACGGGCAGCCCGTGGCCTGCGGCTTCGAGTGGCGTGACGGGGGTGTTGTCGATCCGGGTCGTGTTGAGGTACAGCGAGTGGCCGGCGAACGCCTCCGCCTTGGCATCGCGGTCGAGGAATCCCGTGAATCTCACCCGATCGGCGATGTCGAGGGTGGAGACCAACGCGCGCAGCTCATCGATGCACTGGCCGGTGTCGGGACCCGCCATGGTCAGCTTGGCGTCCGGCTCGTGATCGAGGAGGCGACGGAACGCCCCGATGGCGACCTCAGGGGCGTAGAGGGTCTCGAGCGAGCGCATCCACAGGACGCGAGCCGGCGCGGCGGCATCGCGCTGGGGGAGGTCTGTCGGCAGATCGGTCGCGACGACGTTCGGGATCACCTCGATCTCGGTCTCGCAGAGGGGTTGGAGTGCGTTGGCATTGAACGGGCTGGGTGCCACGACGGCACTCGAACGAGCCAGGAGGCGACGGACGCGGTTCGGATTCGAGGAGGCGAGGGCGGGGAGGTTGCCGCCGTGGAGCACCAACACGATCGGAAGACCGAGGCGTCGGCAGACTCGGCTGGGGAGGTCCGCCAGCCAGAACGCGGGGCCGCTGAAGACCGCCAGGGAGACGACGTCGACGTCGCGGCGGTGGCGGATCGGGGCGGCGAGGAGGTCGGCGAGGCGGGCCAGGCGGCCGCGGCGCCGTGACGCCGTGCGGACGTCGGCCCCGGCATCGCTCAGCAGGCCCGCCACGATCTCCCCCTGACTCACCGAGTGCTTCCCGGTCCACCCGAGCATCGTGTCGAGCACGAGCACTCGAAGGCGTCTGTCGCTCATCGCGATCCGGGGGTCGAGGACATGGAGGACACGATAGGTCCCGAGGCGGGATCCTCGGTCCGATCCGTGTCAGCGCGGTGTCGGGACCGAGGCCTCGCGGGACGGCACCGGTGCCGAGGCGAGAGGGATGTGCACGCGCCGCCGCAGCATGTCGCCGATGATCCGGATGATGCGGGCCTGGTCGTCGTCGGTGAGCGAGGACCCGGACGGGAGACAGAGCCCGTGTTCGTAGACGCGATCGGCGACGCCGGTGCAGACCGCCTCGGCGGTCCTGAACAGGGGCTGCTGGTGCATCGGCTTGAAGGCGGCGCGGGCCTCGATGTCGTGGGACTCGAGCGCCAGCCGGAGATCCTCGGGGGGGCAGCCCGCGACGGCGGGGTCGATCAACATGACCGTCAGCCAACCGTTGGGCGCGCTTCCGTCGGGGACCGGCATGAAGTCGAGGCCCGGGATCGGGTCGAGGGCCTCGATGTAGCGGGCGTTGATCTCGGCCAGCCGCGCCAGGATCGAGGGCAGGCGTTCCAGCTGGCCTCGGCCCACGGCTGCGAGCAGGTTCGACATGCGGTAGTTGAAGCCCGGTTCGTTGTGCTCGAAGTGCGGGACCGGCAGTCGGCTCTGGGTGGCGAGGCTCCGGGCGCGTTCGGCGACGGCCTCGTCATCGGTGACGAGCGCACCGCCGCCGCCGGTCGTGATGACCTTGTTGCCGTTGAACGACAGGGCCGCGGCCATGCCGTGGGACCCGCCGAGTGCCCCCGCCCGGCGAGACCCGAGGGACTGGGCCGCGTCGGCCACGAGGGTCACACGATGCCGATCGCAGATCATCTGGAGGCGATGGTGGTCGGCGAGTTGGCCGTAGATGTCCACCGCGATGACCGCCTTCGCCCGCCGGCCCTCGGCGGCCAGCCGGGCCAGCGTGGCGTCGACCAGCGCCGGGTCGATGCCCCACCCGTCCTCTTCGGAGTCGATGAAGATCGGTGTCGCACCACACTGGAGGACCGCGTTCGCCGTGGCCACGAAGGTCAGGGTCGGCACCAGCACGATGTCGTCTCTTCCGACCCCGGCGATCAGGAGCGAGAGGTGCAGGGCGGCGGTGGCGCTGGAGAGGGCGACCGCGTGCTCGCGGCCGCAGGCCGCGGCGAGCTCGGCCTCGAATGCGGTCAGGTCCGGGCCGACCGGGGCGACCCAGTTGGCGTCGAACGCCTCGAGCAGGCGGCGCCGTTCGAGGGCCGTCATGTCGGGCGGCGACAGGTAGACGCGGGTCGCGCTCGGCAGCTCGGAGGCCGCCTCGTCGCCGGGTTCGGACACCGGGAGCTCGATGAGGGCCTGGAGGTCGTCCTCGACCGTGGACTCGAGGTCCAGCGGAGGAACGGCGACGTGGCTGATCAGGGGATGGGCGGGGCGGTGGTCGAGCTCGGCATCCGCGACCAGGACCTCGTGGAGTTTCTCGCCGGGACGAAGGCCGGTGTAGACGATCGCGATGTCTCGCTCTGCCTCGTCGGCGAGGCGGCGGGCGACGTCGTCGATTCTGACCGGGTCGCCCATGTCCAGGACGAGCGCCTCTCCGTCGCGGCCGATGGCGCCGGCCTGGATCACCAGCTCCACCGCTTCCTCGGCGAGCATGAAGTAGCGGGTCACCTCGGGGTGGGTGACCGTGATCGGACCTCCGCTGGAGATCTGCTTGCGAAACGCCTCGAGAACCGATCCGCGACTTCCGAGGACGTTGCCGAATCGGACGGACAGGTACGTGCCGCTGGCCCGGCGTCCGACCGAGGCGGTCAACCGTTCGGCCACGCGTTTGGTGTGGCCGAGCACGCTCGACGGGTCGGCGGCCTTGTCGGTGCTGATGTTGACGAACCGCTCGACGCCGACCCCCTCGGCTGCGAGCAGGAGGTTCCGCGTCCCGTGGACGTTCGTCTTGACGCCTTCGTCCGGGTACATCTCCAACAGCGGGAGGTGCTTCAGCGCTGCCGCGTGGAAGACGACGTCTGGCCGGTGTTCGGTGAAGACCTCGACCATGCGGTCGGCGTCGCGGATGTCCGCGACGACGAGGTTGCGGCTGTCGAGGAGTGCCCGACCCTCGATCGACATCTGGACCGCGTGCAGGGCCGACTCGTCCCGGTCGAGCATGACGACGCGCTGCGGTCCGAACCGCTGCAGCTGCCGGCAGAGTTCGGAGCCGATGGAGCCGCCGGCCCCGGTGACGAGGACGCGCTTGCCGGTGACGTAGCCAGCGATCTGGTCGACGTCGGTCCTGACCTCGTGGCGACCGAGCAGGTCCCGTTCGCTGACGGGGCGCACGTCGGACACGCCGACGGTCCCGCCGATCAGGCTCTCGACGCGGGGGAGGACCGAGATCCCGATCTCGCAGCTGAGGGCCCGGTTCGAGAGGTCACGGATCAGGGCGCCGCTCGCCGACGGGATCGAGACGATGAGGTGGGTGGCGCCAGTGGTCCGGACGGCGTGGGGGAGGGCCTCACGGTCGCCGATGACCGGCACTCCCATGACCTGGAGGTGCGACTTCAGTGGATCGTCATCGAGCATCGCGACCGGGTAGTACCCGCTGTCCCGGTTCCGCAGCATCGAGGTCACGAGCTGGATGCCGGCCTCGCCGGCACCCATCACCAGCACCTTGCGGGCGACGTCGGGCGACGGGCGCATCGAGCGCTCGAGGTAGAACCGCCAGGTGTAGCGGCTGAAGGCGGTGATCAGCGCCACGACCATGCCGCTCGCCAGCGCGACCGACGTCGGCAGCAGCTGGGTCGGGTAGACCCACACCGAGAGCAGGTGGAGGACGGCGGTCACGACGATGACGACGCGGATGAGACCGGCGACCTCGTCGAAGCTCCCGAATCGCCACTTGCGGGTGTAGAGCCCGAACGCCACCCCGACGCCGAGCTGGAGCAGCGTGGCCAGCAGGATCGCGGTGAGAACCGACGACACCGGCCAGGCGTCGAGGGCGAACTCGAATCGGAGCAGAACGGCGGCCCAGAGGCCGAGGAACCAGGCGAGGAGGTCCAGCGCGGCCTGGACGATGTGGCGATGTTCGCCCATCGCACGCCGAATTCGTGCCGTGGCCACCTCCGAGTGGCTCGTGCGCTGTCCCACAGGTTTTCTCCTCGGACTGTCCCGGTCCGATCCTGCGTCTCATCCACATGAGCCACAGGAGCAACTCCGGCCACACGAAGGTAGCGGCCGAATCACTTCATCTCGTGTATGCATCGGCGTGCGAAACCAGTTCTTGAGACCCATGTGCGGTCGTCGGACGCCCGGTTCTTGGCCGCCCGAGGGGTGACGCTGCGTGGCCGGAGCACCACTGCCCGCCGAACTAGCATCGGCACGTGCTCCGCACCCGGACCAGCGGGGTCCACGCTGCCACCCGCCGTATCGACGTCACCGCGGGGTTGGCGGTGCTGTGCGTCGCGGCCGGCACGATCCTGGCCGCGGTCGACGATGCCGCGCCCACCCAGAGCGAGAGCGTCGACGTGGTCTGGCGTGCGGTCTCGGGGGCGCTGATCGTCGCCGCCGGTGCGTTCGCGCCGCCGGTGTACCTGGTCGCATCGGGGGTCCTCGCCGCGGTGTCGAGCGGTTCCCCCCTGCTGATCACGCTCGGCGCCCTCGCGTGCATCGTCGGCGTGGCGGCCGCCGTCCGGTGGCCGGACGTCGAGCTTCTGGGAGCCATCGTGGGCCTGCTCGTCGCGACGGTCGCATTCCGGTTGCCGCACGACGAGCCGCTCGGGCTCTCCACCTTGATTGCGATCGTCGTGGTTCTCCCGCTGATGGTGGGCGCCTGGCAGTGGGGCCCCGACCAGCTGGTTCGGGGCGTTGCCGCCCTCGCCGGCCTGGTCCTGCTCGTCGGCGTCGCTGCAGGCGTCGGGTTCGCGGTCAGCGCGGTCCAGGCGCAGTCGAGCCTCGACGATGCCGCCACCGAACTCGACCTCGCCGTCGAGCTGTTCGGCCTCGGCGACGAGGACGGGGCGAGATCGTCGATCGAAGCGGCTGGGCGTTCGATCGCCGACGCGAGGGATGTCGCGACGCGCTCGTGGCTCGCCCCGCTGCGCATCATCCCGGTCCTCGCACAGCACGAACGGTTGCTCGACACGCTGACCGATGAGGCGCAACGCACCGTCTCCGCCGGGGACCGCGTCCTCGACGACCTCGATCGGACGTCGCTCACGATCGGGGGAGGACGGGTCGACCTGGATGCGGTCGAGTCCGTGCGGCCGGGCATCGACGAACTGGCAGCGGCGACGGCTCGCGCGGAACGCGAACTGGATGCTGCCGACAGCCCGTGGCTGGTGGGCCCGGCACGCAGCGGGCTCGACGAGACGCTCGAACGTCTCGCCGACGTCGTCGACGCCACCGATCGTGCGGCGGACGTCCTCGCCCTGGCGCCGAGCGCATTCGGGCGAGACGCCCCGGCGCATCACCTCGTGCTGTTCGCGACGCCGGCCGAGCTGCGCGGGAGCATCGGCCTCATCGGCAACTGGGCCCTGATCGAGGCCGACGACGGGCGCCTGAGCCTGCAGGGCGTGGGGCGCGCATCGGACCTGAACGACGCGCTGGAGCGCACGCCGGTCGCGCTGCGAGAGCCCGAGGGCTACCTCGAGCGATATGGCGCGAACGCGATCGAGACCGAGTTCCAGGACGTGTCGCTCAGCCCGCACTTCCCGGATGTCGCGTCCGTCGCGGCCCAGCTGTTCGAAGCCGCCGAGGGGGTCCCGATCGACCAGGTGCTGATGGTCGACCCGTTCGGCGTCGCGGCGCTGCTCCGGCTGACCGGACCGATCGGGGTGCTCGGCACCACGCTGACCACCGACAACGTCGCCGAGTTCCTGCTGGTCGACCAGTACTCGACCTTCGCCACCGAAGAGGCTCGCGTCGAGTTCCTCGGTGTGCTGCTGAGCAGGACGTTCTCCCGCCTGCTCGAGGTCGACTTCCCGGCCCCCTGGGAGCTCGACGACATCTTCGCCGAGGTGGTCGACCAGGATCGGCTCCTCCTGGGCGCCACCTCCGGACCCGACGTCGCCCTGCTGGACGACCTGGGGTTGTCCGGTACCTTCCGACCTCCCGACAGTGGGTCGGATTTCGTGGCCCTCATCCTCCAGAACGCGGGACAGAACAAGGCCGACACCTTCCTCCACCGGTCGATGCGGTACGAGGTGGAGCTCGATGCCGGCACGGGCGCCCTCGAGGCGAGCGCCACCGTCGAGCTGACGAACACGATCCCGGACCTGTCGCTCCCCGAGCCGATCATCGAGAACAACGACCAGGGCTACCCGCTCGGCAGCAACATCGTCGAGGTGACGATCTACTCGCCTCATCGACTGACCGGTGTGGTCCGGGACGGGGCCGAGATCGCAGCGCAGTCCCGGACGGAGTTCGGCGTTCGGACCTACTCGGTCCTGCTCGAGATCGCGGCGGGTGCCACCACCACGCTGCGATTCGCTCTCGCGGGCGAGATCGTGGTGCCGGACGGCGGCTTGGACACCTACGAGCTCGAGATCCCCGTCCAACCGGCAGTGCGCCCGCTCCTGCTCGACGTCTCGCTCGCTGAGCGGTCCGATGCGCGGATCTCCGGCGCCGACGGGCCATGGCGCCTGGCGGTGCCGACCGACGTCGACCAGTCATTCCGCCTGGACCTGGCCGTGGTCGCGGGCTGAAAACCGGCTCCCGCGACGTCGTCGGGATGACTCGGCGATTCGGCCACGACTGGTAGCATCTTTTTCCGAGTAGGGGTCTCAGAATGTGGCCTGTCCTGCCGATGGACATGCGAAGGATTGCGCGTGTCCGTCGTCTGACGGAGCACATGGCGGGTGCAGAAGAACACCGAGCCTGGGACACACATGAGACTGATCACGACGATCGCGGCGATCGCCGCGCTGGTCCTCACGGGCCCGAGCGCGGCGGCACAGGGCTATTCGCCGCCCGGTTCCATCACCGTCACGCCGCCCACCCCTGCCCCGGGCGAGGTCATCACCGTCGCCGTCACGGGCTGTGAGGCCGGCACCGGCACGGTCCAGGTCTTCGTCGACAGGGTGTTCGTCGGGACCGCCGAGGTGATCGACGGTTCGTTCAGCCAGGACTTCGTCGTGCCGCTGGAGGCCCAGGGGGCCGTCGACGTGGAGGTCTTCTGCGACGACGCGGTGCTCGCATCCATCATCGACGTCCAGGTCGGGCCGCTCGCCTTCGAGCAACCCGTCCTCCCACGCACGGGCTCGGAGGTCACGACGCTCGCCCGGATCGGCATGGGACTCGTCGGTGTGGGACTCGTCGCCACCGTCGGCGCACGCAGACGCGAGCGAAGCGACTACGAACCGGCACACGGCGCGACGGGCACGGGAGCAGAGCGCTGAGCCCCGCAGCCCTCCATCCGCCACGACGCACAGCATCGCCCTCGGCGCCTGGCCCAACCCCTACGCTCCAGGGCTGCGAAACCGGGCGGTTGCTGCCGCGCGCCGGTCGGTCTGCACCGCATCCACCAGTCCCTGCCCGAATCGGAGACTCCTGATGGAGCCGACGTACTACCTACGCGTCCTGCGAATGCGGTGGAAGGTACTGATCCTGGGCGCGTTCCTCGGTGCCGCGGTCGCGGCTGCGTCGCTCGTCGTGGCGGGCGACGGCGAGGAGGTGGAGACGACCTACTGGCTCGGCAAGCACCAGCTGATCATCAGCGACGAGGCCATCTCGAGCGGACGCTTCCCGAACCTGCTGCAGACGGCCTTGCTGGTCACGGGAGGCGACGCCCCCGCCGAGGTCTCGGCAGCGGTGGGCATCGACGAGGTCACCGCGGCGAGCCGGGTCCGGACCGTCACGAACCTCGACGTGAACGTCCTGGAGATCTCGACCGTGGCCACCAGTGCGGACGAGGCCGCCCTGCTCGCCGATGCGTTCGCCGCGGTGCTGGTCGACCGTCTGGACGAGCGTGACCGCGAGGCGTACGCCGATGCGCTCGTGTTGGCCCAGGAGGACGTCGATTCCGAGGATCAGCGCCTCGCGGCGCTCGATGAGCAGATCGCCGAGATCGAGGGCGCCCTGGCCGCCCACGATGCCGCGGTCGCCGAGGCGCTCTCCGACGAGGATCCGGCCACGAACGGGCCCGAGCGCTCGGTGCGGGACGCGCTCGCGGCCGAGCTGCGCTCCGTCGACCTAGAACGCGAGGGTCGATCCTCGATCTACGACACCGCGCTCGAGCGTTTGACCGAACTCGAACGGTCGGGGGCTCCAGCGCCCCTCCTCGAGACCCTCGACGTCATTCCGCCGTTCCAGATCAGCGAGCGGCTCTTCAGCGTCCGTGTTCGCCAGGGACGCCAGGGCGCCAATCACTTCAACGCCCGCACCGTCGACGACGGCGACACCGGCGGCATCTCGCTGGGTCAGACCGTCTCCAACCCCACCGTGAGGGTCGGGTTGGGCCTCGTGGGCGGCCTGCTGGCGGCGATCGGCGCGGTCCTGGTGCACCTCCGGTTCGACCAGCGGATCCGGACCAAGGCCGAGGCCGAGGAGGCGTTCGACCTTCCCGTCCTGGCCGAGATCCCGAAGTTCTCCGCCCGCGACTCCAAGCCCAACGAGCTGCACGCGCTGACGCGGTCGCGCAGCGTTGTCGCGGAGTCCTACCGCGTCATCCGGTCCGCACTGTTGTTCGCCAAGGCCACCAGGGCCGAGCCGCTGACCTCGTCGACCGTCGGCCCCGACATCGAGGTCACGTCGGACGTGCGCGTGATCATGGTGACGTCACCCGGCCCGAGCGAGGGCAAGACCACCACCACGGCGAACCTCGCGGTCCTGCTGGCCGAGGCGGGCTACCGCGTCCTCGTCGCGAACTGCGACTACCGGCTGCCTCGCCTCCATCTCTACTTCGACCAGCCTCACAGCCACCGGAAGACGGTCGAGACCGGCATTCCGAACGTGACCCTGGTCGCCGACGTCGCCGACGAGGCGGTGACCAGAAATCCGACGCAGGTGGTCGAGACGCAGAAGAACCTGATCCGCAAGGCCCGCGAGCACTACGACGTCGTGCTGCTGGACACCGCGCCGTTGCTGGCCACGAACGATGCCCTGGCGTTGCTCCCGGCCGTCGACATGGTCCTCCTGGTCGCACAGGAGGGCAAGACCGACGCCGACAGTGCGGCCGAGGCGGTCGACCTCCTGCGCCGGCGTCGGGCCGACATCGCCGGCGTCGTCTTCACCGCGACGACCGGGTTCGGGCGCAGTCGCCACTACTACAAGTACCGGTACGGCGCGTACTACAACGACGCGACGACCACCGAGGAGACGGTGATCGACGCATCGCACGCCGATCGACAGGCGCGGCTCGGCGCCGCGACCTCGGCGGCTCGCAACTCGACCAACTGACGGTCAGGCGTCGACGAAGCCGTTCTCGGCCAGGTCGTGGAGCAGGCGCCCGACGTCGGCGCGTACGGCGTCGGCGGGATGGGAGAACGCCTCGGCCAGATCGACGACCAGCTGGTCCGTCGAAGCCGAGCCGTCGAGCAGGCGCCAGATCGTGCCGGCCAATGGGTCGAGCAGCGCGATCCCGTCGGTCTCGTGTCGGTGCAGCACCACGCCGTCCGGTGTGGCGACGCCGGACACGCCCGGGGCCACGGCGGGCCCGAGGTCTCCTCGGCGCGTCACCGGAGGCAGGACGGAGACCGAGCCCGTCGGCGCAGGCTCGCGCCCGGCGAGGTCCTCCAGGACGTCGATCGCCTCGGCCAGATCGCGATGTTCCAGCTCCACGCGAATGCTCGCGTCGGCCAGCTCCGCGAGGGCGAACAGCTTCCGCCCGGAGCGATCCAGCTCGTGCTGACAGTTCACGGCCAGGGCCAGGGTGGCTTCACCGACGCTCAGTTCGGTCACGCCGGTGCCGTTGTGGTCGGCGTAGCCCACGAACACGATCGCGTGCGGATTCGCCCGCTCGGCCACCCAGCCGCCGAGCTCGGCGACCGAGATGTACCACCGGCTCTGCTGGTGGCCGAGTTCGTAGCGCGACAGGTCGAGGTCCTCGACGAAGGACAACGAGCCCTGCTTCATGGTCAACGGCTTGGGGTAGGAACGCAGCATCCCGGCCTCGACGCTCACCATCTCGTCGGAGAGGTAGCCCCAGCCGCGGCGACAGGCGGCAGCCGCGAGCGTGGTCTTGCCGGCGCCGGGCGCTCCCGGGATCACGATCGCCCGCGTCGAGCCCGGAGCGACCAGGCCGGCGGCATGGACGTTGACCGCATCCGGGCGAGAGGCCACCGCCCGGCGGTTGCACCACGCGACGAGGTGATCCAGCACGTTCCCCGGGTCCGACGCCCGGTACAGCGAGGCACCGTCGACCACCAGCTCGTGGCCGACGTCGGCCGGACGTACCTCGACGGAGAAGTCGGCATCGCTCTCGACGGCCATCGGCGACGACGAGAATCCGAACTAACGCAGGAGCGCCGGGTCGTGGATGTCGACCTCGACCACGGCGTCGCCCACCCGGAGCAGTCGACTCGTCTGCACCGCACGAGTATCGCAATCGCATCTCGGGCCCGGAGCGATACTGGCCACGTGGCTCTGCTGCACCGTGCCCCGAACGCCCTCTCCCGGCGCGTGTTGCGCGGCGTGATGGTGCTCACCCCCGCCGACGACGAACCCTTCCTCATCACGCCACCGGGAGATGTCGTCTGGGAGATCCTCGCCGAGCCGATCGATCTCGAGGACCTGGTCGACCTGCTCTCGGGGACCTATGACGGCGACAAGACCCAGATCACGGCGGATGTGGCCGCGCTGATCGAGACCCTGATCGACAAGGGCGCCGTGGAGCTGGCCTGACCTCCCGAGCCGAGGTGCCGGGTCGCCTCAGCCGGTCAGGCCCAGGCGGCGATCGAGGTCGCTGCGGAAGCGCCGGGCCGGGTCGACCCGGTCCCGGACCGCCCGCCACTCGTCGAGCCGGGGATACATCGCCGGGATGAGCGCGGGGTCGACCCGCCCGTCCTTGGCCAGGTAGATGCGTCCCCCGGCGTCGGAGACGCGGCGATCGAGCTCGTCGAGGACGCCGGCGAGACCGGCGAAGCCCGCGGGCATGTCCGCCGCGAGGGTCCAGCCCTGCAGGGGGAACGACAGGGGCCCGGGGTTGGCCGGACCGAAACGCTTGAGCACCGCCAGAAAGCACGGCACGGGGGAGCCAGCGAGAGCGTCGATGCAGTGGTGCAGGGTCGCCTCGGCTCCGTCGGGTACCGCCATCTGCCACTGGAGGAACCCGGCGGGCCCGTAGACGCGGTTCCAGTCGGCCACGCCGTCCAGGGGATGGAAGTACCGAGTGATCGACTGCAGCTCCTCGCGCCGGTTGGACGGCGCCATCCGGAACCACGCCTCGTTGAAGGCCTTGACGGTCGATGGGCGGAGGAGTCCCGAGGGCAGGGCCGGCGGCGTCCGCAGGATCTTCGACGGCCGGTAGGCGAGCGGCTCGCGGGCAGCTCGGCGATCGAGCTCCGACAGGCGCGCGAAGCGGGCGGTCGTGAGGATCGAGCGCCCGGCGCTGCGGCCAGGCATCAGATCGATCCACGCGACCGACAGGGGAGCCTCTGCGTCGGCGCCGACCATGGCCTCGAGCAGGGGGTCGACGGCGGTGAGGCGGGTGGTGTCCACCAGCAGTCGGCTCGTCTCGATGGGGGCCAGTCTGATGGTGGCGGCGACGATGATCCCGGTGAGGCCCATGCCGCCAGCCGTGGCCCAGAACAGGTCCGGGTCGCGTTCGGGGCCGCAGGTCACCGTCGTGCCGTCGCCGATCACCAGGTCGATCGATTCGACGTGGGCTCCGAAGGTGCCGTCGAGGTGATGGTTCTTGCCGTGGATGTCCGCGGCGATCGCCCCACCGACCGTGACGTACCGCGTGCCCGGCGAGACGGGCACGAACCAGCCCTGCGGGACGATCTCGGTCAGCAGCGCTTCGATGGACACGCCGGCCGCGACCCGGACCGTGCCGTCAGGGGCGACCGGCCCGATGTCGTCGAGGCCGGTCGTGACCGCCACGGTGCCGCCGGCGTTCATCGCCTGATCGCCGTAGCTGCGGCCGAGACCGCGGGCGAGGACCGAGCCCGAGGCCCCGACGGTCGTCGCGACGGCCCCTAGGCTCGCCGGATGCTCCACCGACGACCGCGACCACACGGCTCGGCCCCAACCGCTGAGTGCCCGCTCCGCAGGCCCGTCGCCCGTTCGCATCATCCGTACAGTCCCACGCCGTAGGCCACCAGCCAACACAATCCGATGAGTTGGAACGGTCGGTCACGAAGCACGATGTCCTCGGGATCCTCGCCGAGGCCGCGCTCGATCACGGTCGAGTATCGGGCGATCGCTCCGGCGAAGGGCACGAGTGAGACCGCGGCAAGCCACCCGATCGCAAGGTCCTGATCCAGCACCCAGAGGGCGTAGGACACGACGGCGGTGGCCGCGGCGACGGCTCTGACGAACCGAAGTCCGGCGGGGGTGTAGTGGGCGAGGACCGGGCGTCCGTCACCGCTGTCGGCGGTTCGTTGGAGCTCGGCGCTCCTCTTCCCGGCGACGACGAAGAGCGCGGCCCCGCTGACGACGACGACGAACCAGAAGGACAGCGGGGTCCGGGTCGCGGCGCCGCCCCCGATGGCGCGAAGGACGAACCCCGAGGCGATCGCGGCGAGTTCGAGGCCAGGGATGTGCTTCATGCCGCCCGAGTACCACGCGTTGACCGCCAGGTAGATCGCGATCACGACCGCGTACGTCCAGTGCAGAACGGCCGCACCGACGAGCGCGGCGACGGCGAGCACGGCCGCGGTGGCGCCGGCCTGGCCGACCGAGATCCGGCCGGATGCGACCGGGCGCTCGCGTTTGCGCGGGTGCGCTCGGTCGATCTCGACGTCGGCGGTGTCGTTGACGAGGTAGGTCGCGCCGGCAGCGGCGATGAACACGGCGACCGCTGCGGCGGCTCGTCCGACGACGGCGCCGTCGCCCATGGAGCCGGCCGCGACGGGTGCCGCCACGACGAGCACGTTCTTGATCCACTGGCGTGGGCGGAGCGCCTCGAGCAGCGCTCTCGTCGGGGGCGGCCTCATCCGGAGACGCGTCGCCATATCGGGCCGGGCAGGGTTCGCAGCCCGCCGAAGACCTCCCGGAGCAGGCGAGGGCTCCAGACGACACGCCGCGAGCGACGCAGTCCCTCCACGATGTCGGCCGCCACCACGTCGGGGGTGGTGGCGAAGGGTGCCTCATCGCGATTCTCGGTCATCTTGGTGTGG
>JBCCFK010000011.1:0-32864 GCA_039029775.1 Actinomycetota bacterium | reverse complement strand
TGCTTGGTCTTCCAGTCGTCCATGTACTCGGCCTTGCCGACGTAGGTGATTCGTCGGTCGAGCACGATCGGGAGGAAGAACGAGTCGATCACCGACAGGTGGTTGGGGGCCATGATCGCCGGGCCCTCGGCGGGGACGTTCTCGATGCCGTTGACCTCGAAGTTCCAGAAGAATTTGCAGACAGGGGTCATCACCGTCTTGGCGACGAACCACAACTGCCCTGCTTCGCGTGTCATGTCGGCTTCCGTCGTGTCTGTCGAATCGGCCCGCTACCGCCTCGAGCCACGATCACGCCTCCGGCAGGTCCAGGGCGATCTCACGGCTGGTGTCCACGCCCAACAGCATGGCAGCTTCGGACACACCCTCGCCGCCATCGACCGCACGGTCGATCGCAGCGACGGCCCCCGGCGTGTCGAGGTCGTCGTCGAGTCGGGCTCGGACCTCCTCGAGTGCGCCGCTGCCCTCCCCCGCCGCGACCCAGCGCTCCAGGCGCTTCGCCGCCGCCGGCATGATGTCCTCGTCCCAGGTCCAGGAGTCCCGGTAGTGGTGAGCGACGATCCCGAGGCGGATGGCGCGGGGGTCGAACGCCTTGCGGAGATCGGACACGAAGACGAGGTTGCCCAACGACTTCGACATCTTCTCGCCGTCCATCCGGACCATCGCCTGGTGCATCCAGTGCCGCACGAACGGTTCGCCGGTGGCCGCCTCGGACTGCGCGCGTTCGCACTCGTGGTGCGGGAAGATCAGGTCGGATCCGCCGCCGTGCAGATCGATCGTCGTGGTTTCGAGGTCACGCATCGCGAGCGTCGAGCACTCGATGTGCCAGCCCGGACGGCCGGGGCCCCACGCCGAGTCCCACGCCGGTTCGTCGGGTGCGGACGGCTGCCACAGAACGAAGTCGAGCGGGTCGCGCTTGTTCGGATCGTCCGGGTTCCCGCCGCGCTCGGCGGCGTACTCGAGCATCGTGGCGCGGTCGTAGCCGCTGACCGCGCCGAAGTCCTCGAACGTCGAGACGTCGAAGTAGACCGCGCCGCCCGCCTCGTAGGCGTGGCCGTTGTCGAGGACCATCCCGATGAACTTCCGGATGTCGGCGATGGCGGAGGTGGCCCTGGGCTCGCTCCAGGCGGGCAGCATCTCCAGGGCGCGCATGTCCTCGTCGAACCGCGCCATCCCGGCCGCGGCGAGGTCGAGGTAGTGGACCCCGACCTCTCGCGCCTTGCGGAGGATGTCGTCGTCGACATCGGTGACGTTGCGGACGCAGCGCGTCTCGTGGCCGAGGTCGCGGAGCCGCCGCTGCAGGACGTCGTAGCCGACGTAGGCCGCCGCGTGGCCGAGGTGCGACGAGTCGTACGGCGTGAGGCCGCAGGTGTACATCGTGACCACGGGACCTGGCTCGAAGGAGACGACCTCCGCCCGCGCGGTGTCGTACAGCTGGATCGTCATGAGGCGGTCACTGTAGTTCTTCGATGCCCGTCACCTGGACGGCAGACCGCGTCCTGTACTTCCTGTTCAGCTGGAGCAATACGGCGGTGAACGCCTCGATCGGTGCGGCGTTGGACAGCGAGCCGCAGTCGAGGGCCCGCAGCGCGGGCATGGTGTTGACGATCGCCATCGTCTCGTCGATCGCCTCCTGACGATCCGCGCAGACCAGGACGTCACCGATCATCGGCTTGTCGATCTCACCCAACTCCTTCGCGGGAAGGTGCTGGAACGCGGCAGCCACGCGCGAGTCCGGGATCGCCGCCTGCACGTCGGCCGCGATCGAGCCGCGCGGCGGATAGAGCGCGTGGAACTCGTTGCCCACGCGGGCGAGCGCATTGGCCATGCAGATCACGAGTTTGCCCTTCAGGCGCGGCTCGTACTCCGAGGCGGTCGGAGCGCACGCGTCCCAGGGCGTGGCGATGATCACCACGTCGGCCAACGCGGCCTGGGAGTTCGACAGGCCCTGCAGATCGAGGTCGTGGTCGGGGTTCTCCTCGAGCAGCTCGTCGACGAGCTCGGCGGATCGCAGCGCGGACCGGGAGCCGATCGCCACGGCATGACCCACCGAGGCCAGGCGCAGTGCCAGCCCCTTGCCCGCCGGTCCGGTTCCGCCCACGAGTCCGATTTCCATGCTGCGACGGTAGCGGGATCGATCGCGCGGCGATAATTCCGCGGTGCCGGCACGACTGCGGCTCGCGACCTGCGGGCTATCGTGCCGGCAATCGCCCCGACCCTGATGGAGCACCCATGGGCCTTCTCGACGGCAAGCGCATCCTGATCACCGGCGTCCTGACCGACGCCTCCCTGGCCTACGGCGTGGCCCAGATGGCGATCGACGAAGGAGCCGAGATCGTGCTGACCGGCGCGGGCCGCGGTCTGCGCCTCACACAACGCACCGCACGCAAGCTCTCGGCCGACGTCGAGGTGCTCGAACTCGACGTCACCGACCCCGATCAGGTCGTCGCCGTCCGCGAGTCCCTTCAGCAGTCATGGGGCCGCGTCGACGGCGCACTCCACGCGATCGGGTTCATGCCCGAGGTCGGTCTCGGCGAGGACTTCATGGAAGCCCAGTGGGACGACCTGGCGATCGGCTTCAACATCTCCGCCTACAGCCTCAAGACGATCGCCGACGTGGTGGCGCCGCTGATGACCGAGGGCGGCTCGATCGTCGGTCTCGATTTCGACGCGACGGTCGCGTGGCCAGCGTACAACTGGATGGGCGTGGCCAAGGCCGCCCTCGAGTCCGCGTCGCGATACCTCGCCCGAGCGCTCGGTCCCGACGACATCCGCGTCAACCTGGTCGCTGCGGGTCCGATCCGGACCATGGCGGCGAAGTCCATCCCCGGGTTCAAGGAATTCGAGGACGCCTGGGACGGCCGGGCTCCGTTGGGCTGGGACGTGAACGACTCGACGGCGGTCGCCAAGGCATGCGTGGCGCTGATGTCGGACTGGTTCCCGCAGACGACGGGCGAGATGCTCCACGTCGATGGCGGCTACCACGCGATCGGCGCCTGACAGCACCGGACAACACGCAACCATGTGGTTGCATATAGTGCCCGTATGACCGCCGATCAGCGACCGTTCCGTTTCGGCCTCCAGGCCTCCTTCGCCGAAGGCCCCGACGAGCTCAGGGAGCTGAGCAGGCGCGCCGAGGCGACCGGGTTCGACGTCGTCACGATCGCGGACCATCTCGGGATCATCGACCCCTTCATCGGAGCGTCGGTCGTCGCCGAGGCGACCACGTCGTTGCGCGTGGGCACCCACGTTCTCAACATCGACTTCCACCCTGCCGGCCTCCTCGCCCGGGCGACCGCCACGATCGACCTCACCAGCGGCGGACGCTTCGAGCTCGGCCTGGGGACCGGCTACATGAGGGCCGAATACGACGCCGCCGGGCTGGCGTTCGACCCGCCCGGCGTGCGAATCGGCCGCCTGGCCGACACCATCACCATCCTGCGAGGGCTCTTCGCCGGCGAGACGGTCGACCACGATGGCGCCCACCGGTCGTCGACCGCGCAGGCCCTCACCCCGCTCCCACCTCAGGGCGCGGCACTGCCCATCCTCGTGGGCGGCAACGGCGACCGCGTTCTCGATCTCGCCGCGACCGCGGCCGACATCGTGGGGTTCACCGGCTTCGGCTGGGACCCCGAGGCCGGAGCACCCACCCTGACCCACATGACGGCCGAGGGCTTCTCCGATCGCGTGGCTCGGGTCGACTCCCACGGAACCGACCCCGAACGCCAGACGCTCGTCCAGCGGGTGATCGTCACCGACGACCGCGAGGCCGCGGCGGCCGAGCTGGCCGAGGCGCTCCCCATCGGCGACGGTGACGCCGTGATCGACAGCCCGTTCGTGCTGATCGGCACGGTCGACCAGATCTGCGACGAGATCGTCCAGCGACGCGCGCTGAGCGGCGTCAGCTATCTCACGGTCTTCGCCGGTCGGGTGAGCCCGGAGTTCGATCAGGTCGTGGAACGCCTGGCCGGCACCTGACGCCGGTCAGGGCAGCGTGAACCCCCGCCGATACGGGATGGCGATCCGCTCCTCCTCGTAGTCGAGCGACGCATAGAGCGCTCGCGCTGCCGCGTTGGCCTCGCGAACCGTGAGATGCGCATGCGTCGCCCCGGAAGTGACGAGGTCGGCGGTCGCCGTGCTGACGAGCGCTCGACCGAGCCCCCGTCCCCGGAGCGTCTCGTCGACCGCCAGGTAGTCGATGTAGCCGGAGCCGTCCGCTTGCATCTCGTATGCGACGTACCCGACGACCGCGCCGTCGACGTCGATCACGAGCCGCGGGTGCGTCGACGCGACGAGCATGGCCGGCGGCGTGTGGGTGTGCCGGGGAACGCATGGTCGTGAAGCGCCATGACCGCCTCGTGATCGGCTGCCGCCATGGGGCGAACGCGCTCGTCCGCAGCGAGCGGTGCCGGGTCTCTGCGGAGCAGGACCGAGCCAGGGTCGGCCGCGAATCCGTGGCGGGCAGCCCATGCGGCGATGTGGTCGCTGCGGCTGTCCGCAGCCGCCTCCTCCTCGTCGTAGGCGGCGCCCAGCAGCGCACGTGCGGTGCGATACAGCTCGTCGGCGACGTCGTCCCAGGAGTCCGGTGGAGCGAACGGTCCCCACCACCAGACGCGTCCCATGTCGGGGTCGGGCTCACCGAACAGCCAGCCGACGACCCTGCCGTCGATCTCCGCCACCGCGGTGGACGATGCCCACTCGTCGAGCTCGGCGACCTCCTCGGCGATCGCTGCGGGGTCGGCGCTCAGGTACAGGCAATGGAGCGAGTCGTCCGCCTGGTGCCGGGCGGCGAGATCCGCCATCGCCGACAGGTCGCCCGCGGACGCCTGTCGGACCGTCGTCATCGGACGCGCTCGCGGGCTCGGATCCGGTCGGTTTCGTCGATGATGTCGCCCACGATCGACTCCAGGATGTCCTCGAGTGTGATGATGCCGACCTCCGCGCCGTGATCTCTCACCAGCGCGAAGTGGATCTGTGACCGGCGCATGGAGAAGAGGAGCTCGCTGACCCGTCGGTCGGACGAGACGACCAGCATGCGTCGGATCAGCTCGCGGGACACGGGCTTTTCCCGTTCCCCGTTCTCGACGGACAGCAGATCCTTCGCGTGGATGAAGCCGAGAACGGCGGATCCCGAGACGACCGGGATGCGGCTGTGGCCGCTCGACGCGGCCAGGTCGGACACCTCGATCACCGTGTCCTGACGGTCGGCGAGGACGACCTCGGACCAGGGCACCATCAGCGACGCCGTCTCACGAGCCTCGAACCCCAGCGCCCCCGACAGCAGCATGTGGTTGAACTCGTCGATCACGCCCTCGCCTGCGGATGCGTCGAGCATCGTCACGAACTCCTGCGCCGTGTGCGCCGTCCCCAACTCGTCGACCTGTTCGACCTTGAACGGCTTGAGCAGCAGGGCGGCCATGCCGTTGAGGAGCCAGACGACGGGTCGCATGATCGCCACCAGTGCCCAGTGCATCGGCGTGACCCACCGGGCCGTCCGCTCGGGCGTCGCCAGCGCGAGGTTCTTCGGGACCATCTCCCCGATGACCATGTGGAAGAAGACGACGACGAAGAGGGCGACGGCGAACGAGATGCCGTGGAGAAGCCCCGACGGAATGTCGATGAGCGGTTCGACGATCGACTCCAGCACGTCCGCGACCGCCGGCTCGGCGATGAGGCCCAACCCGAGGCTGGTGACGGTGATGCCGAGCTGGGCGCCGCTGAGCGAAAGCGGCAGGTTCTGCATCGCGTTCAGGACCCGCCTGGCCCCGCGATCGCCCTCCTCGGCCTGACGCTCCACGCGCGTGCGCCGGGCGGCGATCAATGCGAACTCCGCGGCGACGAAGATCCCGTTCAACAACACGAGCACGACGGCGATGAGGATGGCGACGATCGGGTTCACGGCGTCGCACCCCGTGTGGCGCGCAGCCGGGCCTGCACCGACTCCCACGGCTCGTGGAGCCGAAGCGTGGCGATCCGGCGCCGGTCGAGTTCGACGACCTCGATGCGCCAGCCGTCGTGTCGGAGCATCTCGCCGGCGGACGGGATTCGCTGCAGTCGATCCAGGACGAAGCCGGCGAGGGTCTCGTAATTCCCCTCCGGGTACTCGAACCCGCAGGCCTCGCGGACCTCGTCGTGATGCATGCCGCCCGACAGCACGTAGACGCCGTCGTCCTCGACGACGGTCAGCTCGGTGGCGTCGTCGTACTCGTCGTCGATCTCGCCGACGATCTCCTCGAGCAGGTCCTCGAGCGAGACGATGCCCGCAGTCCCGCCGTGTTCGTCGACGACGACGGCGAGAGGCAGGCGGTCCTGGCGCATGTCCTGCATGAGCGAGACCAGGTCGCGAGACTCGGGCACGGCGAGCACGTCGCGGCTCACCGACATGACCGGTGTCGCCTCGCGGTCGTCGGGGTCGATCCCGAGCGCTGCCTTCACGTGCACGACACCGACGACCGAGTCGAGGTCACCCCTGGTCAGCGGGAACCGGGACTTGCCGGTCTCCGCGCTCAGCGCCACGAGATCGGCGACCGACGACTCGGCGTCGAGCGCGTGAACGTCGATTCGGGGAACCATCACGTCGTCCGCGGCCTTCTCGGCGAAGCGCAACGACCGCGTCAGCAGCGTGACGGCCTCACCCTCGAGCGTGCCCTCCTCGCCCGAGCTGCGAACCAGGTAGTCGAGGTCCTCCAGATCGGGGAGCTGCCGGAGCTCATGGGCCGGCTCGACACCGAGTCGGCGGGTCAGCCAGTCGGCAGCTCCGTCGGAGATGCGGATGAACGGGCTGGCGAGCCAGCTGTAGAACCGGAACGGCGTCGCCAGCAACTTGGCCGTGCGCTCCGGCCTGGCGATGGCGATGTTCTTCGGCACGAGTTCGCCGATCACCATCGTGAAGACGGTCGCCAGGGTGATGGCGACCACGACCGACAGGCCGCCTGCAGCGCCCTCCCCCACCACGGATTCGACGAGTGGTTCGAGCAGCGATGCGGCGACCGGCTCGGAGATGAACCCGAGCACGACGGCGGCGATCGTGATTCCGAGCTGGGCACCGGAGAGCTGGAACGACAGCCGCTGGAGGAGGCGGAGCACGCCGGCCGACGCGCGGCTGCCCTCGGCGGCTTCCTGTTCGATCTTCGTGCGATCGACGGCGACGAACGCGAACTCGGCCGCGACGAAGAAGGCCGTCGCAGCCACGAGGGCAGCAACGCCGAGCAGTCCGATTGCGGTGTCTATCGAGTCACCATCCGGGCCATCAGACGGCCCAATCTACCGGCCGCAGGGTCGTTGGTGTCGAGCGGACCTCGCGATATGGTTCGATGTCCTAACCATATGAAGATCGAACCACCTCCCCTCACCAGCCCTCCGACCGACGACGAGATCGCTGCCGCACGGACGGTGGTCAGACTCAACCGACACCTGGCCCACGCACTGGCCAAGGTCGAACTGACCGAGGCGCAGTACCGGGTTCTCGCGATGCTCGAAGAGGGCGACGCCGTGGCATCGGGCATCGCCGGCCAGATGGCGCTCACCAAACCCTCCATCACCGCGCTCGTCGACGGTCTCGAGGACCGCGGCCTGGTCGAGCGACTCCCCCACCCGTCGGATCGCCGCCGTCGCACGCTCTCGATCACGCCCGACGGCCTGGCGCAGCTCGAGCGTGCAGACGAGGCCACCACCGCCTGTCTCCGCGCGATCGCCGAGCACACCGACGACGCAGCAAGCCCGGTCGCGGGCCTGGCGGCATGGGACCGGGCGATCCGTGGGTACCGGCGCGCCAAACACGAGGCGCGAGCCGAGCGGGGTGGGCGATGACCACAACCCACGAACCCGTCACCGGACGCGGCGAGCCCACCCGCCCGGGCGGGTTCGAGCCCGTGGCGGTCACCGCCCGCCATCAACAGCCAAGGGCGTCGATCGACCCCGACACCTCGCTCGGGTGGTTCCGACGGCTGCTTCCGGTGATCAAGCAGCACCGACGTCCGCTCGTGATCGGTGCCGTCACCGGGATCGTCGCGCTCGTCCTCCAGGCCGCAGTGCCCGCAGCGGCCCGGAGCGCGATCGACGCCACCCGAGCCGCCGACGAGAGTGACCTGAACACCTGGATCGTCGTCCTGCTCGTGCTGGCCGTCGGCCGTTTCGCGTTCGGAGCGACGTACCGATACGCGCTGTTCCAGCTCGCGTGGAACGTCGAGACCGACCTCCGGGCCCTGCTCTACGAGCACCTGACGACCCTGTCGTTCTCGTACTACGACCGCACGCAGTCGGGCCAGGTGATCTCCCGGGCCAACAGCGACATCCGGAGCATCCAACTGCTCCTCGCGTTCGCACCCCTGATCATGATGAGCTGCATCTCGTTCGTCCTGGCGTTCGGATTCATGCTGACGATCCACGTGCCACTCACGCTGGTGTCGCTGGCCACGCTGCCGTTCGTGTACTACTTCGGGCAGCGGCTCCGGACCACGGTCTTCCCCCTCACGTGGGTCAGCCAGGCCCGCATGGCCGAGCTGGCGACCATCGTCGACGAGAACGTCAACGGCACCCGGGTGGTCAAGTCCTTCGCCGCCGAAGAGCGCCAGGTCAACCTCCTCGCCCGGGCTGCCGACCACCTGCGGTGGGCCAACGTGCAGGCCATCCGGACCCGCGCCCGCTACAACCCCTTCATCGAGGCGCTGCCGAGGATCGGCATGGCGATCGTCCTCCTCTACGGCGGCCTCCTCGCCATCGACGGCGAGGTCAGTGTCGGGACGCTGTTCGCCTTCAACGCCTACGTGATCATGCTGCAGGCCCCCTTCCGCATGTTCGGGTTCGTCCTCCTCCAGTCCCAGAGGGCGAGCGCGTCGGCGAGCCGCATCTACGAGGTGCTCGACCAGGAGGCGGAGATCGTCGAGGCCCCGGACGCCACCGACCTCGCGCGCCCGAGCGGGCGGATCAGCTTCTCGAACGTGCACTTCACCTACCCGTCGGCCGAGCCCGGACGAGACGGCAGCACGCGTCTGCCGGTGCTCACCGGCCTCGACCTCGACATCGACGCCGGCGAGACCGTCGCCATCGTGGGCCGCACCGGCAGCGGCAAGTCGACCATCGCCCGCTTGCTCGCCCGCTTCTACGAGCCCGACGCCGGACGGATCCTCATCGACGGCACACCGATCGATCGGGTCACGCTGCCCAGCCTCCGACACAACGTCGGCCTGGTCTTCGACGAACCTTTCCTGTTCTCCACCAGCGTCCGCGACAACATCGCCTACGGTCGTCCGGACGCCGACATCGCGGACGTCGTCGCCGCCGCCACCGCGGCGCAGGCGCACGACTTCATCAGCGAACTGAGCGATGGGTACGACACTGTCGTCGGCGAGCGCGGCTACACCCTCTCCGGTGGCCAGCGGCAGCGGATCGCGATCGCTCGGACGCTGCTCGAGAACCCGCCGATCCTCGTCCTCGACGACGCGACCAGCGCGATCGACGTCCGGGTCGAGGAACAGATCCACGAGGCCCTCGACGGCCTCCTGCAGGAACGCACCACGATTCTCATCGCCCACCGGTTGTCCACCATCGCCCTCGCAGATCGCGTGGTGCTCATCGAGGACGGCGTCGTCGCCGCCTCCGGCACCCACCAGGAGCTGTTGGCGACTGAACCGCGATACGTCCAGATCCTCGCCGAGGCCGGCGAGGAGACCACCGACACGGAAGGCGGTGCCTGATGGGCTTCGGACCTCCCGTCGGATTCGGCGGCGCCAACTCGGCCACCGCGTCGCGAGACGCCGGACTGCCCCACGCCGGTGTGCCCGGCCACCTCCAGGACAGGGTCGACGCGGTTCTGGAGCGTGAACCCGAACACCCGGACCCGGGTATCCGCTTCGATCATCGTTTCGAACCCGGGCCCGACTTCTCCCTCCGCTCGTTCCTGTGGCCACATCGGTGGCGCCTGGCGGGAGCGCTCGCCCTGGTGATCCTCGAGAGCGTCGCGCTCCAGGCCGGTCCGCTCCTCACCCAGATCGGCATCGACGATGGGGTACTCCCCGGCGACCGGTCGGTCCTGGTGGTCGCGGCCCTGCTCTACCTCGTGTTCATCGGGATGGGCGGTCTCACCAGCTGGTTCCGCATCCGCTACACCGGAACCCTCGGTGAAGACCTGACGCGCTCGCTTCGGGTGCGTGTGTTCGGCCACATGCAACGACAATCGCTCGACTTCTACACCGACGAGAAGGCCGGCGTCCTCATGACGCGGATGACGAGCGACATCGAGGCGTTGTCCCAGCTCTTCCAGGAGGGGCTGGTCAACTTCGCCGTCCAGATCCTCACCCTCCTCGTCATCACCGTGGTGTTGGTGATCCTCGATCCGCTCCTCGCCGTGATCACGCTCGGCCTGGTGATGCCGATCACCCTGATCCTCAGCAACTGGTTCCGGCGACGCTCCGACCGCAGCTACGGCCAGGTCCGCGAACGCATCGCCGACGTCCTCTCCGACCTGTCCGAGAGCCTGGCCGGCATCCGCGTGATCACCGCCCACAACCGACGCCGTCACAACGTGGTGAACCACACCAACGTCGTGGGCGACCACAAGGACGCCAACCTCGCCGCGATCCGGGCCGCCTCGATCTACACCCCGGGGACCGAGGCGATCTCGATCTTCGGCCAGGCGATGATCCTGTTGATCGGCGGCAACATGGTTCTCAACGGTGATCTCGACATCGGTGAGCTGACCGCCTTCCTCCTCTACCTCGCAGCGTTCTTCGCTCCGATCCAGTCGCTCACCCAGCTCTACAACGGCTACCAGCAGGGTCAAGCGGCTGTCCGCAAGCTGAGCGAGCTCCTGGCGACCGAGCCATCGGTCCCCGAGGCCCCCGACGCCTACGAGCTCCCTCCCATCGATGGCGCGATCGACCTTCACGACGTGACGTTCGGGTACGACCCGAGCCAACCGGTGTTGCGCGACGTGTCGCTGTCGCTCGCCGCGGGCGAGAGTCTCGCCGTCGTCGGACCGACAGGTGCGGGCAAATCGACCGTGGCGAAGCTCATCACGCGGTTCTACGACCCGCAGGCCGGCTCGGTGACCATCGACGGCCACGACCTGCGCGGGATCGGCCTGGAGTCGCTCCGCCGCCAGCTCGGCGTCGTGCCCCAGGAGCCCTTCCTGTTCGCGGGTTCGGTTCGGGACAACGTCACCTTCGCCCGGCCCGACGCGACCGACGACGAGATCTGGGAGGCGTTGGAGGCGACGGGCGTCGACGAGCTGGTTCGCGGTCTCCCCGACGACCTCGACACACCTGTCCACGAGCGGGGCACGTCGCTGTCGGCCGGGGAACGCCAGCTGCTGGCATTGGCCCGCGCCTTCCTCGCGCGCCCGCGGGTGCTCGTCCTCGACGAGGCGACCTCGAACCTCGACCTGCAGTCCGAAGCCCAGGTCGAGCGGGCCCTCGACGCGCTGTTGGAGGGCCGCACCGCGATCATCATCGCCCACCGCCTCGCCACGGCGATGAAGGCGGACCGGGTGGCCGTCGTCGACAACGGCGCGATCATCGAACTCGGCACCCACGACGACCTCGTCGCGAGCGGCGGCTACTACGCCGAGATGTACGAGACGTGGGTGTCCCACAGCGAGACGTGAGCGCTCCACCGCTCCGGCTGACCGGCGTCGGCCTGGACCGAGACGAGCGCAGCATCCTGGACGACGTCGATTTCACCGTGGGCGACGGCGAACGCTGGGTCGTCCTCGGACGGAACGGCTGCGGCAAGACCACCCTCCTGCGGATCGCGAGCCTCTACCTCCACCCCACACGCGGCACGGTCGATGTCCTCGGGCACCGCCTCGGCAGGACCGACATCCGGCGCCTGCGCCCGATGGTCGGGTTCACCAGCGCCGGCTTCGCCGACATGTTGCGCCCGGACCTGGTCGCCGCCGACGTGGTCATGACTGCGAAGAACGGCGCATTGGAGCCCTGGTGGCATCGCTACGACGACACCGATCGCCACCGCGCCAGATCGATGCTCGATCGACTCGGTGTGGCCCACCTCGCGGACAAGGCGATCGGCCAGGTCTCGTCGGGCGAGCGCCAGCGCGTGCTCCTGGCCAGGACCTTGATGACCGACCCCGGCCTGCTGCTCCTCGACGAACCCACCGCTGCACTCGACCTCGCGGGTCGCGAAGACCTGGTCGCCGGTCTCGACGAGCTGGCGGCGCAGCCGGAGACACCCGCCACGGTCCTGGTGACCCATCACGTCGAGGAGATCCCGCCGAGCTTCACCCATGCGCTCCTGCTCCGGGACGGACGCGTCCTCAGCGCCGGCCCCTTGGCCGAGACCCTGACCGAGGAGGCGCTCGGCGCATGCTTCGGCCTGCCCGTGGAACTGGAGCATCGGCGAGGCCGGTGGACCGCTCGCGGGCGCTGACGACTCAGTCGAGGGCGCGCCGAACCGGCTGGACCGCCAGGACCACGCCCAGGTCCACCGACACCGATGCGGCGGGTTGGACGAACTCATTGCTGACCCCGAGGGTCGAGCCGGGCTCCAGCACGGCGTCGGCGAGCGGCCACCGCAACCCGCTGGTCGTCACTCCGCCGGCCGGTCCACCCACGGCCAGGAGCGAGACCACGTCCCCCTCATGGCCCTGCAGCTTCCGGACACCACGCACCACCGTGATGAGGCCGTGCTGTGTGGCTGCGATGACGGCGACCGACGCGAAGCGTTCCGACGCCAGCAGGAGGATGTTCGCCTGGCTGTGGTCGAGACGCCCCTGGCCGGAGTCGATCACGAGGACCTCGTCGGCCAGACCGGCTGCATGTGTCATCGCCAGATCCAGGTCGGTCGCGTCCTTGTCCACCGGATGCCGGATGATCTCGATGTCGTGGCTTCGGATCCAGTCGAGGCCGTCCACCGACAACGAATCCAGATCCCCGACGACGACGTCGGGGACGAGCCCGAGGAGACGGGCGTGGTCCGCGCCGCCGTCTGCGGCGACGACGAGATCCGCTGGCGGGAGTGAGGCGGGCTGCACGTCGTGGGGCGCCGGACCGCCGGCGATCACCAACGCCCGGCGGGTCACGACTCGCGTTCCTCGCCGAGCAGGTCGTAGAGGCGGTCGACGTCGCGGCGAAGCCTGGCCACCTCCGCCCGGAGTGCGTCGACGTCGCGTTCGTCGACAACAGGCGACGGTGGGCTCGGCGGCGGGAAGACGGGTTGGGGCGCCGTGCCCGGAGTTGGAGTGACCGGCGCCGCCGCCGACGACTCGCTAGAGCCGCAGAGATGGACCCAACGACGCTCCTTCTGCCCGGGCAGCCGCTCGAGCTGTCGGACGAACGGGTCCGACCGGGC
Organism: Actinomycetota bacterium; assembly: GCA_039029775.1. Classification (GTDB taxonomy): domain Bacteria; phylum Actinomycetota; class Acidimicrobiia; order Acidimicrobiales; family UBA8592; genus JBCCFK01. The sequence continues at coordinate 19,562 of JBCCFK010000011.1, read as the reverse complement.
CTCGAGCGAGGCCAGGGCGGCCTCCACACCTGACAGGTCGTCGAAGGTGTGCATGCGCTCGGCCCGACCGCTGAGCTCACCCGTCGTCTGCGCACCACGGAGGAACAGCACCGCCAGAACCGCCAGCTCGCCGGCGGCGAGACCCCATGCCTCGTCCACCACGTGGCGGTGCTTGTTGGCGCGCCCGCCCGTGACGGTCCGCGCGAGGCCCGCCGTGCGAAGGTTCAACATCGCCTGATCGACCTCGCGCTCGGAGATGTCCATGACGGGCTCGCGGTTGCTGGTCTGATTGCACGCGTTGACGAGCGCGTTGGTCGACAACGGATAGTTGTCCGGCGTCGTCACGGCCTTCTCGGCGAGGCAGCCGAGGATCCGCAGCTCGACATCATCGAGTTCCACGAGCGACATCATCGCTCACCGGTGGCGGCCTTCGCCGCACCCGCATGTCGCCGCGTCAGCAGGACTTGTCGCCCCAGTCGACGCAGTCCACGCGCTCGCGCTGAGGCGTCCACAGCGAGACCACCTTGCCCTTGTTGCGCAGGATGTCGCGGTTGTAGCCCCAGTAGACGTTCGACCCGGTGTCGGTCCCGTTGCCGATCCGGATGCGGATCGTGTCGCCCGGGTCGAGCCAGACGTTCTCCAGGAAGTGGTACTGCCGCTTGCCGACCCGGACCATGTAGTCCCGGAGGCTGGCGCGGTCGTCGCCGACGTTCTCGATCCGGATCCATTCGCCGTTCGGGTTGTTGCGGTCCTTGCCCGGGGCGTTGTACTTCACCCGATCGATCTCGAAGGGTCCGTCCCACCCGCAGTCGGAACCACACTTCCAGCGGTGCTGGAGGAGCACGTCGCCGGTGGGGTCGATGAGCTGCACCGTGCCGCCGCCGTTGGCCATGATCCCCGACGGGAACCCCCAGTAGTGATTGGCGCTGGTGTTGGAGCCCGACCCGACCCGCAGTCGCAATCGCTTGCCCGCATCGATCCTGGTTCCGGACGGGAACGTGTAGGTGTGGTTGCCGATGACGATCTTGTGCCCTGAGATGTTCACCCGGTCGTCCGACGTGTTCGCGAGGACGATCCACTCCCGGTTGGGGTTGTTGGCATCGGAGCCTTTGGCGTCGTAGTGCGCCGTCATGACGATCGCCCCGCGGACCGGCTCGTCCTCGCACTCGAAGCTGCCGTAGCTGTAGCAGTCGACCGGGATGTGCGTGTCGGAGAAGACCCAGACGGCGTCCCCGGACGAGTTGCTGAAGATGCCGCTGTTGTTGCCCCAGTACCTGGTGGCTCCGCTGTTGTTCCCGCTGCCCACCCGCAGGGTGATCGTCTGATTGACGCCGATCGAGTCACCGTCCGCGAAGTGGTAGTCGACGCCGTTGTCCTGCACCTTCCAGTCGGTGAGGTCGATGGTGCTCGCTCCGACGTTGCGAAGCACGACGTACTCGCCGTTGGGGGCAGCGTTGTCGTTGCCGGGCGCGTCCCATTGGACGTGCTCGATCTTCAGGGTGCCGTGGTCGGCGCAGCTGACCGTGCACGGCCACACCTGGAAGGCGCGCACGTTGAGGTGGTTGTCGCGCAGGTAGAAGATGTCGGACTCGTTGTCGAACCAGGCCTTGGTCTGGCCCATGTAGATGTTGTTGGCGGTGTCGGTGCCCGAGCCCATCCGGATCTTCAAGGTCTTGCCGGGGGCGATGGTCGTGCCGTTCGGGATCGAGAGCGTGTTGCCGCTGTTGCGTGCCGATGACCGGAACGTCCATCCGTTCATCGTCAGCGTCGAACCACCGTTGTTGGTGATCTGGATCCACTCACCGTTCTCGTTGTTGTTGTCGGCGCCGTCGGCGTCCCAGTTCACGTGGACGTCCAGGTCGGGCCAACTCCCGGGCGACCCGCCACAGGCACCGTCGGCGAACATGCCGCGGCCGGCGACGATCGCTTCCTCGACCGCCTCGTAGTAGTCGTCGCGGTAGTCCGGCTCGTCGTCGTAGGAGGCCGCGAGACCGAGACCGGCCTCGATGACCTCGAGCGCCAGGTTGCGGGAGTAGCCGGAGCCGAACAACACGTGGCGGAGCGGTCGGCCGCTCGCCGCGCTCTGCATGTCGCGGGCCTCGAGCCGGACCACGGTGCCGATCGGAATCCGGGCCTCGACGAAGGTCTCGGCGGCGTCGGCGAAGCACTGGCTCGTGGAGACCTCGTTCGTGTCGACGCCGAGCACACGGATCGTCCCGGGCTGCGACACGCCGGTCGGTGCGGCGTCACCTCGGTCCCAGTCGACGTAGAACGTGTCGCCGTCCGCGATGCCCGTCACCGTCGCATACCAGACCTGCGTCTGCGCAGCGGCGGGCGCAGCCGTGGTCACGGGGACCACGATCGCCAGCGACGCGACCAACGCGAACGCGGCAAGCACCTGTGCCATCCGATTCCCCATGAGCACTTCTCCACCTCGGATCGAAATCGTGCTCCCCAATCGTCCGTCCCCGACCCGATGATGAGCATCGGGCGCCGAGGCGGCGATCGTCGGTCCGATCGGCCCATGTCCGCAGGCCTGATCGTAGAACGAACGACACCGAAAACGGCGGCGCGTCGGCTGGCGTCGACGAAAACGGCCGCAGGCGGCCCCGGAGGACCGCCTGCGGGCGCCGGGCGGGTACCGGCGTGTGGATGTGGACCCCGACGTCGTTCAACCGCCGAAGGAGATCGTGCGATCGGCCTCCTCCAGATTGCGCGCGAACAGATCGGCGCCGCGCGCCAGCTCGGCGTAGGCGGTGTGGATGTCGCCCATCACGGTGCCGAACTGACCGTTGACCTCCTCGTAGAACCCCGAGACCTGCTCCCGCAGGGCTCGCGAGAGCGAGTCGATACCCGCCCGGGCAGCCTCGACCGTGGTCCCGACGTCGCCGGTGAGCCTGGCCTCGGCGGCGGTTGCGGCCTGCCGGCTGCCACCGGCCCAGTCCGCGGCCTCGAGGGTGCGACTGGCGTCACTGATGGCCCGGAGCAGGTCGTCGGCACGCTGTTCGAAGATGCGCTGCAGCGTGCCGGTGACGTCTTCCACCTCGGCCTGGAGCCGCCCGACGTCGGCGGCGACGTCGCCCGCGTGTGCCTCCGAAGCGACTGACGCTCCGGTGAGCCGATCGTGGACGGCGTCGATGTCGGCGAGAGCGCCACCGATCTGTGCTGGCATTGGTCTTCCTCCTGAGAGTCTCCGGCGACCGCCCCGGCCACCGACCGCCCGACCCGTCGCGCCTCTCGGTGCGCTGCGTCGGTCAACTCAATATAACACGAAACATCACGATATGCAATCTAACGTAGCGAAATCCAGTCTCACGCAGCCAGCTGCACGATCTCGGCGTCGGAGCGGTCGACCAGGAAACCGCGCCCGGGCCGGAGCGGGACCGCGACGTGCCGCGGCAGCCGAACCCCCAGCAGGTCGCCGTCGGTGTCGAGCCGCGGGTTGAGAAGTAGGCCGGTGTTGGTCCGCCTGACCGCTCGCGTCCAGTGACCGAAGGAACCGTGAAGGTGCTCCGAGCGCGCCCCGACCACCATGCGGCACCGGGAGTCCGGCCGCAGGAGGGGCTCGAGCGCGCCGGGCTCGTCGTGGACGTGGGCGTCGTCCACCAGGACCAGCCACTCACGCTCGTCGTCGAGCCCGGCGACCTCCAGCACCTTGGCGAGGTCGCCGAGTGGCCCGACCGCATCGAAGAGACCTGGTGTCGCCGCCAGGGGTGAACCCGCGTCGGCGACGGCCACGAGAACGGCGTCAGGACGATGCACCCGCACCTGTCGGGCCAGCAGGGCCAGCGTCGACGACACGCCGCTCCGTGCGGGCCCGGCAACGAGGACGCCCTCGCCGGGGCGGAGCGGCAGCCTGGCGGCCGCGAGATCGTCGGCCCCGATCCCGACCGCGGGCGACCAGGTGCCGTCGCCGTCCTCGAACGTCCCGGACAGACTCTCCGGGGACACTCGCTCGGGCAATGCCCGGACCGGAGCCGGGACCACACCGCACGGCGGCGGAGCGGGCCACGCCGCACTCGTGGTCGGCCCGGGGAACTGCACGACCAGCCGCGACGAGGCGTCGATCGCCCGCCCGGGGATGAACTCGGGGAGCTCGTGGCGTCGGAGGCCGGTGGAGGTGAGCTCGTCGGGATCTGCGTGGCGGAAGAGGAAGCGACTCGTGACCGCTCCCCACATCCGCATCGGAACGGCGCCGGCGCGATCGGCGGTGAACGCGACCGACACGTCGACCGCTGGTCCGTCGGCGAGCAGTCGCCGGACGTCGTCGATCAGTTCCTGTCCCGCGTTGTCGCCGTGGTCGGCGAGCCACGCCGGGAGGTCGTCGATCAGCAGCACGATCAGGGGGCGCTCGGCGAACGTGTCCAGCGCTCCTCGGCGGGTCGCGATCTCGGCGCCCAGGAGGTCCACGAGTCGTCGCTGACGTTCGTGGTCGTGGCCGCGGATCACCGCACCGCAGCACTCGAGCGCCTCGAGGTCGGCGAGCACGCCGCCGTAGTCGACGGCGTACAGGACCACCGACGTCGCTCCGCTCGACGCTGCGGACAGTGCGACCGTGCGGAGGGCCGTGGAAGTGCCCGCCCCGACCGCTCCGACCAGGGCGAGGTGCCCGAGACCCGGATCCCAGCACGCAGCCGGCCGACACTGCCGATCCGGGTCGTCGGCGAGTGCCACCGGGATCGCTGCGTCCGCGCCGGGGCTGTTGAGGAGTTGGTCGACCGACACTGCGGTGAGCGGCTCGAGCCAGGGCCGACGAGGGGCGGGGCCGCCCGCGCTCACATGGGCCGAACCGATCGCGCGGACCAGGGCCGCGAGGTCGTCGTCGATGCCACAGGACTCCCTCGGCAGGAGCGGCTCGAGTCCCGGGCCGAAGCCGAACGGCGCGGCGGCCACGGTCGGCCCCGAGATCACGGTCGTGCTGGTGGCGAGCGGGGTCTGCACCGGGAGGAGTTCGCCCGGCCCGAGCCGAACGAATGCGCGGCCGGGGCTGCGGCGATCGATCGACGCCGCGTCGTCGGCGTCGATCACGTCGACCGAGTCGCGGTCGCTCTGCATCCGCAGCGCGACCCGCACGTTCGTGTTGGCCTTGATGTCCGCGTTCACCGCGCCCGCAGGGCGCTGGGTGGCGAGCACCATGTGGACCCCCAGACTCCGGCCCCGTTGCGCGATCCCGACCAACGACGACATGAAGTCCGGTAGCTCGGAAGCGAGGGTCGCGAACTCGTCGACCACCAGCATCAGGCGGGGCATCGGCTCCAGCGCGGTCGTCCTCCGGTACTCGCGCAGATCCCCCGCACCTGCAGCACGGAGGATCTCCTCGCGACGATGCAGCTCGGCGCGCAGCGAACGCAGGGCCCGTTCGGCGAGGTGCCCGTCGAGGTCGGTGACCAGCCCGACGGTGTGGGGAAGCGTCGCGCACGAGTCGAACGCCGAACCGCCCTTGTAGTCGATCAGGACGAAGACCAGGTCCTCGGGCCGATGTCGAGCCGCCGACCCCGCGACAAGCGACCGCAGGAACTCGGACTTGCCGGCGCCGGTCGTGCCACCGACCAGTGCGTGGGGACCGTCTGCGACGAGATCGATCCAGATCGGCCCGTCCGGCCCGACTCCCAGCGGAACCTCGAGGGCCTGCGCGTCGGAATCGGCCCACGCCCGACCGATCGCGCCGGGCTCGATCCCGCCGTCGGCGCACCGCTCGAGACCGAGGAGGTCGACGAGCGCGGCATGTCCGGGCAGATCCGAGCCGGCAGAACGCAGGTCCGGATCGGTGAAGTGAGCCATGGCCATCGCGACGCACCTGGCCTCGGAATCGCCGAGGCCGTCGATCACGACGTCGTCGACGAACTCGTCGCGCCCCACGTCGTGACAGGTCGCAGCGCCGAGGTCGTCGTCGAGATGCACGACCACCGTGCACGACGACGGGAGTCGCTCGGCCGAGGCTGCGAGCACGATCCCGGCGACGCCGGGGCCCGACTGCAGCAGGGTTCGGGCCGGGGCGCGATGCGCCGTGGTCAGCTCGTCGCCGTCCACGACGAACAGCAGCGGCGCGCGCGTCGGGGCCCCGATCCGCCTCGCCGGGTCCACGCCATCGATGTCGAGCGCCTCGGAGAGACCCTCAGCCAACGCACCGATCTGGTCGACGCCCTCGGCCAGGAGACGGCCCCCGCTGGCCCGGGTGTGCGGCAGCCACTTGACCCAGTCCCAGGCCACCCCTCGACCCGAACCGGCGGCGACGGCGACCCCGAGGTCGGACGGACCGTGCAGGACCGCAGCCTGGGCGACGAGGGAGCGGGCCACGGCCAGCGTCGTCGACCGATCCCCCACGAGACCGACCACACCCCCGGACGCGAGCGAGAGCTCCAGCGCCGAACCCGGGATCCGGCCGCGTGCCGCCACGGCCCGCCCGAGTTCGGGGTGTGCGGCCACTCGCTTGGCATCGACCGGCGGATCCCACGGAGCAGACCCGGAACCGAGCCGGAGGCCGAGATGATCCGGGTGATGCGCCCGACGCTCCCACAGCCGAACCGATCCCCCCTCGGCTCGGGCCACGATCGACGCCAGGTCGACCAGTGATCGCTGACGCCGAGCGGCCTCGGTGGCGGCGGCCAGGTCGAGGTCGCGCTCGAACGCGGCCAGCTCGCGCCGGAACCGTCGCGCACTCGACTTGGCTTCCTTCGCGTTCCGACGCCGCGTCGCGAGTGCGTTCGAGATCATCATGACCGGAGCGAGCAGCGCGAACAGGGCGTAACGCATACTGCCGAGCACCTGCACCATCACCAAGCCGATCACGACCGGTCCGGCCAGCGCGATCAGACTGAACGCCGCGCCCCGGCGCCGGTCGGCGGGCGGATCCGGCACCTCGATCGGCGGGACCCCGGCCGGCACGACGGGCCGTGGCGGCCGGTTGAACGGCGTGGTGCCGTCGAGACCCGGGCGGGTGACGTGCGCGACCTCGACATCGGCCGGGCCGACCATGATCGAGGTGGCGCCGACACGGATCACCCGACCCTCGATGCGCCGCCTCTCGAGGACGGCTTCTCCGCCCACCGTCGTCCCGTTGTGGGACCCGAGATCCTCGATCTCCCACGCGTCCCCCTCCCGGTACAACCGCGCGTGGATCGGCGAAACCGTCGGGTCGTCGAGCACCACGTCGGCCCGTGACGAGCGTCCGACCACGATCTCGGACCGGTCGCCAAGGGTGTGGGTGGTGCCCGCATCAGGACCACCGGTCACCCTGACCGTGTGCCGGCCCGACTGCCGAGGAACGTCACGGGCCCCGGCTGCGCCCGTGGTGTCGATCGTCGAACCGGGCCTGCACACCTCGACGAACGATGCCGCCGGCTCGACCGGCCGGCCGTCGACCGTCACAGAGGCGGCCACGCCTGCCGTGCCGACGACATCACCGATGCTCACCTCCCCCCGCAACGCAACCGTCACGTCCCGTCGGACGCCGCCCTCTCCGATGATGCTGATCTCCATCGGCGAGACATTAATAAGCATGAAATAACATGGAAAGTCATCTGGGTGCTTCGAACCAGGGAGCCCGACGACGGACCACGCGCGGAACGTCCCCCCGCCCAGGGAGAGGACGTGGGGGACGCTGTGGGGCGCTGGGGTGGCGCTCTTGGAGAGGTCTCAGGAGAAGCGGTCGGCGAGGCTGACGAGATCGGCGAACTCCTCGATCTCCCCGATGTCCAGGCGGTCGGCGATGTTGTCGGCCTCGTCCTCGAGGTCGTCCAGATCGATGTCGTCGGCGAACGGGCTGTCCCGCAGCACCTCGGCGAAGGTGGCGACGACGACCGCCAGCTGGAACGAGTCCGAGGTCCGGGTCCAGTTGGGCTCGATGATGTCGAGGTCGATGTCCTCCTCGATCTCGGCGATGTCGCCGGTGCCCGGCTCCTCCCAACGCAGGCGGACCTCGCCGATCTCGTCGCGGTCGTCGAGGTCGACGCCTCGCTCCAACTCGATCTCGTAGATCGCCGTCACCTGATGGCCCGCACCGATCTCCCCGGCGTCGACGTCGTCGTTGCGGAAGTCGCTGTCGAGAACTCCCCGGTTCTCGAAGCCGATGAGGCGGTACTCCTCCACGACGTCCTCGTCGAACTCCACCTGGATCTTGGCGTCGATGGCGAGGGTCACGAGCGTGGCGGTGAGGTTGTCCTCGAACAGCCGCTCCGCTTCGTCCTCGGTGTCGACGTAGGCGTAGAAGCCGTCGCCCTGGTCGGCGAGCTGCTCGAGCAGCACGTCGTTGAAGTTGCCGAGGCCGACCCCGATCGTCAGGAGCTGGATGCCCCGGTCGGCGTCTCGGCGGATCATCTCGGCCAGGCCGTCGGGATCGGTCAGTCCGACGTTGGCCACGCCGTCGCTGAGGAGGATGACCCGGTTGACCCGGTCGTCGTCGAAGGTCTCGGCGGCGAGGTCGTAGCCCAGCTCCAGGCCGGCCTCGACGTTGGTCGAGCCACCGGGCTCGAGATCGTCGAGTGCGTCGAAGATCTCGTCATCGTCCTCGACCTCCGTCGGTTCGAGCACCACGCTCGGGTTGTCGTCGAACTCGACGATGGCGATCGTGTCCTCGTCCTCGAGCTCCCCGACGAGCTCCTCGAGGGCGTCCTTCACCAACTCGAGGCGGCCACCCTGGGCCATCGAGCCGGAGGTGTCGATCACGAAGGTCAGCGAGGCCTCGGGCCGCTCGTCGTCGTCGAGCCGCTGCGACTGGACCCCGATGCGAACGAGGTAGTTGTCCTCGTCGAAGGGGCTGGGCCCGCCATCGACCGAGATGCCGAGCGCATCGGTGCGAGGGTCGTCATAGCCGTAGTCGAAGACGTTCACGTACTCCTCCACCCGAACCGACTCGGGCGGCGGCAGCGTTCCGTTGTTCAGGAAGTTCCGGGCGACGCTGTAGGAGCCGGTGTCGACGTCGAGGGCGAAGGTGGACAGCGGGTCGTCGTCGGCGTCGACGAAGTCCCGGATGCCGTAGTCGGCGAATCGGTTGTCCCGCGGTGGCTCCACGACCCGGGGCTCGTCGGCGTCGACGGTCTGCCGGCCGGCGAACAGGCCCTCGTCGGCGGCGGCCTCCTCGGACGCCTCGGCTTCGGTCACCACCGCGGCCGGCTCTTCCGCGGGTTCCTCGTCAGCAGGGGCGAACTCGGCCTCGTCGTCGAGGTCCTGGGCCAGGCCCGCCTCGGCGTCGAACGCCTCTCCCCCGTCGTCACCGCCCTCGTCGGCCGGCTCGGCAGCGGGTTCGTCGAAGATGCCGCCGCGAGCACCGTCGTCACCCGAGGTCGCGGCGCCCGAGTCGTCGTCGTCGCCCCCGCAGGCCCCGGCCACGAGGGCCATGATCGCCATCACGGCGACCATCCATCGAACTGAGAATCGTGTCTTGCGCTCCATGACCCCTACGACGGAGGGCGCGTCCGCCCCGGTTCCCGGGATCCGTGTGACGATTCGATGACGTCGCGTTTGCCCAGTTCAGGTGCGGTCTCCGCCGCAAAACGACCTGTCCCGCACACCCGTTGGATGTGCGGGACGGTGCGTTCGGACCGGGTCGAGACCCGCTCGGATCAGCCGATGGCGTCGAGCGCGGCGTCGTAGTTCGGCTCGTTGGCGATCTCGCTGACCAGCTCGGTGTGGACGACCTTGCCGTCGCCGTCGAGCACCACGACCGAACGGGCGGCGAGACCTTCGAGGCGACCGTCGATGAGCTTGACCCCGTAGTCGTTCAGGAAGTCGCTCTTGAACGTGGAGGCGGTGGTGACGTTCTCGATGCCCTCGGCACCACAGAATCGGCCCTGGGCGAAGGGCAGGTCGGCGGAGATGCAGACCACCGTGGTGTTCTCGAGGCCTGCAGCGCGCTCGTTGAACGTGCGGACGCTCTGCGCACAGGTGGGCGTGTCGACGCTGGGGAAGATGTTGAGCACGACGTTCTGGCCGGCGAGATCGGCGTTGGTCAGGTCACTGAGATCGCCCTTGGTGAGGGTGAAGGCCGGCGCGTCGGAGCCGACCGCGGGCAGATCGCCGTTGGTGTTGGTGGGGTTGCCGCCCAGGGTGACTTCAGCCATTGGTGTTTCCTCGTCTCAGGGGGTTGGGTGCTGAGGTCTTGTTCTACCAACTCGCGGCGAGACAGACACGGTCGGCGGGCGTCAATGGCCTCGGCCGAGCATGACCCAGGCGATGATCGCGCCGATACAGCCGACCACGACGCCTGTGATCGAGGACCAGCCTGCGGACGCACCGACGGCCGCGGCGACGAGCGCTCCGACGATGAAGCCGGCGAGGATGCTGATCGGAACGGCGAGGCACCCGATCCGCGCGTCGTCCTCTCGGAGGATGGGCATCGCCGGAGCGTAGCGAGCACCCGCCGACAGGCGACGGTCGGCGGCTTGTCCTAACGTGCCGGACGTCCATGGGGGGAGACAGCCGATGACCGAGTGGTCCGGCACCGTGCGCCGGATCTTCGACGGTGACGCCGTCGGGTGGCTGGTCGCGCCGGGCCTGCTGCTGATCGTGCAACAGATCGTCTGGCCCGCGCCTGCGGGGGCGGTGTTGGACGGGGTGATCCTCGGGCTGATCACGGCGTTGGTCGCGCTGGGCATCGTCCTGATCTACCGGTCGAACCGCGTGCTCAACTTCGCCCAGGGCGAGCTCGGGCTCCTGCCCACGACGCTCGCGGTGATGCTCGTGGTGGAGTCCGGCTTCCCCTATGTCGTGGCGTTCCTGCTGGGCCTGTTGATGGCCCTGACGACCGGGGCGGCCGCCGAGTTCGTCGTGGTCCGCCGGTTCTTCGACAGCCCCCGCCTGATCCTCACGATCGCCACGATCGGCCTCGCCCAACTGCTGGGATTCGCATCGCTCCTGGTCCCACGCTGGTGGGACGCCCGGGTGTCGTCACAGCGGATCGACTCGCCGCTCGACGTCACCTTCGACGTCGGCTCCTTCCGCTTCAACGGCGACGACCTGATCGTGCTCGTCGTGGTGCCGCTCGTTCTGGTGGGCACGTGGTTCCTGCTCGCCAGGACGAGGCTCGGCATCGCGATCCGAGCGAGCGCCGAGCTCCCGGACCGAGCCGGAACACTCGGCATCCCCGTCAAGGCGGTACAGACGGCTGTCTGGTCGCTGGCCACCGGACTGGCGTTCCTGGCGCTGTGGCTCCGTGCCAGCGTGCTCGGACTGCCCGTCGGCGGCGCACTCGGTCTGTTGTTCTTCCTGCGATCGTTGGCCGCTGCGGTGATGGGGCGGCTCTCCGACCTCAAGGCGGTGCTCACCGGTTCGGTGGCACTCGGCATCGTGCAGTCGGGCATCGTCTGGAACAGCGACAGCGCGCTAGAGGCCGAGGCGTTGATGGGCGCGGTCACGGCGGTCGTCATCCTCGTCGCCCTGCTCGCTCGCCGACGGACGTTCAGCCGCCTCGACAACGCGCTCACCGCGCTCTCGATGGGCGAGACCAGGCCGGTACCCCCAGAGCTCGCAGGACGGCGCGAGGTGCGAGTGGCCGGTCTCGTCCTGATCGGGCTCGTGGCCGTGCTCGTCGCCCTCGTCCCGGTCTGGTTCGGCACCGTGACGACCCTCCGCTTCGCCGCGCTCTACCTGTTCACGATCACCGTGCTCTCCCTGGTCGTGCTCACGGGCTGGGCGGGCCAGATATCGCTCGGACAGGTGGCGCTCGCCAGCTGCGGCTCGGCAGTCGCCGCGTGGATGACGATCAACTGGAACGCCGACCTGATCGTGGTGACGCTCGTCGCCGGGGTCGTCGGTGCCGGCATCTCGGTACTCGTCGGCCTCCCCGCGCTGCGGATCCGCGGGCTGTACCTCGCCGTGACCACGCTCGCGTTCGCCGTCGCCGTGTCGAGCTACGTCCTCAACACGCGCTTCTTCGACTGGCTCCCCGACGAGCGGGTGCCGCGTCTGCCGATACTCGGCCGGGTGGACTACACCTCCCCCACAGGCATCTACTGGGTCTCGGTCGTGGCCCTCGCGCTGGCGTTCGTCGCCGTCCGAGGCATCCGGCACAGCCGCACCGGACGTGTCCTCCTCGCGCTCCGGGACAACGAGGCCGGCACGAGCGCGTATGGCGTCAGCGTGACCCGGGCGAAGCTCACCGCGTTCGCGATCGCCGGGTTCCTCGCCGGCGCGCAGGGCGGCCTGTTCGTGCTGCACCAGCAAGCGTTCACCGTCGCCGAGGCCCAGGCCTCCCTCGGGATCTTCATCGCCGCGGTCGTGGGCGGGCTGGGATCGGCGCTCGGGGCCTTCCTCGGGTCGTTGTTCTTCTGGGGCACGTTCTGGTGGCTGGAGGGCGCGTGGCGTCTGTTCGCGTCGGCCATCGGCGTCTTGTTGGTGCTGCTGATCGCGCCGGGCGGGCTCGCCGGGCTCGTCTACCAGGCCCGCGACTGGCTGCTGCGCCAGCTCGCGCTGCGACGCGGCATCCACGTGCCCTCGATGGTCGCCGACGACCAGTTCGTCCCGACGCCGGGGACCGACCCATGAAGCGACGCTTCCGCGACATCGTCGGCGACGGACCGACGCTGCCCCTGCTGGTGCTGTTCGGCCTGAACGCGGTGGACGAGCTGGACCGTGCCGCGTTCGCGATCCTGGCGCCCGAGATCCGCGACGAGTTCGGCCTCGGATTCCAGGGCCTGTTGACGCTCATCGCCTTCGTGCTCGCCGGGGCCCTGGCGCTTCAGGTGCCGATCGCCGGTCTCGCCGACCGCATGAACCGTGTCCACCTGGCGATTCTCGGGGCCATCGCCTGGGCGGCCTTCTCGTTCACGACCGGGCTGGCGACGTCGATCGTGTTCCTCGGCTTCATGCGCTCCGGGTCGGCCATCGGCAAGGCCGTCGTCGACCCGACCCACAACTCGCTGCTGGCCGACTACTACCCACCCGAGCGCCGCCCCGCCGTCTTTTCGTTCCATCGTGCGGGCAACGCGGTCGGGCAGATCCTGGGGCCCTTGGCGGCGGGTCTGCTCGCGTTCTATTTCGGTTGGCGGGCACCCTTCTTCCTCTTCGCCATCCCGACCCTGCTGCTGGTGGTCGTGGCGCTCCGGCTCCGCGAGCCGGTGCGGGGCGCGCACGAGCGACGCGCTGCGGGTGCCGCCGAGGACACGATCGAGACCGCCGAGGTGCCCCCGTCGATGTCGGAGGCGTGGCGTCTCTGCTGGAAGGTGGAGACGCTCCGCCGCATCTTCGCCGCGCTGCCGTTCCTGGGCGTCTCGCTGATCGGATTCAGCGCGCTGGCATCGCTGTTCTACGAAGAGGTGTTCGATCTCGACGAGCGGGCCCGAGGCATCCTCGCCGCCTCGATCGAGCCGGCACAGCTCGCCGGCCTCGCGGTCGGAGCGATCGTCGGGACGAAGCTGGTCGCGCGGGACCCGCGCCTCGTGCTGCGGTTCCTTGCATTGTCGTCGGCGGTGACCGCGGCGCTGGCCGCGCTCTTGGCGCTGGCGCCCGAGCTGTGGATGGCCGTCATCGTCAACGCCTTGATCGCGTTCACCTTGGCGGTGCTCGGTCCGGGCATCCTGGCCGCGCTGTCGCTCGCGATCCCGCCACGAGCCAGGGCGATGGGCTTCTCGATGGGATCGCTGTGGATCCTCCCGGGGCTCGTCGTGCTGCCCTTCATCGGCTGGGTGGCCGACAACTGGGGGATCCGGACCGGCATGGTCGTCATGACCCCCGTCTTCCTCGTCGGCGGTCTGATCATCAGCTCGGCGTCGACGGTCATCGGCCGAGACATCGAACAGGTCCGTGCCTCGGCGGCGGCCCGATCCGAGGTCCAGCTCGCCCGTCGCCGCGGCGAGGCCAAGCTCCTCGTCTGCCGCGACGTGCAGGTCTCCTACGGCACGACCAAGGTCCTGTTCGGCGTCGATTTCGAGGTCGACGAGGGCGAGGTCGTCGCCCTCCTCGGCACCAACGGCGCGGGCAAGTCGACGCTGTTGAAGGCGATCTCGGGTGTGGCCGAGGCCGACCGCGGCGCGATCGTGCTCGACGGCCGCGACATCACCCATGCGCCGCCGAACGAGATCGCCGCGCTCGGCATCGCCCAACTGCCCGGCGGCCAGGCGGTCTTCCCGTCGCTCACCGTCGCCGACAACATCGCGGCGGCACAGTGGCTGCACGGAGACGACGCGGACCTCGAGGAGATCCTCGAGCTGTTCCCCGAGCTGCGGCGCCGCTGGGACGAACCGGCCGCCAACCTCTCGGGCGGCCAGCAACAGATGCTCGCCATGGCGATGGTGCTGGTCGCCGAGCCGCGGGTGCTGATGATCGACGAGCTGTCGCTCGGTCTGGCCCCCATCGTCGTGGAACAACTCCTACCCGTGGTCCGGCGAGTCGCGGACTCCGGCGTCACCGTCATCCTCGTGGAGCAGTCGGTCAACGTGGCGCTGACCGTCGCCGAACGTGCCTACTTCATGGAGAAGGGGCAGATCCGCTACGAGGGCGCCACCGCCGAGCTGCTCGATCGACCGGACATCCTGCGGTCGGTCTTCCTGCACGGGGCGACCGGCGACGAGCGACCGTCGGCCCCCGCGGTCGACCGCTCGGGAGAGGACGTGGTGCTCCAGACCGTCGGTCTGCAACGCAGCTTCGGCGGGATCACCGCCGTCGACGGTGTCAGCCTCGACGTCCACCGAGGGCAGATCGTCGGGTTGATCGGCCCGAACGGCGCCGGCAAGACCACCCTGTTCGACCTGATCAGCGGCCTGGTCCCCGCGAATGACGGGTCCGTGGTCCTCGACGGTGTGGACATCACCGACCGACCGGCGCACGCCCGCGCCCTCGCGGGGCTCGGCAGGTCGTTCCAGGACGCCAAGCTCTTCCCCGCGCTCACGGTCGCCGAGACGTTGGCCGTCGCGCTCGAACGGTTCGTTCGTGCTCGCGATCCACTGTCCGCGGCCCTGCACCTGCCGCGAACGTTCGAGTCCGAGCGCGACATCGCCGAACGCGTCGAGACCCTGATCGAGTTGATGGGCCTGCACGCCTACCGGAACAAGTTCGTTCGAGAGCTCAGCACGGGGACGCGCCGCATGGTCGACCTGGCGTGCGTCGTCGCCCACCGACCGCTGGTCGTGCTGCTCGACGAACCGTCGAGCGGCATCGCGCAACGTGAGGCCGAGGCCCTGGGGCCGGTCCTGATGCGGATCCGCGACGAGATGGGGACCGCGCTCCTGGTGATCGAACACGACATGCCGCTGGTGGCGTCGATCGCCGATGAACTCATCGCACTCGAGCAGGGCGCGGTCATCGCACGCGGGGCCCCGGACGAGGTTCTCGCGCACCCGGCCGTGGTCGAGTCCTACCTCGGCAACACCCGGTCCGTCATCGCCCGATCCGGACCGACCTGACCGGGCGGTCAGCGAGGACCCGGGCCACACCACTACGTTCGATCATCAATCCACGGGGGGATTCACACATGGAGCCAGCACAGGGATCGTCGACCGATCGACCTGCGGCGTCAGCCAATGCGCTTAGGAAGTGGGGGCCGGTCGGGGCGCTGGCCGTCGTCGCGCTGGTGGTCATCGGGATCATCGCCTTCGGTGGCGGTGGCGACGACGATGACGACGACACCACGGCGACCGCGACCTCGACACCGGAGGCTGCCGAGCCCGCCGACGACCCCGAACCCGCCGAGGAGCCCGCCGACGACGAGCCCGCCTCCGAGCCGACGGAAGAGCCGGCCGACGACCCCGGGCCCGACACCGGCCTCCCCGCCGGCGTGATCCCCTTCTCGGTCGCCGAGAAGCTTGGGTTGGAGATCGACTGGGGACCGCGGTGTGACGCCGAGGACGGCTTCCTGGCCGTCCCCAGCTTCTTCCGGCCCGAGTGCTTCGCGCCCTTCGAGGGCGACAACGGCGGCGCCACGGCACCCGGTGTCACCGAGGACACGATCCGCATCGTGTACTGGTCGGCACAGCAGAGCGACCCGGTCCTCAACTACATCACCGACGCCATCGTCAACGACGACACCAACGCCGACGTCGAGGACACCCTGCTCGAGCTCATCGAGTACCACGAGGCCTACTGGGAGACCTACGGCCGAAGCGTCGAGCTGATCTTCTTCGAGGGCTCCGGGCTGATCATCGACGGCGTGTCCGCCCGTGCCGACGCGGTCCAGATCGCGGAGGAGCTCGATCCGTTCATGGTCTGGGGCGGACCCACGCTCACCAACGCCTTCGCCGAAGAACTCGCCGCACGTGGCATCCCGTGCCTGAGCTGCGGTCCGGGCCAGCCCCGCGACTTCTACCTGGAGAGCGACCCCTACATCTGGTCGATCACCATGGGACCCCAGCAGGGCAACCTCATGCGCGCCGAGTTCGTCGCGAAGCAGCTCGCCGGCCGGCCGGCCATCCACGCCGGCGACGAGGCCATGCACGATCAGGAGCGGGTGCTGGCCCGCCTCTGGATCGAGTCGAGCGCGGCATCGGTCGAGCTCAACGCGCAGTTCGAGGACGACCTCGGCGATCTCGGGGTGGAGCTGGCGGAGTCGATCTCCTACGTGCTCGACCCGGGCACGATCCAGGAGACGGCCGCCAACGTGATCGCCCGACTCAAGGACGCCGGGGTCACAACCATCCTGTTCAGCGGTGACCCGGTCGCGCCGCGCGACTTCACCCGTGAAGCCACCGACCAGGGCTACTTCCCCGAGTGGGTCCTCGGGGGCTCGGTGCTGGTCGACACCAACGTCTTCGCCCGCACCTACGACCAGGAGCAGTGGGCCAACGCGTTCGGGATCACCAGCTTGGGCGCGCGCGTCAATCCGGAGATCTCCTCGACGACGTTCATCTACGAGTGGTTCCACGGTGAGGCGCCGGCGGCCGACGACACGATCGGCGTTCTGAGCCCGCTCCCGCTGACCTTCTACAACATCATCCAGTCGATCGGGCCCGAGTTGACCATCGAGAACTGGCGCCAGGTGATCTTCGACACCGAACCCACCCAGCGCGCGGTCACCAACCCGTCGGTCTCCTGGGGTGAGGAAGGCCGGTGGCCGGCGGAGCTCGAGCCCGACTGGTCGGGCGTCGACGACATGACCATCGTCTGGTGGGACCCGGACGAGGTCGGCGTCGACGAGCTCAAGCGAGAGGGTCCCGGCATGTACCAGTACGCCGACATGGGGACTCGCTACCTGCTCGGCGAGTGGCCCGACGCGGCGCCCAACGTGTTCGACCCAGCCACGTCGGTGGCGGTGTTCGAGGAGCGGCCGCCGGACGAACCCGTACCGATCTACGACCCACTGCCCAGTGGCTGAGGGGCCGCGGCTCCACCCCTGGAACGAGTCCTTCACCTGGGCGCCGGGCACCGCTCGCAGCGGGCGGCTGACCAGCACCCAGGTGGAGGCGTTCGACCGAGATGGCTTCGTCGTCCTGGAGTCGGCGATCGGCCCGGACGTGTTGGCGCCACTGGTTCGGGACCTCGACGATCTGGAGGGACAGGCCGATGCGTTCCTACAGGGGTTCGACCACGGCCGGGTGTCGATCGCCGAGTCGGGGGCGATCGTGTTCGGCATTCACCCGTCCACCCGGTACGAGTCGGCCGCGGCCTTCGTGCGCCTGCCCCTGTTCGCCGACCTGTGCCACGACCTGGTCGGTCCCGACAGCCGGCTCTACTGGGACCAACTCGTCTACAAGTCGCCCGAGAAGCCTCGCCGCTTCCCGTGGCATCAGGACAACGGCTACGGCTTCGTCGAGCCCCAGCAGTATCTGACCTGTTGGGTCGCGCTGACCGATGCGACCCTCGACAACGGGTGCCCGTGGATCGTCCCGGGGCAGCATCGCCGGGGCACGCTGGCCCACGACTACGTGGAACCGCTGGGGTTCGAGTGCATGACGGACCATCCCGACGCCAGGCCCGTACCGGTGCCGGCAGGATCGGTGATCGTCTTCTCCTCGCTCACCCCCCACCTCACCGGCCCCAACGTGACCGACGCGGTCCGCAAGGCCTACATCGTCCAGTACGCGCCTGATGGCGCCGAGGTCCTGCGCGGCGAGCCCGGCGACGGGCCACCAACCCATCGCGAGCCCCTCGACGACGCCCGCCAGGTGTGGATCCTGCGCCACGGGCGACCCGCCTGACCAGGGCATTCACGACAATCCGAGAAATCTTCACCATGGGGTGTAAGTCCGCCCGGCCTGCGCCGTCTCCCTCCCGTAACCACACACGGGAGAACCCCCATGCAGACCGAGTCCACCACCATCCCCTTCCGAGCGATCGCCGCAGCAATCGGCATCATCGCCATCGTCGCCGCCGGCGTCCTCACCCTCGCCCGGCCCACCAAGGCCTCGGTCACCGTCGTCACCGACGGCCCGACCGAGCCGACGGTCGTCGTCGAACCCGAGCCCACCCCGGCCCCCGAGGAAGCGGCCGCACCCGCCGACGGCGAGGACGCCGAGGCGACGCCCGAGCCGGCCGAGGACATCGAGGGCGCCGAACCCACGCCGGGGCCCACCGCCGAGCCGATCGACGATGTCGTCGCTCCCCCGGCACCGACCCCCACCCCCGAGCCCATCGACGACTTCGCCGCACCGGCGATCGACTGCGCCGAGACGTTCACCGTGGGCCGCTGGAACGAAAGCGGCCCCGGCAGCAACGGCACGGCGACGGCCCTCGGCGTCGACACCGCCGGCTCCTGCGAGACGGTCACCGTCGTGCTCGACGGTCCGGCTCCCGACGTCGACGTGACCCGGATCTCCTACCTGAACTGGACCATGGTCCGCTTCGACACCGATGCCTATCCGGAGTGGCCCGCACCCGACCTGGTCACCGTCGACGGCGACGTCGTCAACGGTGCCGTGGCCTTCAGCGACAGCTCCGGTACGGGCTTGTTCGTGACCCACCCCGTCGGCGTCCAGGCTGCCGCCGATGTCGACATCGACGGCGACACCATCAC
The DNA here is from genome assembly GCA_039029775.1 of Actinomycetota bacterium. Taxonomy (GTDB): domain Bacteria; phylum Actinomycetota; class Acidimicrobiia; order Acidimicrobiales; family UBA8592; genus JBCCFK01. The sequence continues at coordinate 685 of JBCCFK010000011.1, read as the reverse complement.
GGTCCGGTTCCGAGAGCGCACCGACGCCGACACCGAGGTCGACGGCTACTGGGGCGGCGAGCCCTACACCCAGCAGTTCGACGGCCTGCCGCACCAGGGCCTCGTCGTCCTGCTGGCGACCGAGCTCGAGGGCAGCGGCCAGATCGGCCTCACCGGCTACGCCCGGGCTCCGGAGGCCAACGTCGTCGTCCGGATCTGGGACGGCGACACCCTGCTCGACGAGACCCCGATGATCGCCGAGGGCCCGGCCTACGCCTACGGACGCTGGAGCCATGACTTCTTCGCCCCCGCCAACGGCACCTACACCGTCGAGGTCGGCTGGGACTCCCCTGCCGACGATCCGGAGTTCGACGTCTGGTGGACCACCGACATCGACGTCATCGGCGTGACGTAGGTCCCGCAAGCCGACGCTTTCACTCCTGCCCTCCCCGGTGACGGGGTCGGAGCCTCCCTCCCGTGGCTCCGGCCCCGTCGTCGCGTCCGGACACGGTTTCGTCACCCCCATGCCGGTCCCGTTGCAGTCCCGTGACATGGGGAACCCGGCGGCGTGGCCGGGCGTCTCAGCCGCATGACCACCCCATCACCCACGGCGCTGCGCGCATGGCGACTCGCCGTCGCCCTCATCAGTGGACTGATGACGGCGGTCATCGTGGCTGCCCACGTGGCCGGCGATGGCGACTCGACC
>JBCCFK010000010.1:0-35145 GCA_039029775.1 Actinomycetota bacterium | reverse complement strand
TCGGAGCGGGTCTCGGTCCACTTCAGCGGGCGATCGAGCTCCATTGCCAGGCGGCAGGTCAGGATCTGCTCGATGTAGGCGCCGGCCTTGGGGCCGAAGCCGCCACCGACGGCGGGAGCCGCGCACCGCATGTCGCCGCCCTCCAGGCCGAGGGCCGGCGCGATGGCGTCGCGGACCGCGTTGGGGTTCTGGGTCGGCGTCCACAGCGTCAGCTTCGGGCTGTCCCCGGGGATGGCGACCGCGCCGTTGTTCTCGATCGGGACGCCGGCCAGCCGCTGGGAGACCATCCGGACCTCGGACACGTGCTCGGCGCCCTCGTTGGGGTCGCCGTCCTCGAGACCGATGCCGGTCTCGAAGCACATGTTGGAGCCGTGGTCCTCGAACAACAGGGCGGCGCCCTCCTCGAGGGCGGCCTCGGGGTCGATCACCGCTGGCAGCGGGTCGAAGTCCAGCCAGATCGCCTCGGCGGCATCGGCGGCCTGGGTTCGCGTCTCGGCGACGACGGCGGCGATGATGTCACCGACCAGGCGGACCTTGCCCTTGGCGAGCAGCGGTCGGGCGAAGACCGGCGGGAACAGTGGAAACCCGAGATGGGGCTCGATCTCCAGGTTGTCGGCGGTGAAGACGCCGATGACGCCGGGCATGTCCTTGGCGTCGTCGATCTCGATGCTGTTGATCGTGGCATGGGCCACCGTCGAGCGGACGAAGTGGACGTAGCCCAACCCCTGGATGTCCATGTCGTCGAAGTACTTCTCGGCGCCCTGGAGGAGCGTCGGGTCTTCGCGGCGGAGGACGGCGTTGCCGAGGATCGATCCCTGGACGGCGGTCATGCGGAGGTACCCCCTGGAGGTGGTGAGCCGAACGGGGGCGAGTGTAGGTGCCGCGCCGATACGGCGCAGGATCGTCGGATGCCCTGGCCTGGAATTGACCAACCGGTTAATTTGTAGGGTGGCACGACTGAGGAGAGCCGACATGACTGCTATCGACGAACCCGGTGCGGCACGCTCGCCGGGGCTCAGCTACCAGGAACTGCTCGACACCGACACCCATCCGGTGCCGGACGTCCTCCGCCTCGAGTCGCCGCGGTACGCGGGGACCGAGGACTTCAGCATCGACCGGTACACCACCCGCGAGTGGCACGAACTGGAGAAGGAGCGCCTGTGGAGTCGGGTCTGGCAGTACGCCTGTCGGGTCGACGAGATCCCCGAGGTCGGCGACTATTACATCTACGAGATCGTCGGGCGCAGCTACATCGTGATGCGCTCGGCCGAGGACGAGATCAAGGCGTTCCCCAACGCCTGTCTGCATCGTGGTCGGCGGCTGAAGGACTACGACGGTCACTGCTCCGAGCTCCGCTGCCCGTTCCACGGCTTCGCGTGGCACATCAACGGTGACTTCTCCGATGCACCGGCGGCCTGGGACTTCCCGCACGTCGAGGCCGAGGCGTTCAAGCTGCCGGAGTGCGCCACCGGCGTCTGGCAGGGGTTCGTCTTCATCAACCCGGATCCGAACTGCGAACCGCTGGACGACTTCGTCGCGGAGCTCGACGAGCAGTTCCAGACCTGGAACCTCGAGCGTCGCCACAAGCAGGCGCACGTGGCCAAGGTGATCCAGGCCAACTGGAAGATCGCGCAGGAGGCGTTCTGCGAGGCGTATCACGTCAACGCGACGCACCCGCAGATCATGGGGTACCTCGGCGACACCAACAGCCAGGTCGACGTCTGGGAGAACTGCGCACGCGTGATCAGTCCGGGCGGCACCACGAGTCCGCTGCTCGACTACGAGGTCACGCCGAACGAGATGATGGCGGCGATGCTCGACGTCCGCCACGACATGGATCTCCCGATCCAGGTGCCCGAGGGCAAGACGATGCGGGAGGTCGCGGCGGCGCTGTCGCGCGAGAACTGGCGTCAGATGGCGGGTGACGTCGTCGACGAGATGTCGGACGCCGAGATGATGGACAGCATCGACTACACGTTGTTCCCCAACTTCCACCCGTGGGGGGCCTTCAACCGGATCGTCTACCGGTTCCGTCCCAACGGCGACGACCACCGCAGCTGCATCATGGAGTGCATCTTCCTGGCGCCCTACGGCCCTGACGAGGAGCGCCCGGCGCCGGCGCCGGTGCACTGGCTGGACGAGCACGAGGTGTTCTCCGATGCCCCGGAGCTGGGCATGCTCGGCAAGGTCTTCGACCAGGACCTGTTCAACATGTCGAAGGTGCAGCTGGGCCTGGAGACCACGCACAAGCCGGGCATCACGCTCAGCAACTACCAGGAGTCCAAGATCCGCTGGCTGCACGACAAGCTGACCGAGTGGGTCGAGGAGGGCTGAACGGTGCCGAACGGAATCTTCCATCCCTTCACGAAGGCGCTGTACGAGCAGTCCGGCGACGGCAACATCCTGGTGACCGACGGCGATCGAACGGGGAAGTTCCGTCCGGACGGGAGTTGGCTCGAGGGCGAGATCCGAGAGTGCGATCCGCAGTTGTGCAACTGGGTGGCCGGACCGTTGGTGGCCAACCACCGCGTGGGCAAAGCCGCCGAGCAGGACACGCACCGCCAGGAGCGATAGCACCTTCTGACGGTCCGTCAGATCTGAGTACCATGCACGCGAGTCTCTGAAGGGGAGCGCGACATGGGCATGCCCACCGACATCGGGGTCATCGACACGATGATGGGCACCAGGGCCGGCAAGGGCGCGAAGCTGAACTACGCCAACCTCACCGGCATCAAGGACGCCGACTCCGGGAGGATGAACTTCCCGGCGCAGTACATGTTCAAGGACGTCCCCTACAGCGACCAGGCGCGGAGCGCCGGCGAGGCGGGAGACGTCGGTGACCAGGCCGAGCCCGAGCCGCCCCAGGGCGCCGACCTCGTCCTGCCGTTCATGGACAAGCACGACATCGAGATCGCGATGATCGGGGTGGCGCCCGGCGACGACAAGAGCCCGGCCCGAGACGCCATCGACCGGTTCCCGGATCGGTTCGTCGGCGCGCACGAGCCCGACCCGAACGACGTCATGGGTTCGATCCGCACCATCAAGGAGCTGCACGCCCAGGGCTACCTGAAGGCAGTCGCCGCCTTCCCCGCCGGGCGGAACCCGCAGGTCGCGATCGACGATCCGAAGATGTATGCGATCTACGCCACGTGCGTGGAGCTGGACGTCCCGATCTTCTGCTGCGCGGGCATCCCCGGTCCGCGCGTGCCGTATGCCGTGCAGCATCCGAAGCTGATCGACGAGGTCATGTACGACTTCCCGGACCTGCGTTTCGTGACCCGTCACGGCTGCGAACCGTGGGAGGACCTCGCCGTCAAGCTGATGCTCAAGTGGCCGGGCCTGCACTACTCCACGTCGGCGTTCGCCCCGAAGTACTACCCCCGGGCCATCATCGACTACGCCAACTCCCGGGGTGCCGACAAGGTCATCTACGGCGGCTACTTCCCGATGGGTCTCCACATCGACAAGATCTTCGAGCAGCTGCCGGCGGTGCCGTTCAAGGACGAGGTCTGGCCGAAGTTCCTGCGTGAGAACGCGGCCCGGGTCCTGAACCTCGGCGCCTGACTTCTCGTCCGTTTCGCCTGGTCAGCGCCCGGCGTAGGTCGTCCGACTCAAGCCTGGCCCCGGGAGGCCGATGCATTGAGGGTCGTCCAGCGTCGAGACCGGCGCGGTTACCGTCGCGAGAACGCGGCGGGCGGACTCGGACCGGTGGGGAACCGGTCGGTGGGCGAGATCCAACAAGGGAGCAAGACATGCGCAAGTTGATGATCATCCTGGGCGCGATCGCCATCGTGGCGTCGGCCTGTGGCGGAGACGACGATGACGGCGGTGTCGCAGCCGCGGACAGCCCGTTGGTCAGCGCCATCGCCGATGAGATCGTCGATGGGAGCGATCCCGACAGCCCGGTCGGGACGCGCCAGGAAGCCGAATGCTGGGCCGGCCGCATCGTCGGCGGCATCGGTGAGAGCCGGTTGGCGGAGCTGGGCGTCAGCGTCAACGACGTCGGCGAGCTCGACGAGTACGACTTCAGCGACGGCGAGATCGACACCATCGTCGACTCGCTGGGCGACTGCGTCGACCTCCGCGCCCTGATGGCGCAGGAGATGGTCGGCGACCTCGGCGAGGACGCTGCCAACTGTGTGGCCGACGCGTTCGACGACGGATTCCTGAGCGATCTCATGAAGGCGTCGTTCCGAGGCGAGGAGCCGGGCGGCGACGAGTTCTTCCAGACCATGCTCGACATCGCCGCCGAGTGCGACCTGCCACTGGGCTGAGCCACCGCCCCCTCCGGGGCGACAACCTGAGTGTTCGAACGACGGGCAGTCCCACAGGGGCTGTCCGTCGTTCGCGTCCGCGCCCGTGGTCAGCGCAGGGAGACCGGGAGCTGCGCCGGACCGCGCAGCGTGATGGACCGCTTCCACTCCAAGCGGTCCTCGTCGATCCGGTAGTCGGGGAACGTCTTGACGAACAGCGGCAGAGCCACCCTGGCCTCGAGGCGGGCGAGTGCGGCGCCCAGGCAGTGGTGGATGCCGTGGCCGAACGACAGGGGTCGAGGCTGGTGTCGGTCGAGCTGCAGGACCTCCGGGCGCTCATACCGGCGGGGGTCGCGGTTGGCGGCACCGAGGAAGACCCCGATCATCTGGCCTGCCTTGATCCGCTGGCCGGACAGTTCGAAGTCCTCGGTGGCCACGCGATCGGTGCCCTGGACCGGGCTGTCGTAGCGGATCAGCTCCTCGACGGCGTTCTCGACGATCTCCGGCTCTTCGGACAGTTGCGCCTTCGCGTCGGGATGGTGCTGGAGTGCGAGCAGTGCGTTGCCCAGCAGTCCTGCGGTGGTCTCGTGGCCGGCGACGAGCAGCAGGGCGACCATCGACTCGAGTTCGGCGCGACTCAGCCGGTCGCCGCCCTCCTCGGCCTCCAGCAGCCGGGACAGCATGTCGTCCTGCGGCTGGGCCTCGCGCTCGGCGATGATGTCGCCGAGCAGCGAGCGGAAGTCTCGGACGGCCGCCTCCATGTCGTAGGGATCGAACCCGCTGATCGGGTCGATGAACTTGACGACCTCGTCGGAGATCAGCTTGAGCCGCTCCCGTTCTGCGCGCGGGATGCCCAACATGTCGCTGATCGCGTAGATGGGGACGCGATCGCAGAACGACTTCTGCACGTCGACGGTCCGGTCCTCGCCGATCTCGTGCAACAGGTCGAGCGTGATCTTCTCGATGCTCGGCTCGAGGGCCGCCACCGCTCGGGGGGTGAAGGCCCGGTTGACGAGCGACCGCAGCCGCCCATGGTCCGGGGGATCGGTCATGAGCATGGTGCGGGTGAAGAGCTCGACGGTCTCGCTGTCGGTCTTCGTGTACGGGGTGATGACGTCCATCATCTCGGAGCGGTCGGCCGACACCTGGCTCGAACGGAGGGTCGCCTCGCACTCCTCGTAGCCCACCACGTTCCACCCCTGGATCGTCCACTGGTACGACACGGGCCCGTGGGCCCGGACCTGTTCGTAGAGCGGGTAGGGGTCGCGGTAGCGACGTGGGCTGAAGGGGTTCCACGGCTTGAGCGCGCGGTCGGCAGCCCGCATCGCCCAGTCGCGCTTGGCTGCGGCCCGCAGCATGGGGACGACGACCTGCTCGATCCTCACCGGGCCAGCATGACACGCGGCCGCAGTGCGGAACGATCACGGAAGCCCCTCCGCGCAACTGCGGGGCCGGCACGACGGCTGCAGCCCCGCAGCGCTCGTCCCATGTTCCGTTGTGGTCGGGGTGGTGTGGCCTACTGCCCGGCTACCACCGGTGAGTGGTTTCGGCTCCGGGCCCGGAGCACTCAAAACGGTACGGGCAGTTCGCGCAGAGCTCCAAAACGGCTGCTCAGGCCCCCATTCTGTGGCTCATGTTGCCTATGTTGCTGGTGTTGCGGGTGCGTCAGCGGAAGTCGGCGACGCGCTCGTCGGTGTCGTCGATGCCGTACTCGGTGTCCGCCTCGTACTCGAGGGCTTCTCCGAGCGGGAGTTCGATGGTCTGGCGGTAGAGGTCCTTGTATGCCCGCAGGGACCCCGGGCTGTTGGCGACCATCGCGTCCACCAGGGAGGCCACGACGGCGTCGAGATCGTCCCGGGGCGCCGCGGCCGCCACCATCCCCAGCTCCTTCGCTTCGACCCCCGTGAAGGTGCGTGCGGTCAACGACAGCTCCCTCGCGGCGGCCATGCCGACGAGGCGAGGCAGTCGTGCGCTCATCCCCCAGGTCGGGCGAAGCCCGAACTTGGCGTGGGTGTCACCGAACTTGGCCTCCTCGGCGGCGACGATGACGTCGCACGCGAGGGCGAGCTCCAGCGCACCCGTGAAGCAGAAGCCGTTGACCTTGGCCACGGTGATGGCGGGCATGGTGGCCAGGAGCCGGGTCACGCGGCGGGCCGGGAGGTCGAGGATGTCACCGACCTTGCCGTTGACGAGTTCCCTGTCTCCGAGCGCCTTGAGGTCGACGCCCGCGCTGAACGCACGGCCTGCGCCGGTGAGGACCACCACCCGGACATCGGTGTCGGCGCGCAGACCGTCGAGGGTTTCGCCGAGGCTGTCGAGCATCGTCGGGGTGATGGCATTGAGCGCGTCGGGCCGATCCATCGTGATCGTCACGACGTGGTCCACGCGGTCGACCTGGATCTCGGAGCTGGACATGGGTTCCCCTCGGTCTCGTTGTCGGGGTCACTCTGGCATGCTGGGACGATGCGAGAGGTGATCGGCGCCTGCCCGCTCGATTGTCCCGACGCCTGCTCGTGGGTGGTGACCGTCGACGACGACGACGTGCCGGTGAAGCTGCGCGGCAACCCGGACCACCCTTTCACGCGGGGTGGGTTGTGCGTGAAGGTCAACCCCTATCTCGACTGGGCGGCCAGCCCGGACCGGTTGCTGCACCCGTTGTGTCGGGTCGGGGCCAAGGGTGAGGGAAGGTTCGAGCGCATCACCTGGGACGATGCCCTGAGCGAGATCGCCGAGCGCTTCCACGGGGTCATCGACGAGTACGGCGCCGAGGCCATCTGGCCGTACGCGGGCACAGGGACCGTGGGGTGGATCCAGGGCGTCATCGGCGCCGGGAAGCGCCTCTTCCATCATCTGGGTGCGTCCCGGCACCTCGCCACGATCTGCTCGGTCTCGGGTCACGTGGGCATGAGCTACACCACCGGAACCGCGGCGGCGATGGACCCCGAGGAGCTGGTGCACTCGGACGTGATCGTGTTGTGGGGCACGAACACACTGACGTCCAACCAACATCTGTGGCCCTTCGTCGAGGAGGGTCGATCGGCCGGGGCCGACGTGGTGGTGATCGACCCCGTCCGGACCAGGACCGCCGCTCGCGCCGATGTCCACATCGCCCCCATCCCCGGGACCGATGCGGCCCTGGCACTCGGGCTGATGGCCGAGCTCGGTGGACTGGGCGCATGGGACGAGGCCTGGTTGTCGGCCAACGCGCTCGGGTGGGAGGAGTTCCGCGACGTCGAGCTCTCGCAATGGTCGGCCGAGCGCGCTGCGTCGATCTGTCGCATCCCCGAGGGCGAGGTCCGAGACCTCGCTCGTCGCATGGCCGATGCCACCTCGGTGGGCATCCGGTCCTCGATGGGGATGCAACGCCACGGTGGCGGCGGTCAGGCCTCGCGCGTCCTCTCCTGCCTGTCGGCGGTACTCGGAGACTTCGGTCGACCCGGTGGCGGCATCTGTTACTCGACGTCGCCCGCCTACGCCCTCGACACCCATGCGCTCAACCGACCGGATCTCCAGCCGGGCCCATGCCGCTCGCTGGCGATGACGCGGCTGGGCGAGGGACTGTTGGAGATCGACGATCCTCCGGTGCAGGCGCTGATGATCTGGGCCGCCAATCCCGTCGTCTCGAACCCGGATCAGGGGCGGGTCCGCGCCGGACTCGCGCGCGAGGACCTGTTCACCGTGGTCGTCGAGCAGGTACACACCGACACCACGGCCTACGCCGATCTCGTGCTGCCGGGCACGATGCAGACCGAGCACCCCGACCTGCACGACTCGTTCAGCCATCTGTACGTCAACTGGAACAACCCGGTGGTCGAGCCGGCGGGGGAGGCGTTGCGCCACACCGAGATCTTCCGCCGACTCGCAGCGACGATGGGCCTCGACGAGCCGGCGCTCCACGCATCCGACGAGGAGCTCGCGCGCGACCTGCTCGGCGGTGACTCGCCGGTCCTCGACGGGGTGACGCTGGAGCTCCTGCAACAGCAGGGGTGGGCGCGCCTGGGCGGGACGACGCCGTACCGTCCGTTCGCCGGCGGCTTCGCGACCCCGTCGGGCCGGTTCGAATTCGTGTCCGAACGAGGGGAGCGAGACGGGGCGGGCCGCCTGCCGCACTACGTCCCGCCGTTCGAAGCCGCCTCGGGCCTCGAGGGCGAGCTGGCTCTGGTGGCACCGGCGAATCACTACATCCTCAACTCCACGTTCAGCGGCAGCCCGAAACACGGGCGCGCCGGCGACCCGACGGTCGCGCTCCACCCCGACGATGCGGCCCACTGCGATGTCGTCGACGGCGCGGTGGTCGAGGTGGCCAACGCCCGGGGGTCGTTCCGGGCGGTCGCGGTCATCGACGGCTCGGCGCGCCGGGGCGTCGCGGTGACGACCAAGGGGCTGCGGCCCCGGGGGACGTCGGTGAACGCCACCACGTTGGAGGCCGATTCGGACATGGGTCAGGGCGCCGTCTATCACGACAACCTGGTGAGGATCCGACCGGTGGACGCGTCGGCCGGCGACGTGGCAGCGCCGCCGTCAGCTGGTTGAATCAGGGCGTGCGTCAGATCCGATTCCTGCTGGTCCTGGTGGCCACGACGCTGGCGGTTGCGGCGCTCACCGTGCCGTCCGCAGGCGCGCACTCGACCCTGATCCGCGGGTGTCCGGGCCCCGGCGACGTGCTGAACGAGGTGGACCGACTGGTCCTCGACTTCCGCTCACCACTGATCGACGACGAGATCGCGAAGGTGGACATCCTCCGTTCCAGTGACGAGTTCGAGCCCCGGGTCGGACCACCCGTGTTCTCCGAAGACCTGCTGACCGTGGCGGTCGACGTGATCGACGACCTCGAGCCGGGGGCCTACGTCCTGCGCTACCGGGTGACCTCGGCCGACGGGGACGAGAACGACGGTGGTTTCGAGTTCACGATCGACCCGGACGCGGATCCGGACTCCGAGACCTGCGAGATCATCGAGGAGAACAGCGGAGCGGGCGGCTTCATCCTGCTCGGCGTGGGGGTCGTCGCCATCGGGGCGCTGTTCTGGTTCCTGCGGCCGCGCAAGACCGCCGAGAGCGCCCGGAGCTGACCGGTCGGGCTGTGCGAGGATGCGGCCATGAGTGACGAGCCGCGCCTTGCCCCGCTGACCGACGACGAACTCGAGGGCAAGGCTCTCGAGCTGATGCAACCGATGATCGACTCGGGTCGTCCCTGGAACATCTTCCGGACGATCGCCAGGCACCCCGACCTGGCGCGGCGTTGGATGGTCTTCGCCAACCACGTCCTGTACAAGTCGACGCTGCCGGGCCGCGAGCGCGAGCTCGCGATCCTGCGGGTCGGCTGGCTGTGCCAGTCGGAGTACGAGTTCTCCCAGCACCGGGTGATCGGCATGGATGCCGGACTGTCCCGCGAGGAGGTCGAGGCGGTGAAGGAGGGCTCGGCTGCGCCGGGATGGTCCGAGACCGACCGGCTGGTCCTGCAGGCCACCGACGAGCTGCACGAGAACAAGGTCATCGGCGACGACACCTGGGCGGCGCTCGGCGAGCATTTCAGCGATCAGCAGATGATGGATCTGGTGTTCGCGGTGGGCCAGTACACGCTGGTGTCGATGGCGCTGCGCACGCTGGGCGTTCCCCTCGACGACTTCCTCGAGGGTTGGTAGGAAGCCGGGGCTTCAGTCGCTCCACCGTTCGTGACGGAGGATGTCCGACACGGGTGCGCGGTTGAGTCTGGTGAGCTGCTTCACCGGGTGGCCGATCGGCAGGACCGCGGCCACCGCGACGTGGGGCGGGAAACCGAGTGCCCGTTGGACGTCCTCCTCCTCGCCGACCGGCATCGTCGTCAGCACGCCGGCGAGGCCTCGGCCCCGAGCAGCCAGGAGCAGGCTCCAGACCAGGGGGTAGATCGAGGCGCCGCTGATGACGCCGATCCGGTCCAGACGGCTGTCGAAGGACGCCACCAGCGACAGATCGGCGCCGACCACGAGCAGGACCGGCGCCTGTTCGAAGTATCCCAGCCATTCGAGGTGCTCGTCGGCCGCCCACAGGCCCTCGACGTCGACCGAGGTGGCTTCGATCGTGTTCCACGGCGCCTCACCCGCCGCCATCTGGGCGAAGTACACGCGTGCGGCCGGCGCAGCAGATCGAGCGATGAGAGCCTTGGTCTCGGCCGAGCGGACGGCGACGATGCGCGCCGGCTGGCGGTTGCCGCCGGAGGGAGCGAATCGAGCCAGCTCGACGATGGCTTCGATGTCTTCGTCGGTGACGGGTTCGTCGGTCCATTCCCGGCACGAGAAGGTCGTGCGCAGGGCCTCGTCGAGTTCCACGGCTGCTCCTTGGTCGGGGGTGGTCATCCTGTCAGGTCGACGAAGTCGGCATCGAGGAGTCGGGTGAAGGCGTCGGCGGGGACCACGACCTCCAGCCCGCGTCGCCCACCGCTGACGTAGACCTCGTCCCACAGCTCGGCCGATTCGTCGACGAAGGTCCGGTGCTGCTGACGCTGACCGAACGGCGAGATGCCCCCGACCACGTAGCCGGTACGGCGCTCGGCGACCGGGGGGTCCGCCATCGACGCCTTCTTGGCGCCGGCCGCGCGGGCGATGGCCTTGAGGTCGAGCAGGGAGACGACGGGGACGACGCCGACCACGAGTTCGCCGTCGGGGAGCTCGGCCAGCAACGTCTTGAAGATCTGCGAGGGTTCGGCGCCGGTGGCCTCCGCCGCCTCGTCGCCATAGCTCTCCGCGTCGGGGTCGTGCTCGTACTCGACGATCCGGTAGTCGAGCCCGGAGGCTTCGAGGGCGAGGACCGCAGGCGTCACCGCTCAGCCCAGCCGGACGGGGAGCTGCTTGAGCGAGTTGTTGAGGTTGCTCCGTTGTCGGGCGGGCTCGCCGGTGCGTTCGATGTGGTCGAACCGGCGCAGCAGCTCGTCGAAGAAGACGCGGCCTTCGAGTCGGGCCAGGTGGACGCCCAGGCAGAAGTGCTCGGCGATCCCGAACGACAGGTGGGGGTTGGGGTCTCTGGTGATGTCGAAGTGGTGCGGGTCGTCGAACACCTCCTCGTCGCGGTTGGCCGAGGTGTAGATCATCGCCAGCTTGTCGCCGGCCGCGATCTCGGTGTCGCCGACCCTCGTGTCGGCTGTTGCGGTTCGCCGGAAGTAGTGGAGCGGGTTGGCCCAGCGCAGGATCTCCTCGACGGCCGACGGGATCAGCGTCCGGTCCTCCCGGAGGTGCGCCAGTTGGTCCGGGTGCTGGAGCAGCGCGTCGAGGCCCGACGAGAGCATCGTGCGGGTGGTGTCGTTGCCGGCGGTGACGAGCTGGACGAAGAAGGCGCCGAAGTCGGCGTCGGACATGGGTTCGCCGCCGAAGTCGGCGTCGAGGATGACCGAGGTCAGATCCTCGGGCGTTGCGTCGGCGGCACGGCGCGCCCGGGCGAATCCGATGGCGTACATCGCCATGTCGACAGACGCTCGGCCGCGGTCGGCCGGGTCGGGGTTGATGTCGGGGTCCTGGCCACCCGAGTTGCGCTCTGACATCTCTTGGATCAGTGGCCAGTCCTCCTGGGGAAGGCCCATCAATTCGCCGATGACCTGTGACGGGAGGTGCGCACACACGTCGTGGACGAAGTCGACGTCGGCGATCTCGGCCGCCCGGTCCATGATCTGGCGGCAGATCGTCCGGATGCGGTCCTCCATCTGGGCGATGACGCGAGCCCGGAACTCGCCCGAGATCTGCTTGCGGTACTCGACGTGCTGGGGCGGGTCCATCGCCAGCAGCATCTTGCGCATCATGGCCAGGCGATCGCCGTCCATGTCCTCCAACACGATGCCGCCCTCGGAGGCGGAGAACAGCAGCGGTTGGCGCGACACCTCGACCACGTCGGCGTGCCGGGTGACAGCCCAGTAGCCGCGCTCGCCGGCCATGTCCTGCCAGTGCACCGGGTCGCTGCGGCGCAGCCACTCGAACCACTCGTGCGGTGGCCCGTCGACGTAGCTCTCGGCGGCCGAGATGTCGACGGGGGCGGGGGCGGTCACCGGGCCGGGTCGTTCAGAGCGCCAGGCCGTCGGCGGAGCCGCTGAAGATGGCGATCACGATGCCGGCGATCATGGCGAAGACGAGCAGCGCCGCGATGATCCGTTGGGTGTTCCTGTTCATGGCCACGGCGAGACACGTTAGTGCGCATAGGAGGTGTCTTCGGCGTGCCGGCGAGAGTGGGGTCGACGGTGGTGGGAGACCGCCGACCCCGGATCTCACTACAGGTACTGGCCGGTGTGGACACGGTCCCGCCCGGCGGGGGACGTGACCGGCTCACCCCGGCGCAGCGCCGTCAGCTCGGCGAGCGAGAAGTCCGATCCGGCGGGGAGACCCTCGCCGAACCACGCTTCCGCCTCGGCCCGACCGAAGCGTCCGAACTCGGTCTCGATCAGGCACCGACCCGGCCGGATCAGCGCCGGGTGGAGGCGACCGATCGGCTCGTTGGTCGTGATCAGCACCAGCACCCGGATGCCCTGGCCGAGGATCCCGTCGGACAGGTTGAGCAGGCGGCTGAGCGCCTGCCCGACCCGATCCTTGGCATCGGCCCGGAGCAGCTCGTCGGCGTCCTCGACCACGAGGAGCCGCCACGCCTCGTCCTCGTCGTCGCCGACCAGGACCTCCATCAGGGTGGAGGATCGGGCGAAGACGAGTTCGGGATCGAGGATGACCTGCATTCGGGCGCGCTCGCGCCAGGCGCGAGCAAGGGCTCGGATGGCTGAGGTCTTGCCGGTGCCGGGCGGGCCGTGCCACAGGACGATGCGGCTGCCGTCCAGATCGAACTCCGCGTCGCGGAGCCGTTCCAGGTCGGCGCGCACCGGCGCCGGGTAGTTGCCCAGCGCGTCGGCCCACGACGCGGCCGCGATGGTCCGCGGCGGGGTGTAAGCCCCGTTGCCGACCAGCCAGAAGTCGACCGGGACCCGGTGGTCACGGGCGGCCGGCGGCGGCATCCGGGCCTGGACGTCGGCGACGGCCTTGGCGAGGTCCTCGCTCGTGGCCGCCCGCAGCCAGACGACCGCGCCCTGCGTTGACCACTGCTGGACCAGCGCGGCGGCGTGCGTCGTCTCGGCCAGGATCGCCGCACCGTTCGGCTGGCGGATCGACTTCACGATCGTCCCGAGCGGTACCACGGCCTCGATGTCGGTCACCGACGGCGCGCTGATGCACCGCAGGTGTGGCCCGGACCCCGCGAGGAAGGGCGCGACGAACGACGCCCAGAGCGAACCCTGAGGGTCGGGCGGCGCGTTCAGCACCGTCGTGGGGAGGGGGGTGGACTTCGACATGGCCGGTCGATGATGGCGACCTCGGGAGCGCTGGTCGAGCGAATATCCAGTCGGGCGAGCGTCCCGTATCCGGGGCTGTTGAGCCTGGTGTTGCTGGTGTTGCGGCGGGGCGATCCGACACATTGCCTGGCTATTCGGGAGGTCCCGTTTCGTCGGTTACGAGGGCATGGAAGCCGTGTTGCGTTCGCGTGACGATTGGCCCAGGCGCGCAGACTTCGGCCGCCGGATCTGCTCGTCTTTCCGGAGCGCACATGTGCGCCAGGACGGTCGAGCCGGCCCGGAGCCTCTGGAGGGGGGAGTTTCGGGCCGGCTCGACTGCGTTTTTACGCAATCGCAGCTTCGCCCTGCGGGCTCGGGCTGCTCTGCGTTGTTCCGCAATCGCACGTTCGCCGCCGGTGGGCGGCTCTGCGTGCTCTGCGGCTGCGCCGGAGGCGCCGTTCGTTCGACCGGCGAAGCCGGATCGAACTGTCGGCGTTCTCCCGACCCGCTCCGCCTACTGTCCGGGGATGGCGTTCGATGTGATGAAGCCGTATGGGGACGTGCTCGAGACCACGGTGCGAGTGGTCACGTGGAACGTGTGGTCGCGGTTCGGGCCGTGGGAGGAGCGCGAGGCGGTGCTGCTCGGGACGCTGCGCGACCTCGACCCGGACATCGTGTGCATCCAGGAGGCGTGGAAGGTCGGCGACGAGACCCAGGGTGGGCGCTTCGCCGAGGCGCTCGACATGCACCACGTGCAGGTCGGCGAGCTCGAGTACGAGGGTGTCATCAGCGGCCAGGCCGTGTTGTCTCGGTGGCCGATCACCGAGAGCGACGCGCTCGACGTCGGTGAGGGCGACACCGCAGGCGGCGCGATGTTCGCTCGCGTCGACGGTCCCCGAGGTGTGATCGACGTCGTCTCGCTGATCCTGACCTGGCGGCTGGACCACAGTCATCTCCGCGCGGAGCAGCTGACCGAGATCTGCGGGTGGGCCAAGGACCTGAGCAACCCGTACCACCCGCTCTTCCTGTGTGGTGACTTCAACAGCACGCCCGACTCCGACGAGCTCCGGGCGATGGTCGGCCTGGCACCGGTGCACGTCCCGGACATGGTGTTCTACGACGCCGTGGCCATGAGGGCGACCGGCCCGACGGCGACCTTCACCGAGCGCAACCCGTTCTCCGCGGTGGGCATGTATCCCGAGAAGCAGCTCGACCACATCTTCAGCCACTGGCCCAAGGCACACGGCGCCGGTCACCCCGTCGCCGCGGCGATCATCGGCGACGAGCCCGTCGGCGGCGTGTGGGCATCGGACCACTTCGGCGTCATGGCCGAGCTGCGCTACTAGACCCTGTCCTCCCGTCCGCCGACGCTCGTCGATCACTCCCTCCACCGTTCTCAGGGACTGCGGCCTGTACGCCGGCGACCGGTCGCTCGTCGCTCGTCGATCACTCCCTCCAGAAGTATCGTCCAGCTCCATGAGCGAGGCGCCGTGGGAGACGATTCCGGAGTTGGTGGACGACGCGGCGGCGCAGTTCGGCGACGCCCAGGCGCTCGTGGACGGTGACGTCGACTGGAGCTGGGTCGAGTTGCGGGACCAGGTGCACGCCTCGGCTCGGGCGATGATCGCCTCGGGTGTCGATGCCGGCGACCGGGTCGCGATCTGGGCGCCGAACGTGTGGGAGTGGGCGGTCGCCGCACTCGGTCTGCACACCGCCGGCGGAGTGCTCGTGCCGATCAACACCAGGTTCAAGGGTCGGGAGGCCGGGTATGTGTTGGACCGGGCCGGCGTCGACATCCTGTTCACGGTCACCGATTTCCTGGACACCGATTACGTGCAGCTCCTCGCGGATGCGGCCGCCGGTGACGGCCTGCGGGAGACCGTGATCCTGCGAGGCGCCGTGCCCGAGGGGTGCGCGTCGTTCGCCGACTTCATGGCACGCGCCGACCGGGTCGACGACGCCGATCGCGCGTCTCGCTCGGCGGCGGTCACCGGTGAGGACCTGGCCCACATCATGTTCACGTCCGGCACGACCGGCGCCCCGAAGGGGGCGATGCTGAAGCACTCGGCGATCTGTCGCGGCTACGACGACTGGGCGTCGGTGATCGGGCTCGAGCAGGGCGACCGCTATCTGATCGTCAACCCGTTCTTCCACTCGTTCGGGCTGAACGCCGGCGTGCTGGCGTGCCTGATGAAGGGGGCGACGATCCTGCCGCACCCCGTGTTCGACGTGGCCCAGGTCATGGACCGGGTGCCCGTCGACAGGGTCACGATGCTCCCCGGGCCGCCTGCGATCTACCAGACGATCCTGAACCATCCCGAGCTCGACCGCTTCGACATGTCGACGCTGCGGCTGGCCGTGACCGGCGCCGCCGCGATCCCGGTCGAGATGATCGTCCAGATGCGCGAGCGCCTCGGCTTCGAGAAGGTCGTCACCGGCTACGGCCTCACCGAGGGGTCGGGACTGGCCACCATGTGTCGCCACGACGACCCGCCCGACATCATCGCCAACACGTCGGGCCGCGCGATGCCCGGCATGGAGGTCCTGGTCGTCGACGATGACGGCACCGAGGTGCCCCGGGGCGAGCCCGGCGAGATCGTCGTCCGTGGCTACAACGTGATGGTCGGCTACCTCGACGACCCCGAACAGACCGCCGAGACGATCGACCCTGACGGCTGGCTGCACACCGGCGACATCGGCGTGATGGACGCCGGCGGCAACATCGACATCACCGACCGCAAGAAGGACATGTTCATCAACGGCGGGTTCAACGTGTACCCGGCCGAGATCGAGGCCGCGATGCTGACGCACCCCGACATCGGCCAGGTGGCCGTGGTCGGCATCCCCGACCAGCGCATGGGTGAGGTCGGGTGTGCGTTCGTCGTCCCGGCCGCGGGCACGACGCCCGACACCGACGAGATCGTCGCCTGGTGTCGCGACGAGATGGCGAACTACAAGGTGCCCCGACGCATCGAGGTGGTCGACGAACTGCCGCTGAACGCGTCGGGCAAGGTCCTGAAGTACGAGCTGCGCGACCGCGTGGCAGGAGGCTGATCATGCGAGCTGTGGTTTTGGAGTCCTACGGCGGCACCGAGGTGCTGACGATCAAGGACGTGCCCGAACCGGCGCCGGGTCCCGAGGAGGTCCTGGTGCAGGTCCACTCGACGGCGCTGAACCGGGCCGACCTGTTGCAGCGGATGGGCTTCTATCCGGGTCCGCCGATGGAGCACGAGATCCCCGGCATGGAGTTCGCCGGCAGGGTGACGGCCGTGGGGGAGCGGGTCGCCGGGCGGTCGGTGGGCGACGAGGTGATGGGCATCGTCGGTGGTGGCGCCTACGCCGAGCAGCTGGCCGTGCACGAGCGTCAGACGATGCTGGTGCCGTCGTCGGTCGGCCTCGCCGACGCGGCGGCGATCCCGGAGGTGTGGATCACGGCCTTCGACGCCCTCGTGGCCCAGAGCGGGCTGACGTCAGGCATGACGGCGCTCGTGCACGCCGGCGCATCGGGCGTGGGCACGGCGGCCATCCAGATCGCGAACGCGATCGGGGCCCGGATCGCGGTGACGGCGTCGTCGGGCAAGGTGCAGGCGTGCCGTGATCTCGGTGCCGACCTGGCGATCGACTACACCACCGAGGACTACGCCGAGAAGGTGATGGAGCTCACCGATGGCGTGGGCGCCGATGTGATCCTCGACGTGATCGGCGGCGATTATCTCGCCCGCAACCTGGCGTGCGTGAAGACCAAGGGCACGATCATCCAGGTCGGCGTCATGGGCGCCGGCAACCCCGAGATCGACCTCGGCCGCATCCTGCGCGGGCGCATCACCCTCATCGGCACCGTGCTCCGGGCGCGGCCGCTCGAGGAGAAGATCGCGATCACCCAGAGGTTCGCCACCGAGATCCTGCCCCTGTTCGACCGAGGGGCATGCAAGCCGGTGATCGACTGCCGGTTCCCGCTCGACGACATCGCCGCCGCCCACGACCACATGGCGGCCAACGCCAACGTCGGCAAGATCCTCGTCGACCTCTGAACCTGCCGCGGTCCCAGAGACCGCGGCAGGTTTGCACTCTGCGTGGTCGTGAGGCCCCCACGCGGCCCCGGCTCTGCGGGGTGACGGCCTGCGATCCTGCCGCGGTCCCAGAGACCGCGGCAGGTTCTCACTCCGAGTGGTGGCGGTTCGTCAGCGCTCGGTCGCGCGGACCTCTGGCGAGGCGGCGGAGGATCAGCGCCGCGCACTCGGCGGGCGATGACACGGTCGTGTCGACCTCCATGTCGTAGTGGCCCGGATCGTGGACCGCGGCCTCCCATCGGCGTATCGCGTCCGGCACCGGGCCCGTCTCCGCTGCAGTCAGGTAGCCCGTGGCGGCCGCCCGCCGCTCCAGCACCGCGTCGAGCGGCGCTCGCACGCCGACGACGAGGACGTCGCAGGATCGAAGCGCGTCGGCGGCGATCGCCCACGGGTCGAGGTCGGCGGCGAAGTCACTGTGGAGACCGACGTCGACCACCACGTCGCCACCTGCGTCGGCAAGCGTGGCGACCCGATCCCACAGCGCTCGATACAGGCGCTCGACCTCCGGCTCCAGGTCGGGGCGTTCGCCGCCGGGCCGGAGCCCGACGCCTGGCAACAGCGGCTCGGGGGTCGCCGCCATCGATGCGTCGACCCCATGGTTCACCCAGCCCGGCTCGGTCGCGATCAGCGCCTGGGCGATCGAGGACTTCCCCGACCGGGGCACACCGTTCAGGATCACGACGCGGCCGCTCACGATGGCATCGTCCCACGGATCGACGGCGAGGCCGGCCGCTACGGTGCCGGCCATGACTCGGCCCGACTGGTGGTTGGACGAGCAGCTCCACGCCGGTGCCGAACACCTCGACCCGTCCTACGTGGCCGGCTACGACGCCAAGTCCCAGGTCGACCCGACGCCCGACATCGACGCCCTCGTCGCCTTGGGCCTCGGGGAGGGATCGACCGTGGTCGACATCGTCCACACCCGGAACGCTCTGCACCAGATCCCGGACTTCTGGAAGGTGATCGCCCTTCAGCGCATCCACGACGTGCTGGGGCCCGGCGGGATCCTCCGCCTCCGGGACCTGGTCTTCGATCTCGAGCCCGACGCCATCGGCGAGGGCATCGATGAGTGGAAAGCCGGCGCCGTCGACGACCCGCCTCGTGGCTACACCGCCCCCGAGTTCGCCGAGCACGTCCGGGCCGAGCACAGCACGTTCACCTGGCTGCTCGAACCGGCTCTGGAACGGGTGGGCTTCGACATCGTCGACCGCGAGGTCGGGCGCAACGTCTGTGCGGCCTACACGTGCCGTCGGCGCTAGCGACGCAACCAGCTCGGGACGAACGGCAGCAGAAACTGCTTCAGCCAGCGCGGGCATCGCGGGTCGCGGGGCACGAACACCAGCCAGAGCGAGATCGAGAGACCGCCCAGCAGGAGGAGACCGACCGCCGTGGCCGCCAGCGGCACGATCCCGGCGATCTCGTCGCCGAGCCAGTCCTCCGCCTCGAACTCGGACGAGTCGACGGCGTCGGTGCCTCGGGGGAACTCGTCGGCGATGAGCGCACTGATGCGGGTCTCGAGGTCGGTTGCGGCGTCCGGCGAGGCGAGCTCGCAGTACGCCTCGTGGCCGGCGCTCGCCGTGGCGATGTCCTCGCTCGCCAGGAACGCCAGCACGGCTTCGGCGATGCAGGCATAGCCGGTCTCGTTGGGGTGGCCGGTGCCGTTGTACCAAGTCGACGGGTCGAAGGTCTGGGCGATGTTGCCGTCGCGAGGCAGCAGCTGGATGAAGTTGGCGCCCTCGTCGTCGTCGCAGAACGTGCGCCCGGCGAAGGCGTCATGCATGCCGCCGAACACGTGCACGTCGACGCCGTTGTCCTGGGATGCGTCCGCGGCTCTGGTCACCGAGGCGTTGAGCGTGCGGATGAACTCGTTGGCGAACGCGGCTTCCTCGCGCTCCAGCGAGCCCTCGCAGGCTTCGGCGCCGACATAGGGCGGGTACGGGATGGCGACGATCGTGACGCCCGGCCAGTGGCGGTCGATCTCCCCGTAGGCCCGAACGAGATCGTTCTGCACGCCCTTGGCCAGGTCGATGAACTCGCCTGCTCGATCGGTGCAGTTCGACGGCAGGACGCAGCCGCCCACGACCTCGGCGAACTCGGCGTCGTTGCCGCCTGCGGACATGAGCACCAGATCGGGCTGGCGGTTCACGGCCCACCGGGAATCCGTGGCCGAGATGATCTGGGCCAACTCGCCGGCGACCTCGTCGGTGATGGGGGCGGTGGGGCTGTCGGCGTGCTGGCCCTCGTCGAGGACCTGCGTGATCGTGGCGCCCGAGCACGCGTAGCTGCGAACGTCCCAACCGAGCGCTCGTCCCACGAGGTGCGGATAGGACCGGATCGAGCGCCGACACGTGTTGCCGTCCTCGTCGAGGGTGTTGGTGTGGGGGAGGAACTCCAGGGCCCCTTCGCCCGCGGTGAACGAGTCGCCGAACGCCACCAGCAGCGGGCCGTCGTCGCCGATGGGCGGTTCGTCGTCGGTGCGGTCCACCAGGACCCACGCCAGCAGCGCGCCGACCATCAACATGGTGACGACCACCTCGCCGCGCAGCACGTAGAAGGCGCCGATGGTGCCGGCGACGACCGCCAGGATGGCGGCGACGGTGCCCCAGCCCCGGAACGCGTCGTAGCCCACGCCCAGCCCGGCGATGGTGGCCAGCACACCGGTGATCAGGGCGATGACGCGCCAGATCTCGTTGCCCTGTCGGTCGAGCAGGTCCATCGCCGCAATGGCGGCCACCGACAGGAAGGCCACCGCCAGCCCGGCCCCGATGAGCACGGTGGGTCGTGACGCGCCGAGCCAGGCGCCGAGGATGCTCACCATCGTGCCGAGCACCCCGAGCGCCAGCGCCCGCGTCGAGGCTCGTGAGCCCGACGAGCTGCGCAGGAGCTCCGTGGTGGCGACCTTGACCACACCCAACCCGGCGATCGCCACCAGGGCGCCGAGCGCGAACCACCACCCGGCGGCGAACCCGCACACCACGAGTCCGAACAGGCTCGCTCCCCACCCGGCGGCCAACGACCGGTTGGGCGAGCGCTCGGCGGCGTCCGACCAATCGTTGGAGATGGCCACGAAGCCCACGATGCCGAGTGCGAGTCCACCGGTCGCCGGGCCGAGAGCGCCCCGCTGGGCGCCGACGGCGGCGATCGCGAGGCCGACGACGAACAGGGCGACCGCCGCGGGGTCCCGCCACCGTCGACCGCCTGCCAGCGTCTCGACGAGCGGGGTGACCCGGCTCAGCGCGATGGCGCCGACGACACCACCCGCCAGCATCAACAACGCGAACGGAAGCGGCGAGGTCTCCCGCACGGCCAGCACCATGAACGAGACGCTGGCGATGCCGAACGCGACCAGGACAACGAGCGCGGCACCCCAGTGGGCCCACACTCGGCCGAGTGCTGTGGTCGGTCCCGCCGACGCCGATCCGTTCCCCTCGTCGTGCACTGCCTCCAGCGTTACCACAGGGCGCGTGGCCGGGATCGGACGTGGGTCGTCGGGCCGGTCAGCCGCCGTCGATGAGTTCGGCGACCCCCGTGGCAGAGATGCCGATCCCGCCGGATCGGACGAACCGTCCGAAGATCAGGTCGGCCTCGCTCTCGATCGTCACGGTCACCGCCGGAACGCCCGCCAGGACGATGCCGCTCGCGTCGGTCACGACCGCCTCGGGCGGCAGGTTCTGGCCGGCGACGGAGACCGCGACGATCTCGTCGATGCGGGCGTTGGAGAGCTCCAGCTCACCGGTGCTGCGCAGGATGTTCTGATCGACCCCGTAGGTGACGGCGTCGTTGGCCGCGCTGTCGGCCGCATCGGCGAGGCGACGTTGTTGCAACCACACGTTGCCCAGGTCCACGGCGATGGCCCCGAGCATCAGGACGATCAGGAACCCGACGGGGTACAGGAACAGAACGCTTCCTCGATCGTTCCTCACGGGGCGTCGCATGCTGCTTCGCCCTCGAGCCCGCTCCGGAAGGGATCGACGATCTCCGAATGCGTCGCGCTCACGTCGAATCCGTCGCCCCATCCGAGTCCGCCCGGGAGGCTGATGGCCGGGACGTCATAGCGGTAGGTCACCTCGATCCGCCCGCAGCGACGGAACTCTCCGGTGATGTCCGGTGCACCCAGGCCTGCGACATCGAAGTCGCTCGTCGCCTCGAATGCGGCGCGTCCCGCGGCGACGGCGACCGAGACGTTCCCGTCGCCCTCCACGAGTGTCCTGGCGGTCTCCCGTGCGGCCGACGAGACGGCCATCTTGGCGTCGATCACCGCCCACGCGTTGAAGAGGATCAAGGTGCCGAAGACGAACACCACGACACCGAACAGGATTCCCTCCGAACCCCCGACGAAGCCGTGATCGCCCTGGCATCGCCGGCCTCGGTCAGGACCCATCGACGAACACCTCGTTGCGGATCTCGATGGTGCGTTCGATCGTGCCGAACGGCATGACGCGAGCGAACCGGTCCGGGAGCATCGAGGGGTTCTCACCCGTGATCGTGACCGTCACCACGCCCACGCCTGCGGGGACCGAGATGGCGACGTCGGCGTCGTAGGAGCCGATCGTCGACGCGAACCGCGCCTCGCCGGCCGTGGAATCACCGGTCCGTGCCGCCAGCCGGCCCGCGTCGTACGCGGCCGACGTGACGACGGTGGTGGCGTACAGACTCCACAGCACCTGCACGGCGAAGAGCAGAAAGAGGAGGAAGAACAACAGCCCGAACACCGAGCTGAAGACCCCGGCGCCGCGCTCGCGGCGAGCCGGGCGGAGCGTCAGTTGCCGATGTTGCCGATCTGGGTCTCTGCGGCGTCGGTCGTGTTGTTGAAGAGCACGTCGAACGCGCCGTACGCGACGACACCGAGCGCGGCCATGATCAGGACCGCGATCGCCACCGAGACGATGCCCTCGCCGCGCTCCTCGCGGACCTTGTGGGTCATGCTCGCCCGAGCATTGGTGATCTTCGTGGCCATCGCCAGGAATGCTGCTTGCATGGTGGTTCCTTTGTGGGTGGAGCACCGGCAACGGCGCTTGCGAGGCGACGGTACCAATGCGGTTTTGTGGTGTGAACAGGGCAAACGCGGAGGTGGACGCGGCGTGGTGGGTTCGGCGATCGGAGTGACGAACGAGGCGCGTCGGGTGGGAAATTCGACCTCCGTCACGCATTCGAGAACGTCCGCATCGCCTGGATGAAGGGGATCGCGATCAGGATCGTGCCGGGGATCAGCGCAGCCACGGCCACCGGGATCCAGACCTGCTGATCCTTGCGCTCGATGGCTTCGAGGAGGTCGCGGTGGGCCTCGCGTCGGATGGCGCGGGCCTCGTCGCTGATGAGTGTCCCCAGGTCGCCCGCCTCGCGGTTCAGCGCCAGCACCGCCACGAGGCGGTCGAGCGCCGCGACGTCGGCGAGCTCCGCCCACTCCTCGAGGGCCTGGGCCTCACCGAGTCCCTGGCGCATCCGCCCGATCACGATCCGGAGGTCCTCTGCCACCACACCCGAGCCGCGGGTGGCGATCCGATGCAGCGCCGCCCCGAGGCTGTAGCCGGCGGCGAGCAGCATGCCGAGCTGCTCCGCCACCACAGGCAGCTCCCGGAACAGGCGCTGCTGCCTCGCTTCGGACGCCGACACGATCTGCTGCTCGAGAACGAGGAACGTCAGCAGCGGGGCGCCGAGCGCGAAGAGCACGGCGATCGACGGCGGAAGGCGCAGGGCGAGGGGGACGAGGACGCCACCCAGGAGGCCGAGCAACGAGTAACCGAGCTGACGGGTCCGGAACTGGCCGACGTCCATCGGACTGTGGATCCGCCGAAGCTTCGTCTCCAGGTCCTCGGAGACGCCGAACAGCCGGGAGATCTGCGCCCCCACACCTTGGGACAACGGAGCCACCACGTCGCGGAACGACTCGACCGACAGCAGGCTCTGGCGGCCAGGAGTGGTGAGGCCGCCCGGGCTGTACGGCCGGAGCCGCTCGACGACCGGCTGACGGCCGAACCAGCGCGCCAGGGACAACAACAGGGTGAGTCCGATGAACAGTCCGAGACCTGACACCGCCTCCAGCTGCGTCACGACTCGGCCGCCCGTTCGGGGAACACTCGGGCCTCGTCGGGCAAACGCATGATCCGCGATGCGGCGACCCAGCACCCCAGCATCACGAGCAGGGCGACCACCACCAGCGCCTGGCCGTAGGTGGAGCTGTAGGCCGCACGACCATCGCCGATCGACATGCCGACGAGCGCCATCCCGAGCGGCACCACCACGGTGAACCATCGAGCGAACCTGGCTCCGGCCTGACGGGCGACCGCGTCCTTGCGGCCCTGCGTGTCGGTCGTCCGGTCCTCCGCCAACGACGCGAGGCGCTGGTCCAGGTCGGTGCCCCCCAGTTGGTGGGCGATGAGCAGGGTCTCGCAGGTGATGTCGGCGGTGGGGTCTGCGAGGCGGAGCTTCAACACGTCGACCGTGCGCTCGAAGTCGGTGGTCAGGAGCCATTCGCGATGCGCGGCCTCGAAAGCCGGTCGGATCTCCTCGGGGGCGCGCTGTCCGACCTCGAACAGCGCCTGTGGCACCGACCGACCCGCCGATCCCGTCATCACGCGAATCTCTTCGATCATGTGCGGCCACGCCTCGTGCGCCGCCACACGTCGGCGCTGTCGGCGCAGCCGGAACGTGGCGCCGGGGATCGCCGCGACGAAGGCTCCGAGGACGAGGGCCGGCATCACGCCGCCGAAAATCGCGAACGCGGTGACGGCACCCAGGAGGAAGAGCGCAGCCGTGGTCAACGCGAACTGGGCCATGGACACGCCTTCGAGACCCGCCTGCACGAGCCACTGTTGTGCCGACCGCGTGCGGGTGGGGGAGAGTCCGGTGTCGTCGGGGCCGAGCCCTGCTCCCGTCCAGCCGTAGGCGAAGGCGGTGTAGACGTAGAACACACCCAGCCCACCGACGAGGGCCAGCAGCAGCGCGATCACCGAGGAGTCCCCCCGGTGCCCTGCTGCAACAGCGAGCGAACGTCGTAGCCGTGCTCCTCGAGCGCCCGCATGAGCCGGACGGGCATCTGGCCTGTCCACCGCAACGGCTGGTCGTGCCGGTCCCGGACGAACAGCTCGGTCGTGGTGAACTGTGTCGCCTGCTCACCGGCCTGGAGGTCCTCGACCGCCGCGATCTGGGTGACCCGCGGACCCCACTCCGTCCGGACGCAGTGCACGACCAGGTCGATCGCCTCCGAGACCAGCGTGTTGAGCGCGCCCATCGGCAGTTCGTTGCCCGTCTCGGCGAGCTGACAGACGAAGCGGAGGCGGGTCAACGCCTGGCGGGCGGACGCGGCGTGGATCGTGGTGAAGCCCGTCACCCCCGAGCTCAGGGTCAGGAGCAGGGGCAGCGCTTCTCGATCGCGGACCTCGCCGACGATCGCCACGTCGGGCGCCATGCGGAGGAAGCCGGCCACCAGCCGCCGCAGGTCGACGGGATCGCGGTCGATACGCGCCGCTCGTGTCTGCATCGACGCGACGTTCGCCACCGGGACGTCGGCCTCGAAGACCTCCTCGGCGACGACCACCCGCTTCGCCGGGTCGATCTCGGCCGCACAACAGGACAGCATCGTGGTCTTGCCCGAGCCCGGAGCGCCCGAGAAGACCATGCTGAGGCCGGAGCGAACCGCGGCCGAGAGAAACGCCGACACCGGCGCGCTGATCATGGAACGATCCACCAGCTGACCGAGGTCGGTGAACGCCACGCCCGTGAACTTGCGGATGTTCACCATCAGGTGGCCGCCACGGGCAACGTCCTGGTGAACGATGTGCAGGCGAGCGCCGTTGTCGAGCTGCGCGTCCTGAAGACCCTCGGACGGATCGAGCTTGCGATGGGACGTCGACGAGTCGTCGAGCAGCTTCGTCAGGGTGCGGATGACGTGCTCGTCGTCGTGGAAGGCCTGTTCGTGGTAGCCCGAGGGGCCGCCGTGGCGCTTCACGAAGATGGCGTCGGGAGCATTGATCATGATCTCCCAGACGTCGTCGTCCTCCAGCAGCTCGGTCAGGGGCCCGTAGCCCGCGAGGTTCCGATAGGCGCGCTCGACGAGTCGAGGGGCGTCGACCAGTTCGAACGGCCGGAGTCCGCGCTTGTGGTCCGTGTTCCAGTCGATGATCTGGTCTTCAATGAGCGCTCGGAGTCCGGCTGCGCCGTCGGGGGTCGACAGGTCCAGCTGGAGGTTCTTGGCCTGCTCGAGCACGCGACGCTCGATCTCCACGAGCGGCGTCACCGGTTCGTCGATGATCGTCATCCGGCGTCCTCGTCGTCGAAGAAGTGCCCGATCGAGCCGGGTGCGACGGCGACCGGCTCGGGCTCGGTCACCGCTCCTGGCCGCGGGCCCAGATGGTCGACCACGCCGGCGACGGCGGCGGCGATCGGTTGCGTGAGGGTCTGGGGCAGGGGCACGTTGTCCCGGAGCACCTCCTCGAGGCGGCGTCGTTCCGGGACGTGGATCGGGGTGGGGATCTCGGGACTGATCGGCGCCAGGAGCTCGCCGAGCGCGGCGGTGAGCTCCGCGCGGCTGCGACCCGGCCGTCCCGCCATGTTCAGGACGGGGAGGATGCGCACGGGTTCGACGCCGAATCCGATGAGATCGCTCGTCACCCGAAGGAGGTCGTGGAGACCCTTCATCGTCGATCGGCCGACGGCGACGACGAGATCGGCCCGCTGCACGGTCGACCTGGCGAGCACGTTGCGTTCCTCGACGTCGACCGAACCGGTCTCGTCCTCCCCCTCGATGTCGGCATCGATGTCGGCGACGACCATCCGGTAGGACCGCAGAAGCCCTTCGAGGGTCGAGATGACGGCGCGTTGGCGAAGGAAGGCCCAATCTCGGTGTCGTCGGAGGCCCAGGAGCAGGTGGTACCCGCGCGCTTCGGTGTCGAAGACCATGCTTCGGATGTCGGCGAGGCCCGGCGTCCCGGTGCGATGCGCGTCGACCATCTCCTGCAGGCCCGGGATCACGTCCCTGGCGTCGTGGAGCATGGCGAGGTCGGCGTCGAGGGCCATGTCGGCCAGGAGCGTGAGGTCCGTGTGCCTGGGATCGGCGGCGAGCCCCTGAGCGAGCGCCATCGCCAGCACGGAGGAGCCGGCGCCGGCGCCGCCCGTGACGGCGACGAGTCGGCCCGACCACGAGGTCTGCGGTACGCCGGCGCCGACGGGCGCGTCCGCCTCGCCGTGATCCAGCGGGCGACCGTGCCGCTCGAGCTCGTCGACCAGTTCGCCGCGGTGGAAGTCCTCCGGGAGGACGGCGGTGGCGCCGAGCCCCACCCAGTCGCGGGCACTGCGACCGTCGCTCACGACGAGGACGGCGGCACCGGTCTCGCGTGCGGCGTCGATCAGATCGCGGTCGAGGCCGGTGGTGCCGGCGTCGATCAACAACGCCGAGAACGCCCTGCCGCCCGCGAGCCTGGCGCGCAGCTCTTCGGTCGACACGCACTTGACGAAGTCGACCGGGATTGCCGCCGCGGTCGACCACCTGCCGACCTCTCGGAACCAGACGGCGCGGACCCCGGCGAGGCCGAGGACGGCGTAGCGGTGGGTGCTCATGAGGCGGGTCGGGTGCCGGTGAGGGCGGTGTCGCCGCAGAAGGCGCCGGCGATCGCGTCGTTCTGGGCCCGAGTGCTGCGGACGACCGTGATGTCGGCTTCGTCGACCGCGTAGATCAGGCCGAGCACGCTCTGATCGGAGTCGACGGCCAGGGTGACGGCGAAGTCGTTCCGTGACGAGAGCACCTCCTGGTCGCCGGAGCCGACCGACACGATCCGAGCCTTCGGCACGACGACGGTGGCGCAGCTGGGGCCGCCGTCGTCGACGGTGGCCACGATGTCTACGACCTCGCCGGGGACGAGCGCGCCGCCGAGCGCTCGCGAGCGGTCGATGGCGAAGGAGATCTCGAAGGTGCCCACGTCTGCTCCGGTCGTCCCCACGCCTGGTTCGAGGACGTTGGCCTCCTGGAGCAGCTGTCCGGGCAGGAGCGTCTGGACCGCCACGGAGCCGATCGCCTGTGTCGGGTCGGTGAAGGTTCGGTCGGCGATCTCACCGAGGTCGAGCATCCGGACCGCCAGGTCGCCTCGACCGATGACGTCGCCCGCGGCCACGGTTCTGGCCACCACCACATGGGGCACACCGGTCTCCCGTTGCGACTGCCGATAGGCGGCGAACAGGCCCACGACGGCGATGGTCACCAGCAGTGCGCCGACGACGGCGCGGCCCGAAGGCAACGCGGCCCGACGCCCGATGGTGCGCTCGGGGCGCAGGGGGTCGGTTGTGGTCGCGACGGGGTCGCTGACTGCTTGGGTCGCCACGGGTTCTCCCTCTCACAGATCGCCGAAGCCAGTTCACCGGTCGGCGCGCCGACGTGTCATCGGCCGTTCGGCTCAGCGTCCTGGCCGGGCGGGGAGTGATTCGCCCCAGACGCCGGAGCCTCGAGTTGCGTGGGTCAGAGATCCCAGAGTTCCGTCGCTCGACCGAACCGCCGGAGCTCGCCGCCGGATTCGATTGCGCAAGGAATGCACCGAAGATATCGAAATGCAGTCAAAGATGCTGTATCGTGCCGGATGTGAGTTCATCTGACATCGCCTGGCTGAGCACCGCGGAAGCGGCGAAGCGACTGGGCGTGACACCACGGACGCTCTATCGGTTCATCGACGAGGGCCAGTTGCCCGCCTACCGCTTCGGCCGGGTCATCCGGCTGAAGGAGGGCGAGGTCGACGGCTTCATCGACAGCTGTCGCATCGAGCCGGGCACGCTCGAGCACCTCTATCCCGAGGCCGTCGCCTCCAAGGACTGAGTCCTGGCGGGTCCTGGGTCTCGCTCAACCGAAGGCGACCGACACATCGGTCACCGCGTCCAGCGGGACGTAGACGTTGGCTCGGGTGTCGCCGTCGACGCGAATCGTCACCACGTCCTGGCCGACGGAGCGGAGCTCGCCGTTGACGGTCGCCTCCGACGAGGTCGCCACCGCGACCCGCGGCCGGTCCTCGGCCAGTGCCGCGACGGCGCCGGCGAACGTCAGGGCCAGGTTGACCGCCCTGCCCGAGTGCGCCGCGCCGTCCCGGGGTTGCGAGCGGACGCTCGTGACGGCGCCGAGTGCGACCAGCACGTCGCCGCCGACGTCGGTCGAGATCGACACGAAGTCCGACCCCTGGACGCGCAGGACGCCGCGGTGCCGGCGTCCGGCCGTCGTGTGCACGAGAACGGGCCGTCCCCGTTCGGCAAGATCGGCAAGCACGCCGGCGAAGGTGGTCTCCTCGGCCGCCTGCTGCTCCAGCCAGTGCTGGCGGGCTCGGCTGGCCGCCGCTTCGCCGACCTGCGCCTCGGATGCGAATCGGTGCAGGGCGGCGGTCAGGTCGTCCCCGCCGCCCAGCGGGTCGCCCCAGCGGTCGATCGGCCGGTCGGTCACGCCGCCCGAGGGTACCGAGAGCGGTTGTCGCGGTCCCTGAGGGGATTCGCCCAACCTGCCGCGGTCCCAGAGACCGCGGCAGGTTGCCACGCTCCGCGCGAAGTCGGGCCCGATTCCCCTTGGTCTTGCGGGGCCGGGGCCTTACGCTGGACCCGAGCATGCAGGAATCGCACACGGTCAAGATCTCCGTTCCCGGCAACCATCTGATGCCGGGTCTGCTGGGGCCCCAGGACCGAAACCTCCACACGATCGAAGAGCACTTCGGCGGCACCTCCGTCCACGGCCGTGGCAACGAGCTCACCATCGTCGGCCCCGACGCGGAACGCGTCGGCGCGCTGGTCGGTGAGCTGATCAAGCTGCTCGAGAAGGGCCACCTCGTCGACGACAAGGCCCTCGAGCGCGCCATCGACATGATCCGAGACGACGAGAAGCCCTCCGAGGTCCTGTCGTCAGAGGTGCTTCGGGCCAAGGGCCGCACCATCCGGCCCAAGTCCGCCGGGCAGAAGCGCTACGTCGACGCCATCCGCGACAACGTCATCACCTTCGGCATCGGCCCCGCCGGTACGGGCAAGAGCTGGCTCGCCGTCGCCATGGCCGTCCAGGCGCTGGGAGCGAAGGACGTCGACCGCATCATCCTGACCCGGCCCGCCGTCGAGGCCGGCGAGAACCTGGGCTTCCTGCCCGGCGACCTCATGGCCAAGGTCGACCCGTACCTGCGGCCGCTCTACGACGCCCTCTACGACCTCACCGACGGCGACGCCGTCGAGCGCATGATGGACCGCAACACGGTCGAGGTCGCGCCGCTCGCCTTCATGCGCGGCCGCACGCTCAACAAGAGCTTCATCATCCTGGACGAAGCGCAGAACACCACGCCCGAGCAGATGAAGATGTTCCTGACCCGCATCGGGTTCGGATCCAAGGTCGTCATCACCGGCGACCTGACCCAGATCGACGTCCAGGGTGGCCGCTCCGGCCTCGCCACGCTCGAGCGCATCCTCGGCGAGATCGAGGGCATCGAGTTCGTGCATCTGTCCAGCCGCGACGTCGTCCGCCATCGCATCGTGCAGGACATCGTCGACGCCTACGAGAAACACTCGGGCCAGCAGTGAGCACCGTCGTCGACCACCAAAGTGCCCGCGTGGGGTCTGACACCAAACGGGCACTTTCTCGATTCCGCAGCGTGGGGTTGCGTTGAGCGAGGGCGACAGTCCCGTCACGGTCGTGGTGCACGCCGAGCTCGACCCCGAGGAGTTCGCGATCCATCACACCGACCCGAACCTGGATCGCTGGCAGGCACTGGCCGAGCAGGCCCTGCGGACCGAAGGCGTCACCGCCGGCGAGCTCGACCTGTCGTTCATCACCTCCGACGCCATGACCGAGCTCAACGAGACCCACATGGGCAAGGTGGGACCCACCGACGTGCTGGCCTTCCCCATCGACGGCGAGGACGACCCCGGTGAGCCGGCCATCGACGGCCTGCCCGTCCTCCTCGGCGACGTGGTCATCTGCCCCGAGGTCGCCCACGCCAACGCCACCGGCGACGGCAAGGCCACCGACGACGAGATCGCGCTGCTCGTCGTCCACGGCGTGTTGCACGTGCTCGGCCACGACCACCAGCACGACGATGAACGGGCCGCGATGCGGGCACGAGAACGGGCGTTGCTGGAGGCCCACCACCGATGAGCGACTGCGAGCTCGATCCCCGGCGCATCGACGGCGTGTCGACTGAAGCCGAGAGGGCGTTGTGAGCGGCGGCGAGCTCCTGGCGATCATCGGCATCGCGGTGATGCTGGTCGCCGCCGCACTGCTGGCCGCGGCGGAAACCGCCCTCACCCGGATATCGGCCGCCCGGGCCGAAGCCCTCGCCGACGACGGCCGCCGCGGTGCCGAAGTGCTCCGGGACCTCATCGCCCGACGGGGCTCGGTCCTCAACCCGGTGCTGTTCGTCGCGTTCGGTTGCCAGCTGGGCGCCGCCACCCTCGTCGCAGTCCTCGCCGACCGCCGCTGGGGGAGCGGCGGCCTCGCCATCGTGTTCGTGATCGAGCTGCTCGTCCTCTTCGTCGCCGTCGAGGCCCTGCCGAAACGGTGGGCCCTTCGTCGACCCGACAGCAGCGCCACCACCGCTGCGCCGCTCGCCCGTCTGGTGTCGTCGGTCCCGCCGTTGCGCTGGTTCGCCAACGGCTCGGTCGGCTTCTTCGGCCTCGACGAGGAGGACGAGGACCCCCACCACGAGGGCGAGATCTCCGAGGAGGAACTCCTCGCCTGGGCCGAGAAGGCCGCCGAGGCCGACGCCATTGACGAGGACGAGCGCGAGCTCATCGAACACATCATCGAGTTCGGCGACACCGTGGCCGCGGAGGTCATGGTGCCCCGCCCCGACATGGTCACCGTCGACTCCACCTTCCGTGTCGGCGACGCCATCGAGGTGGTCATCCTCAACGGCTACAGCCGCGTCCCGGTCTCCGGCGACGGCATCGACGACATCGTCGGCATCGTCCACGCCAAGGACCTCATGCGCGCCGAACGCGACGGCCGCGCCGACCAACCCGTGGTCGAGATGATGCGCAGCCCCAAGTTCATGCCCGAGTCCAAGCGCATCGCCCAGCTGCTGCGCGAGATGCAGGCCGAGACGTTCCACATCGCCATCGTCGTCGACGAACACGGCGGCACCGCCGGCCTGGTCACCATGGAGGACCTGATCGAGGAGGTCGTGGGCGAGATCGTCGACGAGTTCGACGTCGAGGCCCCCATGATCGAACGCCTCGACGACGACCGCCTCCGTGTGAACGGCCGGGTCCCGCTGGACGACCTCGAGGACGTGCTGGACAGCGAGCTGCCCGAGGGCGAGTGGAGCACCGTCGGCGGCCTGATCTTCAACACGCTCGGCCATGTGCCCGAGATCGGCGAGTCCGTCGACGTCGACGGCCACCGGCTCCTGGTAGAGCGGGTCCAGGGCCGACGCATCGCCCGCGTGCTGGTCAGCCCCCTCGCCGCCGGCGCCGGCGAGACTGGCAGGCCATGACTCCGCCAGACGACGACGGCTTCCCCGACCTCGACGACCTGCCCACCGACGCACAGGTCGACGTCGACCCCACCGAGGGCGACTTCGACGGCTTCAAGTCCGGCTTCGTCACCCTGCTGGGCCGCCCCAACGTCGGGAAGTCCACTCTCCTCAACGCCATCTGCGGCGAGAAGGTCGCCATCACCTCCGACAAGCCCCAGACCACGCGAACCCAGGTCCGCGGCGTGCTCACCCGGCCCGACGCCCAACTGGTGTTCGTCGACACGCCCGGCATCCACCGGCCTCGCACCGCGCTGGGCGAGCGACTCAACGCCACCGCCTCGAGCGCGATCGGCAGTATCGACGTCGCCTGCCTCGTCATCGACGCCACCGCTCCCGTCGGACCCGGCGACAAGTTCGTCGCCTCCAAGCTGGGGCCCGACGCCGTCGTCGTGGTCAACAAGTGCGACATCGCCAAGAAGGACGAGATCATCAACCAGCTGGCCAAGGCGTCGGACTGGGACTTCTCCGAGTACTTCCCGGTGTCGGCCCGCAGCGGCGAGGGTGTGGCCGAGCTGATCGAGCACCTGGTCTCGCGGATGCCCGAGGGGCCCAAGTACTACCCGGACGAGCAGGTCACCGACACGCCCGACCCGGTCTGGGTCGCCGAACTCGTCCGCGAACAGCTGCTGCGGGTCACCAAGGAAGAGGTCCCGCACTCCATCGCCACCCGAGTCACCGAGTGGGAGTGGCCCCGAATCCGCGTCGAGATCCTCGTCGAGCGCGACTCCCAGAAGGGCATCGTGATCGGCCGCAAGGGTGAGGTGCTGAAGAAGGTGGGCACCGCCGTCCGTCGCCAGCTCCCCGAGGGAGCTTTCATCGAGCTGCAGGTCAACGTGGACAAGGACTGGCAGCGCCGACCGGACGCCATCGAACGGCTGGGCTACTGACCCTCTCGTTCAGCCCGAGCCGGGGAACAACAGGAACACGCCACCGGTGGCGAACGAGTTCTGCATCCGGACGACGAACGAACCCACCTCGTCGACCGGCACCTCCAAGCACGACGCCACCCGCACCGTCTCGCCCGAAGCCAGCTCGAACCGGTTGATCTCCACGTCGAACTCGGCGATCGCCTCAGCGTCGAGGAAACACGAGTTGAAGGCCTCGTACACCGCTGAGCCGATGCCGGTCACCCGGATCGGGATGAAGTCGGCGTCCTCGTCGGTGGCATTGGTGACCTCGTACACGACGGCGAGGTAGACGAAACCCTCCGCGACCGGCTGGGCGAACTCCGACACCACGCCGGCCGCCGTCGCGTCGAACACCTCCGACACCGTGCCCTGCCACCCCTCGTCCTGCAGCAGGGTTCCATAGGGCACGGTCTCCAACGGGCGGTCGACTGCGTCGAGCGGCGGCGGGTCGAGCGGCTCCAGGAGTGACCCGCCGGGTCCGAACACGACGGGTTCCTCGAAGACGTTCACGTTGTCCAGCGAGACGCGCATCTGGCCGACGGCCCCCTCCGGGACCTCGAGGCAGACGGCGAGCCGGACGGTCTGGCCCGGGACCAGCTCGAAGATGCCGGTGGCCACGCCGATCGCGTCCAGTTTCGCGGTGTCGAGGATGCACGCGAATCGTTCGATGACGTCGGTGCCGGGGCTGTCGACCAGGAACGGCTCGAACGCACTGAGGCCTCCACCGACGTAGGTGACCTCGTAGATCACCGCGACGTGACTGCTGCCCTCCGCCGGTGCCTCGTCGAAATCGGCCACCAGGCCGGCCTCGATCGCATCGACGACCTCGAGCACCGACCCCCGCCACTGGGGCCAGCCGTAGACCTCGCCGAAGGCCGCCGGGTCCGCCGTCGTGCCCACCGCTGAGGTCGTCACATAGATGCCCGGCAGTGCTCCGAGGCCCGGGGTCGGTGTCGCGGTCTGTCCGACCGGTGTGGGCCGGTCCACATCGGAGACCTGGTCGCCCTCGCCGTCGTCCCCGCCCCCGGTGCTGGCGACGAGGAACACCACCACGGCGATCGCTCCGACCAGCGCAGCACCGATCGCTGCGAAGAGAAGGCCGCGGCGACCCTCGCTGGGCTCCGGCTCGCGTGGCAGAGCCTCACCGTCGGGATCGAATGGCGCGTCCCCTGGATGTGGGATCTGCTCGAACCGTGGCCCCGGGGGGACCCCGGGCGGGGGCATCTCGACGATCGCCACCGGTTGCGGTTCGTCGTCGGTGTCGGCCTGGTCGTCGGTTTCGTCGTCGTCGGACGGGTCGACTTCGTCGGCGTCGTCGTCCGTTTCGGGGTCGACGTCGGTGTCGGTGTCGGTGTCGTCGGTGTCGGTGTCGTCTGCGGCCGGTTCGTCGTCGGTGTCGGCGCGGTCGTCCGCTTGGGGGTCGTCGGTCGGTTCGACTTCGTCGGCCTCGTCGTCGGTGTCGGCGTGGTCGTCGGTTTCGTCGTCGTCGGACGGGTCGACTTCGGGTTGCGGTTCGTCGTCGGTGTCGGCGTCGTCTGCGGTCGGTTCGTCGTCGCTGTCGGCCTCGTCGTCGTTGTCGGCGTCGTCGGTGTCGGCGTCGTCTGCGGTCGGTTCGTCGTCGTCCGCTTCGGTGTCGACGTCGTCGTCGGTGTCGTCGGCCGTTTCGTCGTCTGCGGTCGGTTCGTCGTCGTCGTCCTCGTCGTCGGTGTCGGTGTCGGTGTCGTCGGTCGGTCCGTCGTGGGCGGGGACGCCGTCACCAGGCGCCGGGTCCGGGATGAGCGGCGGCGCGGCAGGGGGAGCCGTCGGCGGCGCGGCCGGGGGCAGCGGCTGTTCGTACCGGGCCCGATACTCCGGATCGGCGTGGAGCTCCGGCGGGTACCACCTCAGGTCCGACGCCTGCCACCAGCCCTCGCCCTGAGAGGTGTCTGACACATTCGCTCCGCGGTCGTCGCCCGCCCGGTCGTTCGGCGATCAGGGTAGCCAGAGCGTGCTGGCGGGATGGAACTTGCTGGCCGTCGGCCTCAGGGCCGATCAGGGAAGCCAGAGCTCGGTGGTGGGGTGGAACTGGCTCCAGGCGAACCAGAAGGCCTGGTGGCTGGCGATCGGCTCGCCGTCGAAGGTGGCCCGGAGGCCGGCGCCATCGAGTTCGATGCTGACCCCGGCCATCGTGAC
>JBCCFK010000009.1:0-36511 GCA_039029775.1 Actinomycetota bacterium | reverse complement strand
GGAGTCGGTCCGAACCTTCCTGAGCGAGTGGACCAGGAAGGTCCAGCTGATGCTGACCCAGACGATCGCGATCGGCCCCGAGGAGCCCGCGCAGCTGCTGCATCGTGATCGCCTGGCATGGGGTGGACACATCCCCAGGTCGATCGAACCACAGCTCAACACGATCTGGGCGATCACCGACTTCACCGAGGAGAACGGCGCGACGCGGGTCGTCCCCGGCAGCCACGAGTGGCGCGATGACCGCGAGCCGACCGAGGGCGAGGTGGTCCAGGCCGTGATGCCCGCGGGTTCGGTCGTCATCTACTCGGGCACGGTGATCCACGGTGGTGGCGAGAACCGCGCGACCGACACCCGTATCGGCCTCAACATGGACTACTGCCTCGACTGGCTGCGCCAGGAGGAGAACCAGTACCTCTCGTATCCGCCCGCGGTGGCCAGCACCTTCCCCGAGGAGCTCGCCGCGCTGATCGGCTACACCGGCGGTGGCCTGGTTTTGGGGTACTGGTCCGACCTCGACGATCCGACCGATCGCGGCGTCAAGTTGGCCGAAGCGGCCGCCGGAAACCTGCGCGAGAAGGGCGGCTCCATCGTGACGAGCATCAACGAGGCCCAGTCCGCCGGCTAGGCCCTGAATCCCGCGTGAGAACCGAATCAGCCCCCGCCTCGGCGGGGGCTGTGTTCAGCGCGCTCGGAGGGACTCGAACCCCCAACCTTCTGATCCGTAGTCAGATGCTCTATCCAATTGAGCCACGAGCGCTAGCACGGTCCGTGGACCGAGGCATGAGTCTATCGGCCAACACCGGAAGCACACCTTCTGTTTCGTTTGGCCTGGTCTGGTGCTCAAGTCCTGAACTTTCCGGACCGGGCTCCGATAGGCCCCGCGAATCCAGCACGGGAAGGATCTGCAGCGATGGCAGAGGTGGAGCTCGACACGGGATTCTTCGGTACGTCCGTGACTCGGGAAGAGGAGCCGGACACGACGACCGAGGACAGCTATGTGGCGACGCGCGCAGGCGCACTCGTCGACAGCGCTGATACGTCCGCGCCCGACGACACGGTGGTGCACGGCGTCTTCGACGGGGCGGCCGACGAGGTCCCCCCGCCACCGCCCCCTCCGCCGGCCGCAGCCGTGCAGGACATGCCGCCACCCCCGCCGGCCGCGTTGTCCGACGATGCCCTCTTCGGCACGACCACGGAGCCTGTCGAGGACCAGGCGTTCGGCGCCCCGACCAACGAGCCGACACCGGTGCAGGAGGACGCGTTCGAGGTCGACGTCGAAGCGATCATGGCCGACGTCCACGCGATCGTCGCCGACGTCGCTCCCGTCGGACCGAACCTCGATGCCCAGCATGACGAGGACGACGTTCCCGCCGATGATGACGCGGAACTCGACGAGGTCGAAGTCGCCCAAGTCGACTCCGACGAGTCGGTCGAGCCCGTGGAGGCCGACGGCCAAGCGGTCTGGGAAGGCGCGACCGACGAGCCGACGGTGTGGGACACGCCCGCTCCGGAGGCCACCGAGGACGCACCTGAGGGTGAGACCTGGAGCGGTGCCACCGCCACCGGCGACGACACATGGGCCGGAGCCGACGATGCCACCGCCGAGGACACAGAGGCCGACGCCGAGGCGGCCGACACACCGTCCGAAGCAGCGCCCCCCGAGCCCGTGTCGTCTGTCCCGGCCGGCGACACCGAATCAGAGCTCGACCGCATCATGCAGGGTCGCCTGGTCACGATGATGTACCAGCCGATCACCTCGCTGCTCGACGACTCCGTGGTCGGCTACGAGGCGCTCGCCCGAGGTCCGGAGGACTCGCCCCTCGCCACGCCCGCAGCCATGTTCGAGGCCGCGGAGATGGTCGGCCGCCTCAAGGAGCTGGACCTGATGTGTCAGGACCAGGCCGTGGTCCAGGCGCGCGACGTGCTCCTCAAGAGCGGCCACGCACTCTTCGTCAACGTCGAGGCGTCCGTGTTGTGCGATGCCGCGTTCGGCCGCGATCCCGATGCCGCCGCCAGCTTCTCCGCGCTCCTCGGCAACATCACCGCGGCCTGTCCGGTCGTGCTGGAGATCTCGGATCGCTACGACTTCGCCTCGCCTGCCGAGCTGCTCGGCGTCACGATGTGGGCGCGAGCCCACGGCTTCCGCGTGGCCATCGACGACGTCGGCGTGCAGCCGAAGTCCCTCGCGATCCTCCCGCTGCTCGAGCCCGATGTGATCAAGCTCGAGCGTGGGATCACCAGCGCCACCCCCGACGCCGATCTCGGCCAGCTGCTGAGTGTCGTGCGGTCCCAGTCCGAGCGCACCGGTGCTGCTGTGATCTGCCAGGGCATCGAGACGGCTGAGGAGCGAGACATCGCACTCTCGTTCGGCGCGACGCACGTCCAGGGCTATGCCATCGGCTACCCCGAGGAGCTCAGCGACGCACCGCTCCGCATTCGCAGCCTGGAGCCGGTCGGCGCCAGCTGGGGTGAGCCGTGCCAGACCCCGTTCGAGCTGGTGGCCAACTCGTCTGCCCTCCGGACCGGCACCGAGGACCTGATCCTCGCCCTCACGCTGGACCTCGAGCGTCAGGCCGCGGAGAACGTCGACGCCGTCGTGCTGTCGTCGTTCGAGAAGACGGTCAACGCGCCGGCCGCGATCGCCTCCCGCTATGAACACCTGGCGGAGGAACTCGACTTCGTCGTCGCCCTGGGCGAGGACCTGGGCGAGATGCACGGCGTGTTCACCGGCGATGTCGACCCCGGCGATCCGCTCGAGGCCGAGCGCGCCGTCGTGATCCTGACGCCGCAGTTCTCGGCCGCACTCCTCGCCAGAGTGGCCGGCGGTGAGGCCGGCAACCGCGAGTACGCCTACGCCCTCATCTACGACCGGGGTCAGGTCACGCGGGCCGCCCGCATGCTGACCGCCCACGTCGAGCTCTAGGCGACCGAGGCCCGAACGCGAAGGAGACCCCGCAATGGGGTCTCCTGTCCGCGGAGAGAGAGGGATTTGAACCCTCGAACGAGGTTACCCCCGTTACTTCCTTAGCAGGGAAGCGCCTTCAACCTGACTCGGCCACCTCTCCAGAGGTCACGATCGTATCCGTTCGCGCGCAGTCTGCCCACGGCGGATTCGCACGAGCCGGTCGCGTCCGGAGGGCCCCGAGCGGTAGCGTGAGGTTCTGGAGGGATGGCAGAGCGGACGATTGCACTGGTCTTGAAAACCAGCGGGCCTTCGCGGGTCCCGGGGGTTCGAATCCCCCTCCCTCCGCTCCGGCTTCGGCTTCCGGCCGATGCCCTCACCGACGTTGATCGCTGCGGTCTCCGACGGAGTCGCCCGCCCGCCATCACGCAAGGCCGCCCGGTGCACGCTGTGACCGGGCGCTAGGCCCGAGCCCGGGCCGCGGTCTCCAGGTCGTCGATGAAGCCGTTGAAGCCCTTGTTCATCGGCCTCCTCATCATGGCGGCGATCAGGAAGCCGAACGGGCCGCCCTTCGGGGCGTAGTCGTAGCTCATGGTGATCGTGGACCGATCGCCGGCGTCGCCGAGGGTGAAGGTCATCGATGCCTCGTCGACCGGCATCTTCTCGATCTGGTCGATGGCGATCGCCATCTGCTGCCCTTCGGTCCACTCGGTGACGGTCTCGCGCATGGCGACGTTGCCGTCGAGCTCGCACTTCCGGACCGCACCGACCCCCTGGACGGCGTCGCCGATGGCGAAGCTGGCGTTCACGCCGCCGTTCCAGTCGGCGATGTTCGGGTAGTCCGCCAGGACGGCCCAGACGGCTTCGCGGGGTGCGTTTACGGTCCGCTCGATCTTCAGGTTCCTCATCGGTCAGTCGCTTTCGGTTGTTCGGTCGGGTCGGTCGGGTTCGGCCTTGGGTTCAAGGCCTCGTAGAAGCTCACGCTGTCGGCGATCGGGCACCCTTCGAGGAGCTGCTCGGCCGCGTCGAGGTGCGGGGCCCACACGATGGCGTAGCCGCTCGCCGGGTTGGAGGCGAGTGTCAGCTCGTACGCGCGCTGGGCGGTGACCAGCCGGCCTGGACCGAACGCATGGCCGACATCGGCGATGCTCGGCCTCCGGCGTTCCAGCCACTCGTCCCATGCCGCCTGCGCGCTGGGCGTCGGCGGCAGGTATCCGTGGTGCACGAGCACGAACCTCTTCATGAGGCTCATCCCAGCGTGGCTCTGCGACACCGTTGTGTCGGTGTTTCGCGAACTCTTCGGATCAGCCGCCGAGGATCCCGCGATTGATGAGCTCGGGGAGTTCGATGTCGGCGGGGTCGAGACCGCGATCCGGTGCCAGCTCGTCGAGTTCGGTGGCAGCCCGGATCCGGTCGAATCGGAAGGCGCGGGGTGCCTCGCGAAGTCTGCAGTACCCCCACATGTACCAGTTGTCCCGAACGCCCATCACCGAGACCGGTTCCACGGTTCGGGTCGTCGCGTCGCCGTGCTTGTCCTCGTACTCGATCTCCACAACGCGCCGTTCGACGATGGCTCGTTCGATCTCGGGGAGCGGCCGGCCGGCGTGGTCGTCGTTCCCGAAGAGGCGCACCCTGGTGGCGAGCTCGCGGGTGCTCTCGGCGTCGACCTCGCGCAGCACGGCCAGGATCTTCTGGAGTGCGGTGCGTCCGGCGTGGGTGAACGGTGTCGACCGTTCGACCGCGAGCGCCGCGGCCACGGCGGCGACCTCGGCGGCGGTGAGGTTGAGGGGCGGGAGCGTGTGCTGGAGGTCGAGGGCGTAACCGCCGCGTCGGCCGGGCGTGGCGTAGATCGGTACGCCCGCTTGCTGGAGCGCTGACAGATCGCGCTCGATCGTGCGGCGGCTGACCTCGAAGTGCGCCGCCAGCGAGCTCGCGCTGCGCCACTGGGGCGCCGCGGCTCGGAGTTCCTCGACGATCGCGTACAGGCGGTCGGTCCGGTTCACCACACCACCCTCATCGGTGCCGAGGACACTGGCAATTCGCGCTTGTATTCCTCATGAGGAATATGTACGGTACGGTCATGA
Source organism: Actinomycetota bacterium (assembly GCA_039029775.1). GTDB lineage: Bacteria > Actinomycetota > Acidimicrobiia > Acidimicrobiales > UBA8592 > JBCCFK01. Next base: position 31,525 of record JBCCFK010000009.1, on the reverse strand, counting down.
TCACGGCGAGCACGGTCCTCGATGCGGTTGGCGAACCCAACCGGCGCCTGCTGCTCGAGTTGTTGCATCAGCGAGCCGAGTCCACCGTGTCCGAACTCGTCGACGCGTCCGGCCTGCGCCAGCCCCAGGTCTCCAAGCACCTGAAGGTGTTGGCCGAAGCGGACCTCGTCGCTGTCCGCGCCGACGGCCGCCACCGCCGCTACCGGCTCGAGGGCCGGGGGCTGCAGGCGGCGCACGACTGGTTCGCATCCTTCGAGGACGTCTGGCAGATGCGCTTCGACGCCCTCGACGAACTCGTCTCGACCGACCCAAAAACCACCACCGAGGAGCACCATTCATGACCGACAGCACCCCCGCACTCGACATGTCCACCCTCGACGCCCGCCGGGGCTCGACACGCATCGAACTGAGCGAGGACGGCTCGTCCTACGAGTGCGTCCGCGTGTTCGGTGCGCCGCCCGACCGGATCTTCCGCGCGTTCACCGATCCCGCGGACATCCGGGTCTGGTTTCCCTCCGGCGCACCCCCCGGATCCGAGCTGACCGTGTGCGAGTCCGACGCGTCCGAGGGTGGGAAGTACCACTACGTCCTGGTCATCCCGGAGTACGGCCCGATGGCGTGGCACGGCCTCTACACCGGGCTGGACCGGCCCGATCGGCTCGACGCCGACGAGTGGTTCGTGATGGGTGGGGGTGACCCCGACGGTTCGCCGGCCAACCAGACCCTCACGTTCGAGCCGACCGGCGAGGGCATGACGCTGATGACCATGCGGGTCCACATGCCCGAGCCCGAGGATCCCGAGGCCTTCATGGAGGAGTCGGCGGCCGGCCTCTCCACGTCGCTGGCCACCATGGACGAGCTGGTGTCGCAGTGATCTGAACGGTCGCGCCGGGACCATTGAGGCCGAGGCCGCCCCGGCTCTAGCGTCGGACCATGGCGGAGCAGGTGCACGGCGACGTGGCGGCGGGCTACGGCGCGGTCGCCGACGAGTTCCGGCGCAACTTCACCGAGCGCAGGGAGCTGGGGGCTGCGATGGCAGTCGTCCGGCACGGCGAGCTCGTCGTCGATCTCTGGGGCGGTCATCGCGACAGAAAGCGGACCACACCCTGGGAGCGCCAGACCCTCGTGACCGTCTGGTCGACCACGAAGGGCATGGCCGCCACGGCGATGGCGGTGGCCCACAGCCGCGGCCACACCGGCTCGGGGGGCTCGTTCGCATTCGCCGACCCCGAGACCGGTACCGGCTACGCCTACGTGATGAACCGTGCCGGCTACTCGCTGCCGGCCGATCCCCGCGAGCTCGCGCTGAGGCGGGCGCTGGAGACCGTCGGCTGATCGGGGCACGACGGTGCCGGCGATCGCAGGCGCATAGGCTCGGACGACATCACGACGTCGTCGGACCGAGGGGGATCGCCATGGCGTTTCGGATGGGACGGCTCGATCACGTGCACATCCGCGTGCCGGATCGGGCGGAGGCCGCGCGCTGGTATGGGGAGCACCTGGGCTTCGAGCCGGTCGAGGACTACGAGTTCTGGGCCAACGGCTTCCCGGGCGGGCCACTGCAGATCTCGGCCGACGGCGGCGAGACGATGCTCGCTCTGTTCGAGGCGGGGGAGAACGGGCATCCACTGATCGTCCAGCAGACCGGTGTGGCGTTCAGCGTCGATGCGGAGACGTTCCTGGGGTTCGCCCGGTCGCTTCCGGGCGAGATCCGGAACTCGCAGGGCGAGCCGCTGACCGCAGACCAGGTCATCGACTTCGACCTGTGCTGGGCGTTCGATCTGGCCGACCCGTGGGGCAACGTCTACGAGCTCAACACCTACGACTACGACCGCATCCGCGTCGAGCTCGTCGACGGTGACGGTGTGCGGCCTCGACGGTTCTGGCCGCGGGAGTTGTACGAGTCCTACGGCCGGCCGTGAGCCTCAGACGAGGTAGCCGTCGCTGGCGGAGCCGCCCTGGGCGGTGAACGCGCTGCCTCGGGTCGAGTAGGTCGCCGGGAGCCGCATGAACTTGGAGTAGGTCCGAATCGTCCAGGCGACCGGGCCGCGGAAGTAGTAGGCCTCGGGCGCCGCGATCCGGTCGATGTCCTTCTTGTAGCGGTTGGCCGTGCCCTTCGTCAGGTGGAACTTGAGCTCTGCGCTGTTCTCGAAGGTCTCGTGGATGACCAGGGCGGCCTCGCCGGGCACGCGGTAGGCCTCGAACCTCACCAGACCCTGCTCGATGTCGTGGGCGTCGGTGCCGACACGCTGCCACCAGTACTCGAGCTCATCGAGGTGATCGTCGCTGGTACACGTCCACTTGGCGGTCACCTGGACCGCCGTGTCGGGGTCGGGCCGGCGGTAGTCGTCGCGAACGTAGCCGTAGCGCAGCTCGCCGACGGCGGTGGGAACGCCGGCCGATCCGATGGCCGAGCGGGCGACCAGGGGAAGCTCGACCCCGCGAACCATATGGAGGTCGGGCGTCGCCACCGCGTGCAGCGCGGCGATGTGGTCGGCCGCGGCGGTCGAGTAGTGGTCGACCATCGAGTCGGCGTCGGAGAAGACCTGGTGGACGAGCACGGCGCCGCCGCCCACCGCGTGGTTGATCTCGGACGTCAGGACGCCGGGATGGCCTTCCGCACTGGCGTGCAGGGCTTCGAACTCGGCCTGCATCGCGGTCGACTCGGCGGTTGTGCGGAACGTCCCGCTCCGGCCCGCGGGGACCCACTTGCCGGTGACGGTGATCTCGGTCCCGATTCGCGAGGGCTGGGCGAGGAAGTCCGGAAGGGGTTCGGCGGTGGTGGTCATCGTGCGCTCCTTGTGGGTGGTAACTGTTCGGTTACTTGTGGTAAGGTAACCAAGTAGTTACCCTGATGTCAACCAGATCGAAGAGGAGCGAACCCGATGGCCGGAGTGAAGAAATACGACAGGGCCGACCTGCTCGACCGCGCCACCGACCTGTTCCACCGACAGGGCTACAACGGCACGAGCACCGCCGAACTCGTCGAGGAGCTCGGCGTCAACCGCAAGAGCATGTACGCGGAGTTCGGCTCCAAGCAGGGGCTCTTCGAAGCCGCGCTCGAGCACTACGACGCCCACAGCCTCTCCGCAGTCCTCCAGGCGGTCGAGGCTCCCGACGCGGACCTGGAGGCCATCCGCACGACCTTCGACGGGTTCGTGGAGGCCAGCAGGGAGTGGGCGCAGGGCCGTGGCTGCCTGCTCTGCAACACCGCGGTGGAACGGGTGACCCTCGAACCGTCGACCGGCCGACACGTCGACGCCTACTTCGCCCGCCTGAACACGGCGTTCGGCAACGCCCTCGCCAACGCCAGGAGCGCAGGCGAGCTCGGCGCCGACGCGGACGTCGAGGAGCTCGGCGCGTTCTTCACCATGACGCTGCTCGGCATCGCGACGCTCGCCAAGGGCCAGGCCCGCCACGACCGGATCGAGGCCGCGAACCGGGTGGCGATGGGCGTGCTCGAGTCGCACACGACGGGCTGACGCCGGTCCTCACTGGGCAGGGGATGGCCCGGACCGCTTTGGTACGGTCGCGGACTGCCATGTCACGACCTGAACGAATCGCGATCATCGGAACAATCGCCGCGCTGGCCGTCGGGACGGCCATCGCCCTCGCCGGCAGCGACAACGGCGAGGAGGTGGGGGGCCTCCGGGTCTTCGCGCTCTGCGCGATCCTCTCCTACGGCATCAACTTCGTGGCGTTCGTGGTCGCCTACATCCGCCAGACCGAGCACTTCTTCGACCTGACGGGGTCGCTCACCTACCTCACGCTCGTCGTCGTCGCCCTCGTCCTCGGGCCGACCGACTGGCGGGCGGTGCTGCTGGCCGTCCTGATCGGTATCTGGGCCACGCGGCTGGGGACCTTCCTCTTCCGTCGCATCCGACGCGACGGTGGTGATGGTCGGTTCGACGACCTCAAGCCCAGCTTCCTGCGGTTCCTCATGACCTGGATGATCCAGGGCCTCTGGGTCCTGCTCACGATGGCATGCGCGCTGGCTGCGATGACCACCGCCGACCCCGCCGACTTCACCGGTCTGGCGATCGTGGGCGCTGCCGTCTGGGCGGCGGGCTTCGGGATCGAGGTCCTCAGTGACAACCAGAAGAGCGCGTTCCGGTCGAAGCCCGAGAACGACGGCCGGTTCATCGACGTCGGCCTCTGGGCCTGGTCGCGCCACCCCAACTACTTCGGGGAGATCACCCTGTGGGTCGGCATCGCGCTGATCGCGCTGCCCGCCCTCGACGGCTGGCAGTTCGTGACCCTCATCTCGCCCGTCTTCGTCTATGTCCTCCTGACTCGGATCAGCGGCATTCCACTGCTGGAATCTCGCGGGAAGAAGCGCTGGGGCGACGACCCGGAGTACCAGGACTACAAGAAGCGCACGCCCGTGCTCTTCCCACGGCCGCCGCGCCGCGACTGACCGCTACCGCAGCGCAGCCACGAACCGGTGGCGGTGCTCGGCCCACCACGATCGTCGGCGGTCGTACTTCGCGAGACCGCCCGTCTCCTCCGACACCGGTGTCCTGCGCTGCCGCGCAGCTCGCTCGATCACGCGGAGGGCGTCGTCGACGGCCGGCACCAACGCCGGGCGAGTCGAGGGGTCGAGGCCGTAGGCGTCGGCGATCAGCCGGAGCCGTGCCGGGCGATCCGCCTCCGCCCAGCCCATCCTCTCGCGGTCGACATCGTGTTCGATCGGCACACACAGCCTCGCCAGCTGCGCGACGTCGTAGATCGCTCGCCCAGGCGCTGCGAACTCGAAGTCGATCAGCGCGACCGCCCGACCGTGGCGGAAGACCACGTTCGAGAGTTCCAGGTCGTTGTGGCAGATGGCCCGCCCGCCGTCGGGGTCGGCGAGCACCTGGTTCCACCCCTCCCGCTCGGCGGTGAACGCAGAGGACGCGTCGTGGAACCTGCGAAGCAGGGCCGCCACCGAGGCGAGCGCCTCGTCGGTCTGGGCCCAGGCGGGATACGGCGACGTCGGAACGTCTCCGGGGATGAACTCCAGCCGCTCCCGGCCGTCGGGATCGATGCCGATCGGCAACGGCGCGCCCGTGAACCCCTGGTCGCGGATCGCTCGGAGGAAGGCGTGGATCGCGGCGACGTGCGCTGAAGCGGGACGCAGGACGTGTTCGCCGTCGCGGACCACTGCGCCGGCGTTGGTGATCCCGCCTCGCAGGGATTCCTCGGCCATGAGTCCCACGATGCCATGCCGTTCGGCGCAGCGGTCAGACGCGCTCGAGTCGTCGATGTGGGCCCGGTGGCAGCGAGACCTCGATACCGTCGCCGGGTCGCACCGTCCCGCCGTGGACGACGACGCTCATCACGCCGGCCAGCCGCACCAGGCCGCCGGCGGCGTCGCGTTCCAGGACGGCGCCGAGGAGGCCGTCGCTGAACCCGTCGATCTGCTTGCAGGGGTTTCGGAGGCCCGTCAGCGCCACGAGGGCGTCGTCGCCCAGCCGAAGCACGGTCCCCACCGGCATCGCGAGCAGGTCGATGTCGGCCGTCGTGACGTTCTCCCCGAGATCTCCCGGTGCGACGTCGAAGCCCTTGGCCGCCACGTGGTCGAACAGTTCGCGGTGGATGAGGTGGACCTGACGGAGATTCGGTCGCGTCGGGTCGGCCGCGACCCGCGATCGGTGCTTCACCCGGGCTCCCATGTGGGCGTCGCCTGCGACGCCGAGGCCGGCGACCAGCTCGATCGACTCGACGGTGGGCTTGGTGAACGTGTGATCCGGCGACCGGTGAACGGCGATGATGTGGCCTGACATGGTGCTCCTGGCTGGTCTCGGGCCATCGTCGCGCAGCAGCCGGATCGGCCTGGTCGATTTCGCCCTCAGGCGACCATGTCGGTGACCGCCTCGATCGCCGACCGGATGGCGGTGTGCACGCTGCTCCAGTCGTCGAAGCTGGTGTAGGCGTCACCTGCGAAGTAGAGGGTGTCGCCCACCGGTCCCGAGAGCGTGGTGGATGTCGAGCTGCTGGCGACGTCGGCGAGGTAGGCCGCCCTCGCGAAGGGCTCGTCGTTCCAGCGCTGGATGAGGTGTTTGACGTACGTCGCGGAGGCGACCTCGTCGCCGAAGACCACGTCGAGTTCGTCGAGGACCCGCTGGATCAGCGCCTCGTCGTCGAGCGACAGGTAGGAGTCGGCCTGGGCGCCCACGGCGAACAGCCCGATGATCGATTCGCCGGTGCGTTGGCCGTAGGACGCGTCGTAGTAGGCGCGTTGTCCGTCGAGGGTCTCGCCGTCGGAGCCCTCGAGGAACGCGGGCCAGAACGTCTCGGTGAACTCGACGAAGACCTTGATGCCGCTCCAGATGTCCGCGGATTCGATCGCTCGCCGCCGATCCTCCGGCAGCGGCGGGACGAACTCGATCTCGCCCAGCTGCAGCAGCTTGAGCGGCACGGTCACGATCACCCGGTCCGCCTCGTGGGTGTCCCCGGCGGCGTCCGTCAACACGACGCCCTCGCCGGAGGTGTCCACCTTGGCGATGGGCGTGTTGAAGGTGATGACGGACTCGATCGTCGGCAGGACGTAGGTCTCGAAGGTGTCGAGCCAGCTGGAGTCGATGAACTTGCGGTCCGCGAAGTCCCCCATCTCGAACAGCTGCAGCTCACCGTCGTAGTAGCCGGCGAGGTCGGTCGGGTCGTAGCGACGGAGCTCGGTCGTGACCTCGACGTCGCCACCGACCAGCTCGTCGAGGACGTCGGGCTCGACGTGCAGCCACTCGGCCCCGAGCGAGATCGGGAAGTCGGCGAAGTCGCGGTCGTGGCGGATGCGACCGCCGTAGCTCGCCTGGGCTTCCACGACCCGCACGTCCACGCCTGCCCGGGCGAGGTGATACGCCGCCGTCATGCCGGCCGGGCCGGCGCCGACGACGATGACCGATCGGTCGAAGTCGGCTGCGGCGGAGTCGAACTCATCGCCACAGCCGAGGAGCAGCATGGCCAGACCCGCTCCACCTGTGGCGAGGAAGCTGCGGCGGGAGGGGCCGGGGGGAGCGTCCGGGGTCGTCACGACCAAGACGGTAGCGACCCCGCCGAGCGAGGACGCGTCAGGCGGCCGGTCCGCTGCGCACGGCTCGGGCGTCGAACGCGATCAGGTCGCGGATCTCTTCGCCGGCCACCATCTCGCCCACGTACGACCAGGCCGCCGCGGGGACCCGTTCGTCGCCGACGATCAGGTCGAAGTACTCGGTGTCGCCCTTGAGGGGGCAGTGGGTGGTCTTGTCGATCCGCTCCAACGCATCCATGTTCACATCGGCGCGGGGGAAGTAGACGACGGCGTCGTAGATGTCACGGCCGACCTCCTTCACGACGAGCGCCGCGTCGGAGTCCGCGACGGTCGCGCCCGCCACCGTCGCCTGCTGCCGTGCGCCAGCCGCCACGATCCGCATGAAGTGCCGCGGCTCGTGCGGATTGTGGTGGGCGTTCTCCACCAGGGTGATGTCACCGGGTCCAGCCATCGTGGTCGTCCGATCGTCGCGTGTTGGAGTTCCTCGCCATCATCCCGCATTCCTCGAACCTGCGCCGCCGACCTATCGTCCGACCATGGCCGGTGAGACCGATCTCCAGGCGATGCTCGACACCCTGACGGTCACCCGTCGAGCGGGCACGTACGTCTTCGTCACCCTGCCCGAGCCGGTGGCCCTGGGAGACGGCGTGGACGCCGTGCTCGAGGAAGCCGAGGGCGTCACGGTCGTGGCCACGCGCGATGCCGCCCTGGATCGAGGGTGGCCCTTCGACTTCGAGGCCGCGTGGCTGACGCTCGACGTGCACAGCGCGCTCGAGGCGGTGGGTTTGACCGCGGCGTTCTCGTCGGCGCTCGGCGCCCAGGGCATTCCGTGCAACGTGCTCGCCGGCTTCCACCACGACCATCTGTTGGTCCCCGCCGACCGGGCCGACGATGCGATCGCATGCCTCCGCGGCCTCCGGCGGGGCTGACGGCCGAGGCTGTCAGCGCGCCTCGGTAGCTTGCGGTTCCCATCCGGCGAAGGAGCCCGAACCATGGACCGAGACGACCTGATCGACGCGATACGGGACAGCTGGTGTCGCGAAACCAGCGCCGCGCCCGACGAGTGGCACGAATCCAACCCCGCACGCGGCCAGTGCGACGTCTCGTCGTTCGTCCTCTGGGAGCACCTGGGTGGGGACCTGGTCCTCGGCGAGGTCTTCGTCGACGGCACCAAGACCGAGCATCACTACTGGAACCGGGTGGGGGACGAGGACATCGACGTGACCGGAGACCAGTTCACCGACGCCGAGGAGGTCCGTGAGCACAGCCTGTTGACCACCGCCGACATCGCCGCCCGGCGGGGCCAGATGCGCGAGGAAGTGCAGGACCGCATCAGTCGGCTCCGCGTGCTGGTCGACCGCCGCCTCGCCTCGCTGCCCAGCCGCTGAGACGGCTTCGGCGCCGTCGGGCTCGTACCATCGGCGCATGGGCCACAAGCACACGAAGGAGGAGATCCTCGCCGGCGCGCTCGAGACCGCCTTTGCCGACGGGCTCAGTCAGCTCTCCTTCGGCAGGGTGGCCAAGCACCTCGGTATCAACGATCGCATCGTCGTCTACTACTTCCCCTCGAAGGACGACCTGATCACCAACGTGATGCTGGCGATGGGCGGAGACCTCCAGACCGCGCTCGCCCAGGCCTTCACGGAGCCGGCCGGCGACCACGTCGCCCTGACCCGGGCTGCGTGGCCGATCCTGTCGGCGCCCGACAGCGACAGGGTGTTCGCCCTGTTCTTCGAGGCCAACGGCCTGGCCGCCGCCGGTCGTGAGCCGTACAGGTCGCTGGTCAGCGGGATCATCGCCGCGTGGATCGACTGGCTCGTCGACTTCTTCGAGGGCACCGACGACGAACGTCGCACCGAGGCCGAATCCGCCATCGCGCTGATCGACGGTCTCCTGTTGCTCCGCCACCTCGCAGGGGCCGATGCCGCTGACCGGGCGGCCGCTCGTCTCGGCGTCGCCTGATCGCTGCTAGTCGCGTCGCCCCGACACCATGCGGCCCAGGAATCCGAACAGTCGTCGGAGCCCGTCCCTGGTGCCACGGAGCGGCGACCGCCCCTGGCGGACGGCTGGGCGGACGCCGAACTGAGACCCCAGCGCGAGGCCGACGATGAACAGGACCAGCCCGAACGCGGGCAGGGTGGCGCGCGTCTGGATCAGCAGGCTGACGACGATCAGGACCATGCCGGCCGCGACGACCAGGAACGCCACGGCCAGGACCAGGTCGACGGCTCGTTCGGTGCGTTTCGCCATGGCGACAGCGTAGGGATCGCTCGCGGTGGTCAGGTGACGGCGTGCGCCGCATCGCTGAGCGCGCGGAGCTTGGCCATCGCCTGGTCGCGGCTCAGGTACCCCAGTCCGCAGTCGGGGGCGGCGACGAGCCGGTCGGCGGGGAGGTAGGCGCGTGCCGCCTTGAGTCGGCCCACGATCTCCTCGGTCGTCTCGATCCGGCTCGTGGCGATCGCGACCACCCCGAGGATGACCGTGGTCCGCGTGAACTTCGGCAGGAGGGCTCCGAGATCGTTGTGGCGGTGCGCATCCTCGATCGAGATCTGATCGATCGCCGAGCGATCGAGGGCCCGTGCGAGGTCCAGGTACGACTCGCGCGGCGCCTTCGGGTAGTCCTCCTGGTCGAGGCGATTCGGGTACCCGCAGCACGCATGGGCCACGCGGGTGACCGTCGCCGGCACACCGTCGAAGCACGCGGACAGGTGCTCGATGCCATGCGAGAGCGCAGCCTCGGGCTTGCGCGCCATCATCGGCTCGTCGATCTGGACGTGTCGGCAGCCTGCGGCGACGAGTCGGTGGACGTGTGAGTTGATGGCCTTCGCCAGGTCTGCGCCCAGGGCCACCTCGTCCTCGTAGTGGTAGTCCACCGTGCTGTCGATGATCGTCATCGGGCCTGGCAGGGTGATCTTGACCGGTCTGTCGGTGGCCCCCTGGGCGATCTCGTAGTCGCGCGGCAGCGGGCTGTGGCCGGCGGTGACCGGACCGACGATCGTCGGCAGGAGGGCGGTGGTGGTGCCGCGCATCTCCCTGGTGGCGAGCGCCTTGAAGCTGAAGCCGCTCATGTGGCGGCACAGGTAGTGGATGTAGTTCTCGCGCCGGATCTCACCGTCGGTCGGCACGTCGATCCCGGCGTTGACCTGGTCGGTGACCACCTCCGCGGTGGCTCGCCGGAACAGGTCCTCGGCGTCCTCGCCGGCCGCGGACAGCTCGTCGAGGTAGGCGCTCGTGTAGTCGCCGTCGGGCTTCGTGAACCAGTCCGAGATCGGGACGTACGAAGGCTTGGGGTAGGCCCCGATGGTGGTCGTGGCGATCATGGCTCGGCGATGCCGGCGGTCATGAACACCTGGAGAGCGCCGAAGAAGTCGCTGAGAACCGTGGCATCGCCCTCGGTGGTGGCGCCGCCGGCCGCCACGGCGTCTTCCAGGGAGGTGATCGCGCCGAGGATGTGGACCAGGGTCTCGCGGGTGGTCGTGAACGAGACGTCGGCCTCGGGGTCCACCATGTCGGCGTCGTGGTGGACCGCCATCCGAGCCACCCCGATCACGTGGTGCTCGTCGAGGTCGGTCAGGTGGAGGTTGATCCGCGCCGACTCACGCGCGAAGACGTCTGGATCGAACCGCATGCCGATGGTGTCGATCAGCTGTTCGGCCGTCATGGCATGCCCGATCTGGCGGCCCATCGCCAACGGGAACTCGAGGTACCCGTTCCGGAGCTCGTGGGCGCCCTGCAGGTATGCGTTGCGCCAGGTCGCGGACTCGGCCTGGTAGCCCATCTGCTCGAACGCGTCGGCCTGGAGGGCGCGAGCTTCCTGGTTGGTCGGGTCGGCGAAGATGACGTGGTTGACGACCTGGGACACCCACCGGTATTCGCCCGCCCGGAAGCTCTCGTGAGCGCGCCGCAGGATCTCGTCGGCGCCGCCCATGTACTCCACGTAGCGCTCGGCGCTCGGCTCCGGGGGCAGGGGGTTGAGGTTGGCCGGGTTGCCGTCGTACCAGCCGAGGTACTTCGTGTAGACGGCCTTCGCGTTGTGCGAGACGGTGCCGTAGTAGCCCCGGACGTGTGAGTGGTCGGTGAACGCCTCCGGAAGGCTGAGATCCTCGGCGATCTCGGCAGGGACCATGCCCGCGTTCGCCCGACGCATCGTCTGGTCGTGGAGCCACCGGTACACGTCACGCTGGAGCTCGAGGAACTCGGCGACGTCGCCGCGCCCGAAGCGCGGCCAGTGATGGGTGGCGAACATGATGTCGGTCTGATCGCCCCACAGGCGGAGCGCCTCGTGGATGTACTTGCTCCAGGCCAGTGCGTCGCGGGTCTGCGCTCCCCGGATCGGATACAGGTTGTGCATGTTGTGCGTGCAGTTCTCGGCCATGCACAGCAGCGACTTGTCGGGGAAGAAGAAGTTCATCTCGGCCGGCGCTTCGGCATCGGGCGTGTTCTGGAACACGATTCGCACGCCCCCGACGTCGAGCTCCGCACCGGTCTCGGTGATGATCTCGGTCGGGGCGATGAGCCCGGCCGGCCCCGATGGCGTGCGCTTCCCGAGTCCGGCGTCGACCTGGCCCCGAGGACCGATGGGCAGCAGCGGCCCGAACTGGTACATCGACCGTCGCCCCATCATCGGGCCGGCGATCACGTTCTCGTTGACGACCTCGCGCATGAAGCCGTCGGGGGCGATGACCCGGACGTCACCAGCAGCGACCGCCTCGGGTGTGGTCACGCCGAGCACGCCGCCGTAGTGGTCGATGTGGCTGTGCGTGTAGATGACGGCCGAGACGGGTCGCTCGCCGAGCGTCCGGTTGGCCAGCTCGAGGCATCCCGCCGCGGTGCCCGCGGTGGTCAGGGGATCGATGATCAGCCATCCATCGGTGGTGTCGAGGAAGGTGATGTTCGCCAGGTCGTAGCCCCGGGCCTGCCAGACGCCGTCGGTGACCTCGAAGAGCCCGTGGATGTTGTTCAGTCGACCCTGTCGCCACAACCCCGGGTGCACGGTTTCGGGGGCGGCGTCGTCGCCCCGCATGAAGTCGTACGGCGAGGTGTCCCAGACCACCCGACCCTCGTACTCGATCGTCCCGGTGTCGTGCCTGGCGATCAGCCCGCGCGTCGCCCGGTCGAAGTCGCCCGGATCGTCGAACGACATGACCGCCGCCTGCTGATTGAGCGCGCGGGTGTGCTCGGAAGCATCCTTCGGGCCGATGGCATCAGTCATGGCCAAGGGTGTACTCGCTCGACAGGCCCGGCACCAGCAACCTGGCCCTGAGACCGGGGTCCGACCTCAGTCGTCGAGCTGTTGCGCCCGGAGCGTGTCGAGCCAGGCCTCGGCGTCGACGAAGGCCGCGCTGGTCTGCGCGCGGCTCGATTCGTGATCGCCGGCGGCCGGATAGGAACCCAGGAACTTCACGCTGGCCTGCTTGGCTCGAAGGTTCTTCAGGCAGTCGGCGACCAGCTCGTCGGAGATGTGACCCTCGAGATCGAGCAGGAAGCAGTAGTCGCCCAGGCCCTGGCGGGTCGGGCGCGACTCCAGCTTCGTCAGGTTGATCGATCTGGCCGCGAACTCCTGGAGGATGGCGAGAAGCGAACCCGGGCGGTCGGCCCGCTGGAACACGACGATGGACGTCTTGTCGTGGCCGGTGGGCGCCGGGATGCCCTCGCGCGCCAGCACGACGAAGCGCGTCTGGTTGCCCTTGTGGTCCTCGATGCCGGGGGCCGCGATCTCGAGGCCGTACCGCTCCGCTGCCAGAGCGGTGCCCACGGCGGCCTGCCCGTGTTCGCCCGTCTCGGCGAGCATCATCGCGGCGTCTGCGGTGGAGTTCGCGGCGATCGTGTCGGCATGGGGCAGGTTCTCGCGGATGTAGGTGCGCACCTGCGCGAGCGCGTGGGGGTAGGAGATGACCTGCTTCACGTCGCCGACCTCGGTGCCGGCGCGCACGAGCAGGTTCATCGTGATCGGGATGACGACCTCACGCTGGATCAAGAGGTCCGCGTCGAACGCCAGTGTGTCCTGGATGACGTTGACCGTCCCCTCGATGGAGTTCTCGATCGCGGCGAAGCCGAACGTGATCTCACCCTGTTGGGTGCGGAACAGGACGTCGGAATGGCTCCGGCACAGCACGTGCTCGGCTGCGGCGAGATCGGGCTGGGTCAGGATGGCGGCCTCGGTGAAGGTTCCCTCCGGACCCAGGTAGCCGACCGAGAGCTCGGAAGAGGCACCGGGGGTCACGACACGCAAGGATAGGGGCGTGTTCGCACCGACCCGATCGAGTATGCGCGCCGAGGCGGTGACGGATGGTTGACGGCCCGACGATCGCGTGGTTCCACTGCTTCTCCGGCATCTCGGGCACGGCGGCCATCGGTGCGCTGGTCGACGTCGGCGCCGACCTGGACGAGGTCCGCGCGCTGTGCGACCGATTGCCCGTGCACGGGTGGGAGCTCGATGCCGAACCGGTGATGCGCGGGGGTCTGGCCGCGACCCGCATCCACATCCGTCTCGAGGCCACCAGCGTGGTCCGGACCGCGGCGCACGTGGGCGCCATGGTGGACGAGGCCCGCCTGCCCGATCGGTTGCGGTCACGGGCGGTGTCGGCGTTGTCGGCGCTGGCTCACGCCGAGGCGGTGGTGCAGCGTCGCCAGGGTGACCACACCGCGCTCCACGATCTCCTCGGCATGGAGGCGCTCCTCGAGGTCGTGGGCACGTGTGCTGCGCTGGAGGTGCTGGACGTGACGGACGTGGCCGTGAGCGAGGTGGCTCACGGACGGGGCATGGTCCGTCGAGCCGGTGGCGCCCTGCACCCGGTGCCGTCCCCGGCCACGGTCGAGCTGCTTCGCGAGGCCCCGACCCGAGGTCTCGACATCCCGACAGAGCTGACGACGCCGGTCGGCGCCGCCCTCATGTCGACGTTGGCGTCGTCCTGGGGGCCGATGCCCGCGGTCCGGGTCCGGTCGTCGGGATTCGGAGCGGGACCGAGCGAGCTCGGCGACCGGCCCCATGCCACGCAGGTGGTGTTGGGCACTCGGACGTCCGAACCCGTCCCGGGCCATCCGGTGATGCTGCTCGAGGCCAATCTCGACGACGCCACCGGCGAGACGCTCGCCCACACGATGCGGGCGCTCGTCGACGCCGGCGCCCTCGACGCCTGGGTCACGCCCGTCGTCATGTCCAGGGGACGACCGGGGCACGTGTTGAGCGCGCTCGCGGACACGGCGCTGGCCGAGCAGGTCGCAGGGGTCATCACCGCCGAGACCGGCGCGCTGGACATCCGCGGTCAGCGGTTCGAGCGCTGGCCGACGGCGCGGCGTGTGGACGACGTCGACGTCGAGGGGCGTCGGATCCGCGTGCAGGTCAGCGCCGGCCGCGTGAAGGTCGAACACGACGACGCCGCGAGGGCGGCCGGCCAGATCGGCAAGTCCGCACGCGAGGTCGTGTCGCTCGCCGAGGAGGCATGGCGCCGCGACGGTCCCGACCTGATCGAGGTGGCCCCGCTCAACCCCGTCGAGGACGATCCGGGTGACGACGACGGTCCGGTGGGAGCGCCACCGGACATCGCCTGACGATCGTCCGGTGGGTCGTTCGCGTGAGCGATCCCGACTCGCGAGGGTAGGTTGACCCCATGACCAGCAACGACCGGTTGTATTTCCGTCAGATCCTGGCCGGCAAGGACGTCGCCACCGGCGACATGCTCGCCCGCCAGATGGTCAACTTCATCTACCTGATCGGCGACCGGGAGACCGGCGAGGCCGTCGTGGTCGATCCGGCCTACGACCCGCAGGGCCTGGTCGACGTGCTGGCCGCGGACGACATGGAGCTCACCGGCGTCCTGGCCACCCACTATCACCCCGACCACGTGGGCGGGGACATGATGGGCTACAGCATCGCGGGCGTGGCCGACCTGCTCGAGCTGACCTCGGTGCCGATCCACGTGCAGGACCCGGAGGGGGATCTCGTCACGCGCGTCACCGGCGTCACCGACGACCACCTGGTCCGACACAGCAGCGGCGATGTCGTCTCTGTCGGCTCGATCGACATCGAGCTGATCCACACCCCGGGTCACACGCCCGGCAGCCAGTGTTTCTTCGTGGACAACAAGCTGGTGGCCGGCGACACCTTGTTCCTGGAGGGTTGCGGGCGCACGGATCTGCCCGGTGGCGACCCACGCGAGATGTACGAGTCGCTGACCCAGCGTCTGGCCCGCATCCCCGACGACGCCATTCTGTTCCCCGGCCACCTGTACGCCCCCCAGGCCTCGGCCTCCATGGGCGAGACCCGTCAACACAACTACGTCTTCGCGCCGCGAACGCCGGAGCAATGGCTGGCGATGTTCGGCGGCTGACCCGCCGCCCGGCCTGGGCCATCGGGGCGCATGCCCTCAAGAGCGCTGCTTCGCGTGCCGATCGGAACGTGATGACGAGGGAAGACTCCAGGAGCGCAGGGTGAGCGACGACGGGTTCGAACCGATCGACACGACGGGGATCGACGTCGACGCGGCCGTGGCCGAGATGCGCCGCCGGATCGCCGGCCTCGGCGACGCCATCGTGGAGCTGGAACAGGAGGCAGCGCGCCTCAACGACAGCGCCGCGGCGCGGATGGTCGTTGCCGTCCTCGACCCGCCGGCGGTCGAGCCGTCGGCCGCCGTCGACGAAGACCTCGACAACCTGGCGGCCCTGTCCGAGTCGGTCGAGGCGATGGGTCGCCACGCCGCCGCGCCGCCCGAGGAGTTCGACCCGCGCCCGTTCGATGCGGGCGAGACCGGGGAGGGCCCGATCGTCGCCGGAGAGCACGGCGTCGAACGCACACCCGGTGCATTCGACTCCCTGGCCGCCGCGCCCGCCTTCGAGCCGGCGGCGTCCGAGGCGGCGGATGAGCGTCCCGAGGATCTGCCCGCGTTCGACGTGCCCCAGCGCGCCGACACCTTCGGAGCCCCCGCCGAGTCGTTGGCGCCCAACGTCTCGCCCGACCATCCGGCGGTCGGCGACCACGGCGGAGCCGTGGCCCCTGAGCCCGACCACGATCAGGAGGGTCCCGGTGCGACCGTCCTGGAGTTCACCCCTCGTTCGCTCAACGATCCCGCCGACGCCCCCGCATTCGGCGCGCCACCGGCGCCGCCTGCACCCGACCCCGCCGACGAGCCGGCATTCGGCGCGGTGGACGAGTCGGCTCCGGCACCGAAGCGACGCGCTCCCGACGGGCTCGACGCCATCGCGTCGAGCGAGTCGACCGACGTGCCCCCGGACTGGGACAACGCCGCCGACGAGGCTGCGTTCGACAAGTTCTTCTCGAGCGACGTCGAGCCCGAACCCGCTCAGCGCTGGTTGCTCAACGAGTGAGTCCGTCGTCATCTCTCGACCGCCGTTGACGTCGCTGTCCCCGGTGGGTGCGGGCGGCTACATTTGCGCAAACCCGCCATCAAGAGAGTGAGGAGCCTCATGGGCTTCATGGACAGGATCAAGGGCATGTTCGGCAAGGCGACTGATGCCGCCGGCGATGCCGTCGACAAGGCCAAGGACGTTGCCGGCGATGCCGTGGACAAGGTCCAGGACGTGGCCGGCGACGTGGTCGACAAGGCCAAGGACGTCGTCGACGACGTGAAGGACAAGTTCGACGGCGACGATGACGAGGCCGGCGAGGGCGACGCGGCCGCCGAGGCCGCCGAGTGATCGTCTGATCGCACGGGACGAGACCCGAGACGGAGGGCCCCGAGGGGCCCTCCGTTCGCGTTTTCGCCACGTTCGGCTGCCGCGTTGTCGGTGCCGAGCGCGAGACTCCTGGGCATGGTCGATGTCTCCGATGCCATGGCCGAGTTCGTCCGGGAGCGCCATCTGGCGTCGTTGACGTTGGTGCGTGCCGATGGCCGCCCGCATGTCACGCCCGTGGGGTTCACGTGGGATGACGAGTCCGGGTTGGCCCGGGTCATCACGTGGGACGGGAGTGTGAAGGCGAGGCTGCTCGTCGCGGCTCCCGATGGGCTCCGCGCCGCGGTCTGCCAGGTCGACGGCGGCCGGTGGGCGACGATGGAAGGACTCGCGGTCGTGACCGCCGATCCGGATCGGTGCGCCGAAGGGGTCCGCCGCTACGCGGAGCGGTACTCCGAGCCCAAGGATCGTGGCGCCGACCGCCGAGTCATCGAGATCGCCGTGGACCGACTCCTGGGACGGGCCTGAGTCTCACCTCGGCTCCCGGCCACGATGGGTGGCCGTACCCGGACACTGCGTGCCCATGGGTCGTTTGGCGTGGTTCGAACGACCCGACCTAGAGTTCTCACCGGCAACAGGACGCTCACGACCAACATGGCGGTCGGGGCCCACCGGACGGGAAGGGCACTCCGTGGGAGACAGACGCAGCAGGGTCGACGAGACCGCCGTCGCTGCGCGCGCAACGGAGACGATCGCCCCGTGGTGACCCTTCAAGAGGTTCCCGGCCTCGTCGTCCGACCCCTGGAGGGCCCTGCCGATCTGGCCGAGGCCCTGGCGCTCAACGCCCGGGTGTATGCCGATCGCGGGATCGTCGACTCGGTCGACGACGACTACCTCGCCGACCAGTGGATCGACGTGTCGACCTACTTCGGGGCCTTCCACGAAGGCGTGTTGGTCGGGACGGCTCGCCTCATCCCGTATCACCCCGACGTCCACATCTTCGAGATGTTCGACATCGACGATGGGTGGGCGGACCGCCTGAAAGACGTGCAGTTGCAGGGAAACGCCTACGAGGTCTCGGCATTGAGCGTGCCCAAGGACGCCCCTGGCGGCTTCTTCGCGGTGTCGGGCGCCCTGTATCGGGGGATGCTCCAGTACTCGATCGTCCAGCGCCGATTCCTGTGGTTCGCGATCCTCACGCCGATGCTGGCCCGCATCCTGAACAAGGTCCTGGGGGTCCCGCTCCAGATCATCGGGCCCCGCGTCGACGTGATGGGTGCGGTGCGGATGCCCGCGATCATCGACCTGGTCACCTTCCTCGACCACATCCGCGAGAACCTGCCGGATCAGTACGCGTACGCCATGCGCGGCCTCGAGATCGACCTCACCGCGATGCCCGAGGCGGTGTTCGACACCACGGCCGACGTCTCGTTCGGTCGTCGGCGTTGATTTCGGCCGAATTCCGGGTCTGTTCGGCCTTCCACAGGTCCTAACCCGCTCCCCGAAACCGCCGATGGGACTCCATGGCGCTCGTTCCGTGGAGAGCGGTGCTGGTCGGTGGTGTCCTGATCAGCGTTGCAGGCTTGGTCGTCGGCCAGGCCGGGGTGGCGCGCCTCATCGTCGTCGTCGGCTTCGTGGCCATCCTGGTCCGGACGATGCGGATCAACCGGTCGATCGCGACCGGGCCGTGGCGGCTGCTTCTCGTCGGCGGCGTTCTGGCCCTCGTCCAGTCGATCGCGCGGGTCGTCCACGGCGGCATCGTCGATCAGGAGTACCCGTTCCCGAGTGTCGCCGACGTGATCGGCTTGGCCGCCTACGCCGTCATGATGGCCGGCGGCATCTCGATGGTCCGCGTCCGCACGCGCGAGCGTCGGCGCGAGAACTCCACCGACGCCATGATCTTCGCCGCGGTCACCGGGATGATCACGCTCAACGTCTTCTTGGCCCCGTATCTGCACGACGGGACGGTTCCCGTCGACGAGCGGCTTCTCGTCCTCGTGTACTCCATCTCGACGCTCGGGCTCACCGCGATGGCCGCGCGGATCTCATTCGGCCCCGGCGTGCGAAACGAGGCCTACTACCTCCTGGCCCTGTCGGTGTCGGTGATCATCGTCAACGACGTCCTGCTTCGCGGCTTCATCGCCGGATGGCCGTGGGCGCTCGACGCCAGCTTCGCCATCGCCCCGTTCGGGTTCACCTTCGTGGCCGCTGCGATCAGCCACCCGAACGTCAACGACCTCACCGCGAAGCCGCGTTTCGAGGACCGTGCGGTCGGTCGCCAGCGGTTCTCGCTGCTCGCAGGGGCGCTCCTCGTCGGCCCCACCCTGCTGGTCCTGTCCGAGTTCGGCGTCGAACGGATCGATCCGATCAGCACGATCTGCGGCGCCGCGGTGATCGCGATGCTCGTGCTGCTGCGCATGGCGGACCTGGTGCGAGCGAAGGAGGGAACCTCGGAGCGCGAGCGTCGGCTCCGCGACGCGGCGACCCGCCTGGCCACCGCCACCGATCGCGACGGTGCGCTTCGCGCCGCGGTCGACGGGTCGCTGGAGATCGCCACCCGCCCCGCGGCGAGCCGAGCCTCGATCTACCGTCTCGACGGGGATCGGTTGGTCCTGTTGCAGAGCCGTGGGTACGCCCGGGACGAGGCCGCTGCACACCTGCCGCTCTCGTCCCTCGCCGCCAACGGCGTCGAACTCGAGGCCGGCGTGGTCGCGTTCGAGGGCGTTGCCGAGCTCGATCGGCCGCTCGTCGACGATCTCGTCGACATCGCCGTCCTCCCGATCGGGATGTCCCAGCCCGACCCTGTCGTGGTCCTGGTGACGCAGTACACCGGCGTCTTCACGCTGGAACAGGTGGCGTCGCTCGACAGCTTCGCCAGCCAGGTCTCGCTGGCCCTCGACGGTGTCCGGCTGCGCGAGCAGCTGCACCAGCGCCGGTCGAACCGCCGGTTCCGGGCCTTGGTCGAGAACTCCTCCGACGTGGTGATGGTCCTCGACGAGCGCGGGTTGGTGGCCTTCGCGAGCCCGACGGTGCGTCGGCTGCTCGGCCGAGAGGAGGCGGCCGTCGTCGGTCGTCCAGTCGGCGAGTTGGTCCACCGGCCCGACCAGCTGCACGCTCGCCGCGTCATCGCCACGCCGGCCAGTCCGGGGAACGACCCGTCGCCGGTCGAGGTCAGGATGCTGCACGGGTCGGGCGAGCTCCGCTGGTTCGAACTGGAGGCTCGAGACCTCCGAGGTGAGAACGAGGTCCAGGGCATCGTCATCACCGCACGCGACATCTCCGACCGCAAGCGCGCCGAGGCGCAGTTGCTGCGCTCGGAGGCCCGGTTCCGCCTGATGGTCCAGAATTCGTCCGACGTCGTCGCGATCATGGACCCCGACAGTCTCCTCACATACGTGTCGCCGTCGATCGAGCGGCTGCTGGGCTACACCGCTGCCGAGTTGATGGGCCGGAGCGTCTTCGAGCTGCTGTCGGTGACCGAGGCCGAGCGCCTCCGCTCGCTCCCGTTCCGCGAGATCGACGGCACCTCGGTCGAGTTGCGCATCCAGGCGACCGACGGCCAGGTGAAGACCGCCGAGGTGGCCGTGACCGACATGCGGCACCAGCCCGAGGTCGACGGCGTCGTCCTCAACATCCGCGACGTCACCGAACGCAAGTCCCTGCAGGACGATCTGCGCCATCAGGCATTGCACGACGATCTCACCGGGCTCGCCAACCGCGTGGCGTTCGGCCACCGCGTCGAGGACGCGATGGCCGCGGCGGCCCGCACCGATTCCCACGTCGCGGTGTTGTTCGTCGACCTCGACGACTTCAAGCTCATCAACGACTCGCTCGGCCACGCGGTCGGCGACGAGGTGCTGCTCACCGTGTCGGACCGCATCCAACAGTGTCTGACCCTCTCGGATCTCGCCGCCCGCCTCGGCGGCGACGAGTTCGCCGTCATGCGTCCCGGCGTCGGGACCCTCGAAGAGGTCACCGAGTTCGCGTCCACATTGCGCGAGGCGATCGGTCAACCGATCGGGGTCGGCGACAACGAGTTCCGTCTGACCTCGAGCATCGGCGTGGCCGTCGATCTCGACGGCGATCGCAAGCATGACGATCTCATCCGTTCGGCCGACCTCGCCATGTACCAGGCGAAACAGACGGGCAAGGATCGGACCGAGGTGTTCGCAGAGCACATGGAGGCGAGTGCCACCGAGGAGCTCGAGTTGAAGTCCGCGCTCTCGAGGGCGATCGAGAACAACGAGTTCGTGCTCCACTACCAGCCCATCGTCGACCTGGCGACCAGTCAGATCCAGGGCGTGGAGGCGCTCATCCGCTGGGAGGATCCTCAGCGCGGCATGGTGAGTCCGGCGTCGTTCATCCCCGTGGCCGAGGAGTCCGGGTTGATCCGCCAGATCGGATTGTGGGTCGCAGCGCAGGCCGCGTTGGACCTGGCGCAGTGGCGCGCGATGGGCTTCGACCTGTATTGCAGCGTGAACGTCTCCGGTCGACAATTCGACGACGAGGACTTCGCCGAGCGGTTCGTGGCGGCCATCGAGCAGTCGGGCGTGGACGCCTCCGCGATCGTGGTCGAACTCACCGAGTCGGTGTTGGCCGCTGACGGCGTGGTCGAGGTCTTCGACGCGTTCCGTCAGGAGGGCTTCCGACTCGCCATCGACGACTTCGGTACCGGCTATTCGGCGTTCCAGTACCTGCAGTCGTTCGACATCGACATCATCAAGATCGATCGATCGTTCGTGCGGGCCATGGACACCGAGGACGACGCCGGTGTCGTCGAGGCGGTGCTCGATGTCGCCCGACGCGTCGAGGCCAAGGCGCTGGCCGAGGGCATCGAGGACACCAACGAGCTGCGGCTGTTGAAGCAGCTCGGCGTCGAGCTGGGGCAGGGCTACTACTTCTCCCGCCCGGTCCCCGCCGCGAAGATCCGTCAGCTCCTCGTGGAGGAACAGTCGGCGGATCTGCCCGCCCAGCTCAGCTGACCTCCACGCGGTCTCGTTCCACCGCGGTCGTGCCCATGATCTGGTGGCGATGGCGGGCCAGGATCCGGACGGCCCCCAGCGCCCCGAGGAGGCCGACCACGCCGAAGACGACCAAGCGGACGTCGTCGTGCAGGGCGTCGAGGAAGATGATCGTGGTCGCGACCTCGAGGAGTGCCATCCCCGCGACGAAGGTGATGAGCGCCCGTTCGTTCAGGATGCTCGCGACCCATGAGCCCAGGGGTGCGCCCCAGACCACGAGCGGTGCGGCACCGAGCCAGATCCCGAACAGATCGAAGCGGGTCGGGTCCAGGCCGTCGACCTCGGTGCCCCCGACTGCGACCACGTCCCCGGAGGCGTCGAGGTCGATCGCCAGCTGCCCGTCGACGATGCCGAGCACGACCAGGCCGAGCGTCGACACCACAGCCATGGTGATGATGCTGGTGGGAATGCCGACTCGGGGATGCAGGCCCGCAACCAGCACGACGAAGAGGAAGAGCATCACGTCGACGCCCGAGCCCGTGAGCGCGGACGCGATTCCGCCGACGACGGCGAACAGGACCAGCGTCGACGCCGAGGTCCGCGTCCAGTCGTCGACAGCCTCGGAGCCGGACGCACCGGTCACGAAGCACAGGTACACGATGTAGGCCATCGCCGCGATGGCGATCGTGAACGACACCTTCACGTACGGCGCCGAGATCCTCGACTCCCACCAGATGGTGCCGGGGTCGCTCAGGACGAACAGGCCGATCATGAATCCGATGGAGCCCCCGAGCACGCCGAGCCCGAGGGCCCGCTTGTCGATTCGACGTCCCGCCAACAGGATCGACAGCGACGCCATCACCATGCCCGTCGCCTGGATGGACACCGAGAAGGTGCGGGCGACGGCCGCGGGGATCTCCAACACCTTCGTGAAGACCGGGAAGGCGACGGCGCCGCCGCCCTGTGGTGTCGACCCGGCGACGAAACTGCCGAAGATCATCGTCAGTCCGGTTCGCCAGTGGCCCACGACCCTGTCCCACTGGCCCGACCACGTCACGTAGGCGAGCCAGCTCAGCGTGAAGGCGGTCGGCAGAGCCCAGATGAGCACGCCGCGGGCCGACAGCGACCGGGTCGCGGGCACGGCGATCTGTCGATCGGACATCGCGCGGGAACCCGCCGCCGGCGGGGCCACATTCCCGAAAGCCGATGGACGCACACCGGGTCGGGCCGCTTGACTCGCGGTGTGATCGAGATCGGCGAGGAGGACCCCACCGGCGCCGACGTCGTCGCGCTCATCGAAGCCCATCGGGCGTTCTCGCTGACGATCACACCGCCCGAGCACGCCTACGCCATGCCGCCCGAGCAGGTCGCCGGCAGCGACCTGGTCCTGGTCGGAGCCCGTGAGTCCGGACAGCTCCTCGGGGTCGGGGCGTTGCGCGAGTTCGACGCGGCAACGGGCGAGGTGAAGTCGATGCACACCGCGGCGCAGGCTCGCGGCCGCGGCGTGGGGCGCCTCGTGCTGGAGGATCTCCTGGCGCGCTGTCGTGCCCGTGGCTACCACCGAGTCCTCCTCGAGACCGGCTCGATGGAGGAGATGGCGGCGGCCCGGTCGCTGTACGAGAGCGTGGGGTTCGAGCGGCGCGCGCCGTACGGCCACTACACCGAGAACGGCATCAACCTCTGCTACGAGCTCTCGCTGCAGGGGTGAGAACGCTCTCCGTTCGGGAAGTCGACGTCGGTTGGAGGAAGCCGCGCCGGTCGGGTGCGGTGTCGCCTGGTCACGAAGGCTCGACATCGACGCGTGGGCATGCGAGCCTTCGGCGAGGCCACAGCGTGGTGGCGCCGAAACCGGACCTGAAGTCTGAAAGGTGCCCCCTGTGCGTCGCACGAAGATCGTCGCCACGATCGGTCCCGCCTCCTGGGATCCCCCCGTCCTCCGACAGATGGTGGAGGCCGGGATGGATGTCGCCCGCATCGGGTTGGCGCACGGAGACCTCGACCAGCATCTCGGGACCTACCGCCGCGTGCGAGAGGCCGCGGCCGACGTCGGTCGGGAAGTCGGGGTCCTGGTGGATCTCCCCGGCCCGAAGATCCGCTGTGCTGCGTTTCCCGACGGCGGCGTCGAGCTCGTCGAGGGCAACCAGGTCCGGGTCACCGCCGGCACCGATGGCAGCACGGCCGAGGTGATCGAGGTCGACATCGAGGAGGTCGTACGCGATGTCGCGATCGGCGACCGGGTGGCACTCGGCGACGGCGCGATTCAGATGCTCTGCGAGGAGAAGTCCCAGGGTGAGCTGATGACGCGGGTCATCCACGGCGGTCTGGTGAAGGGTCGACCCGGGTTTCAGGTGCCGTCGGGCCGGTTGGCGCTCACGGCACCGACCAAGGAGGACCTCACCTATGTCGACGCGTTCGTCGACCACGGCGTCGACATCATCGCCGTGTCCTTCGTGCGGGCGGCCTACGACCTGCGTGCGATCGGGGTCGAGAAGCACCCGAAGGGCCCACTGCTCGTGGCCAAGATCGAGACCGAGGCGGCCGTCGACAATCTGGAGGGGATCATCGAGACCGCCGGTGCGGTCATGGTGGCCCGCGGCGACCTGGGCATCGAGTACCCGCTCTCGGAGCTCCCGCACCTGCAGAAGCACATCATCCGGCGTTGTATCGCGCGCGGTCGTCCGGTGATCACCGCGACCCAGATGCTGGAGTCGATGGTCTACGCGTCGATGCCGACGCGCGCCGAGGCCACCGACGTGGCCAACGCGGTGTTCGACGGGTCGAGTGCCGTCATGTTGTCCGGCGAGTCGGCGGTCGGGGTCGACCCGGTGAACGCCGTGTCCACGATGGCCGAGATCGCGCTGCGCGCCGACCGGGGATTCGACCACGACCGGTGGGCGCGCACGATGGCGGATCTCCGCGATGGTGACGCGATCACCGATCCCACGGTCATCGGGACCGACGCGATCACCATGGCCGCGTGCGAGATCGCCCAGCAGGTCGATGCCAAGGCGATCATCTGCGTCTCCCGTACGGGTTTCACGTCGAGGAAGGTGACCCGCTTCCGTCCCGAGGTCCCCATCCTCGCGTTCAGCCCCGACGAGCGTGCTGTGCGGCAGTTGGCGCTGAGCTGGGGCACGTCGCCCCTCCTCAGCCCCGAGCGGCCGACCGGCGCCGAGGCCGTGGACGACGCCCTCCATATGGCCCGCCAGCGACACGGCCTCCAGGCCGGCGACGAGGTCGTCGTGATCTCGGGCATCTCCAATGCCACCCGTCAGACCGACACCATCCAACTGATGCGCATTCCGTGACCCGGGTTGTCACCGACTTTACTTTACCGTAAAGTAAAGTCATGACACCAGGGACCGTGCGATCGCCTCGAAGTGCGCCCACCCGAGACGCGATCCTGGGTGGCGCGGCGGCCTGCTTCGGGCGTGTGGGTTTCGCCGGCGCCTCGATGGATGACATCGCCGCCGCCGCAGGGGTCACGAAGCCGACGGTCTACGCACACTTCGGCTCCAAGGACGGGCTCTTCACCGAGCTCCTGCAGGAACGCCTCGGCGGACTCGACGAGCTCCCCATCGAGCCTGCGGCGACCGCAGACGACGTGGAGGCGCTCCTGCGGGACTACGCGCACCGTCGCGTCGACACCCTGCTCGCTGACACCTCGCTCGGGTTGCTTCGTGCCGCCGCGGCCGAGGGGATCCGTCGCCCCGAGTGGGCGACCGCGCTGATGGGGTCGCTGGGCACGAGCGTGTTCGAGACGTGGCTCGAGGCCACCACCAGGGCCGGGTTCCTCGATGTCGAATCGCCCGCGGAGGCAGCCGAGCTCTTCTGGGCGCAGCTCGAAGGTGCGCTGTTCTTCCCGGTCGTCGTCGGGATGAGGGCGGTTCCCGGTCGACCCGAACGGCGTCGCGTCATCGAGGCGAGCGTGCGGATGTTCACGACCGCCCACCGCTCGGAAGCGCCACCGACGTGAGCAGCCCGAGCCGACACTCAGGAGGTCCAACGGTGGAACGAAGCACGCAGGTCACCGCCGAGGAGCTCGATCACGGCGAACGGCCTCCGGACCTGTCCGTCGACAGTGACCACAAGGCCCTGCGTGTCGTGCTGGGTCTGGTGGGCGCCTTCATCGTGTTCTTCAGCCTGAACATGACGCTCGGCGGGTTCGAGACCCTCGGCTGGGAGGGTCGCAACGACTTCGTCGACATCAGCGACCAGGACGACTTCGGCATCCAGGACAGTCACGTCCGGTTCGCGTCTGGCGTCTGGACCGGCCTCGGGCTGGTCTTCATCGCCGGTGCGAGGTGGCTGCACGAGCTCCGCGTCGTCCTCGTCGCCGGCCTCGCCCTGATGTTCCTGGGCGGGTTGGCTCGCCTGACCGCGGCCGATGGGTCGGTCCTCACCTCTCCGGACATCCTGTTCGCCCTGGCCCTCGAGTTCGTCGCCATCCCACTTCTCGCGTGGTGGATCCTGAGGTCTGTCCGGCCGGTCCCGGCCGACTGAAGCGGCCCGCGGCGGCCCCCCCCGGGAGCACATGCTGATTCGAACGGGGGGTCACCGAAGTGGCGAGATGACCTGTTCGCTGAACCTGAGGATCGGGTCGATCGAGGACGGGTTGCCGAAGTCCATGACGAAGTGGTCGACACCGGCGTCGCGCCGCCGGCCGATCAGGTCGAGGTACTCCGCCGACTCGGCGTCGGTCTCGGGCAGTGGCCGCTCGATCGTGATGCCGGTCTCGATGGCGTCGGGGTCTCGGCCCGCTGCTTCGGCCGAGGCCCGCACGATGTCGCGCTTGCGAAGCCACGCGTCCTCGTCTCGGCTGCTGTTGTGCCACATGTCGGCGATCCGGCCGACCAGCGGCAGACCGATCTGTTCGCCGTTCGCGCCGATGCAGACCGGCGGAACGACCTCGGGCAGCGGTGGAGCGGCCGCCTCGGTGATCGAGTAGTGGTCGCCCTCGAAGCTCGGCAGGTCTTCGGTCCACATCAACCGGCAGATGGCCACGACCTCCTCGAGCTGTGCGAAGCGGACCGCTGGCTTCGGGAACTCATAGCCGTAGGCCTCGTACTCGTCGCCGCGCCAGCCTGCGCCGATCCCCAGCATGAAGCGGTTCTCCGAGAACACCTGCAACGTCGCGGCCATCTTCGCCGTGAGCGCCGGTGGTCGGTAGCCATGCCCGAGCACGTGGTGGCACAGCGTCACGTCGGGGAACTTCGCGGCGAGCCACGTGAGCGACGTCCAGGCCTCGACGAAGGGATCGGTCTTCTCGTCGAACCCGTAGAAGTGGTCGGCGATCCACATCGAGTCGAAGTGATCGTTGACCGTGGGAAGGATCGTCTTCGCCTGGTCGACCACGATCGGTCGGTGATCACTCCACCGGTTCCCGATACACGGGGAGAGCCAACCAAAACGAATCGGAAACTGCGACGCCATCCGCCGAACCTAGCTGGACCGTGGTTGGGCGCCCGGCATCAGGGCCACGGTGAGCGCGACGTCAACCGTCGTATGACTCGTCCGGCGGGATCACCGTCGCGGAACACGACCGGCACCGATGAGCGGTCCGGGCGTCGCGGCCGCCTGTCCTCGCCTGGAGCACGACCTCAGCGCCTGGCGGCACCCTCAATCGCCGCCACCCGGGTTCCGGCTCCTGCCACCGCACCTTCTGCCCCATGATCGGATTCCACATCGCGATCCACCCTGCCGCCATCGGTGAACCACACAGCGGGCACGCCAGGGTGGCCTCAGCACGCTTCGCTGCGTCTGGATGGGACTCGGGCGGGTACCACCTGCCATCGCTCGCCTGCCACCAACCCGGCCCCTGAGAAGCATCCGCCATCACCGCAACGTAGAGCACCAACGCCATCTCCGAACGCCGACTCGGTGGTGTCCCCGAACGGCAATTGTGAGACGCATCTGTTTCGCGATGCCTGCTCTGTTGGCGTTGGCCGGGTTGTCTGCGCCTAGTCGTCGGGCTGTTGAACGGGGTCGTTGAGGTCGATGCTGCGATCGGTGGCGTGGAACCATGCGGAGTACGTCCTGGCGTCGTCGCAGCCGGTTTCGTGGGGCATCAGCGGTCGAGCGGTCATCACCCCTGTGCCATCCGGTGCTGGGGTGGTGCTGGCCCAGGAGAACGAATTCGACGGGTCGTTGACGAACTTGAACAGGTCCGAGCCTGGTTCGGGGCTGTCGAGGTCGACGCAGCCGCCGACTCCGCCGCTTGCGTCTCCGTGTATGAACCCCGCCCATCGCACCGGCACCCGGGTCCACCCAGCCGCGCCGTCGATTGACTCGAACCAGTCAACGACGTTGCGCAGCGCCGCGCGTTGGGCTCGCTGCGCCGACGTTTCCGCGTCGATGGTGTCGAGCCATGGTGCGTGGATGTAGGTCCCTCCGGCCCCCAACTCGCTCACGAAGATCAGGCCCCCGCCATCGCAACACAACAACACACCAGCCGCTCCAACGACGCCCGAGTCAAGGCCTGCCAACAGCGCCAGACCAATCGCCTCATCGGCCTGTGCTCGTGACACTTCCGTGGTCTCGATCACGAACAACGAATCGCCGAAAGGATCCTCGAAATCAGTGCGAACAACCGTGCCGTCGTCATAGAGCGCGAACCGCGGGATCTGGGACCGATAGATGCACTCGCCATAGCAGCGTCCTGTCACAGACACAAGCGGCCCACCAGCAACAATGCGATCATCAAGTGCCACAGCCGCCACAGCGGTAGGCGTCGGAATCGCCGTCACCGACCCGCTTGGCGCGGGTGTCGGCTCCTGACCCTCGCTCGATCCCGACGAACACGAACCAACCATCAGCGCTGCGACAACACATAGCCACAGCCAGCGGGGAGCGACCATCTGCCGACCGTACCGCTCTCCCGACAACGACAGACCGCGTCGGCGAACGCCGGGTAAGTGACATTGCGATAAGCGTCACCTAACGGCACTTCGGGGATACGCCCTCGGTCACCGACCGGAACCGTGACACTCGTCCGACAGGGCGACCCGACGCGGTAGCGTTCAGCACCGTGGAACCTGTGGTCCTATGGGAGTCGCGGCCCGGCGGCTCGCGTTGGGCACGTGTTCTTCGCGTGAGCAGGCGAAGCTGGGCCGGCGACGACTATGTACCGATCTCGAACACCGGCAAGAACTCAGGGCTCTTCCTGCCTTTGCCCGCGGTTGGCCGCTTCACCGAGCTGTTGCGGTCGGCGTTGGACACCAGCGGGCCGGTCGGCGAACTGCAGTACAGAGTCGGGCGTCGGGCCAGCAAGACGTGCAGGGTCCGGGTTCAGGGCGGAGACCCGATTCGCCTGCGGTGCCACTACAGAGGGCTCGGCGGGATGGTGTGGTTCACCATGAAGGTCCCAGCGCAGCGCGCCGCCGATCTCCTTCCAGTCTTCGAGGACGAGGCCGCCCGGATCGCTGAACTCGGGTAGCAACCATCCCATAACGCGGGCTCGGCTCCGTCCCCGACCGGCACTTCGGGGACGGTCCACGGGCGCGCCCAATCGCGCCGTTCTCCATGCCGGCCGTTAGACCCCTAGGCAGGGGTAGCCGATGTCGGACGCCGTGGTTCGGCCTCCGTTACGCCACGACACAAGACAGTCGTCCCAGATGATGCCCTCGATAGGGGTCCCAGACAGGCCGTAGAGAGCGAGGTCTTGGTTCGGGCCGCACCGCTCACGGGCGTTCGGGTGCTGACCGGTCAATAGGGTGCGCCCTTCGTGTTCGATCACGTCGGACTGGTCGTAGAGGATCTTCGCAGCCCGGCACGACTCTCGCTGGGAGTGGCTGTCGCCCTGGTCGAAGAACAGCAGGCCTGCGAGCACCAGGGTCCCGCACATAACTACGAACGTGACCTCTGGTCGCGGCGGCCTCATGATTCCTGTATCGGCAACCGACAGCTCCCACCTTGAGAGCACCCAGGGTTCTCGAACGGCACTTCGGGGATGGTGTCATAGGGGTCGGGGCCGCATCGGTCACCGCAAGTCAACTCCGCCTACTGTCGGTGCCGTGTCCGACTCGGTCGCGAGAGCGACAGTCCGCGAGAGCCGCTTCGTGCTCGGGGCGATTGCCGTCGGACTCGTCATCGGTGGCGCCATATTTCTCACACAAGTGCCCGGTGGCCCGTCATTCACGGGACGCAGGCTCGGGCGGCTGTCAGACCGCCAACAAGATCTCATGGAGCTGTTCATCGGTCTCGGCTGCTTTGGCGCCGCCGTGCGGACGTTTCTCCATGTGCGCCGTCTGCCAGTGTTGCTGACGGTCTCCAGCACGCACTTGAACCTCGTCGCGATGGGTCCAGCAGTCCGGTCGATACCGATCTCTGAGATCACGGCGGTGACTCGCGTGCCAGTCGGCGATGTGCCAAAGGCCGAACGCAGCAAACACCTATCCGACTCGGCATTACGCATCGAAGTGTCCAACGCCCTCCCGCATTCGTCTATCGCACCCACCCCCTATCGGACTCGGGGTTCGCCGAACTTCTCGGGCACGAACTCCACGACTCGACAGGTTGACGCCCTGGGCCAGGCACAGGACTGCAGCTACCGACGCTGGTCGACCCCTCGGGGTCGGAGGACCGTTCCAGAACGGCACTTCGGGGACGGGCGGCGCGATGGTCGCTCGGTTGAGCATTTTGGTTCTTGGCGGCCTCAACAGGGTGCTCGCTCTGTTGCGGTTACCCGTCGGCGGGCCACAGGGCGCAGCCGTACTTCCCGAACGGTTCGCGGACGACGTAGGCGAGCGATGCACCCTCGGCGCGAAGCGAAGCACGCTCGCCGTCGTACTCAAAGACCCCCTGAATAGCCCGACCACGCCACGACGACGGGACCCCTTCGCGTGTGCTCCAGATCAAGCCACCAGCCTCAACGGAGGGGTTCGTGCAGTCTCCCGAGCGGACCTCGATCGTGACAGGAACGGCTCCGGTCAGCGGCTCATCGTTCGCCCTCCCAGTGTCGAGAACGAGCAAGGCGCCACCGAATGCTGCGACGACAACCATGGCAAGGAGCAGCTTCGCCATGGTTCTCTATCGGCGAAATCTTGGCCGGCGTTGAGACTGGCAACGAGCCCGCCTGGATCGTGCGGGCATCTCCGTGTCCCCTACCGGCGCTTCGTGGATAGTGCCGAAGCCCGGCTGGGGGCAGGACGAGCGGTCACTTCGCCCTGACGCCCACTGCTCATGTAGGTCGAATCGCTGAGGTGCACCATCGGAAAGTGTTGAGAATCCATGTCTCGGCCGTCCACCTCCCGCCGACCTCTCGCAAAAGCGAGACATGGACGAGAGTGGCCTCCGATTCGTTGTCCGTCCAGGTCACGACGACGTGGCTGTTGTCGATGACGTAGGCGACGTAGCCAAAGGCCGGCAGCCCTCCATCAGGTGCGTTGTCGGCAAAGCGTTGGAACGCATCCACCGCAGATTGACCGTCGGGGGTGCCGCCAGGAGGAGCCTCAGCGGTTCCTCCGACATGTGTGTCGCCACAAGCCAGGTCCGGAGGATCACCGGTGATCACGGACTGGATTGGCCCTCCTATTGTGATCGGTCGGGCGGGAGTTGGGGTCGGAGCGCGAGGAGCGATCGGCTCACGCGTCACCTGAGGGCTCGGCGAACCGGGCGTCGTACTGGCCACCGTCGGCGTGGCGACTTCGGCCGATGAAGGGGCGGACACAACATCGTCAACCGTCCCCGAGCCGCATGCCCCGAGAGCGGCCGCCAATAGGAGGTAGCCCAAGCGCAGGGTGTGAGCCCGTACCTCCATGGAGCAACGATGCCACAAGCAGTCGCCACGACCGTCCCATAACGCCTGTGTCCTCAGGCGGTCATCGCAACAGCGTTGGCGAAGGTTTGGGATGGTGTCATCCAGTTGAGGGTTTGTCGAGGTCTGGTGTTGAGGGAGCGGGCGATGGCATCGAGCTCGCGTTGGGTG
>JBCCFK010000008.1:0-37364 GCA_039029775.1 Actinomycetota bacterium | reverse complement strand
CCCTTGTGTAGCAGTCGAAGGCACCAGGGCGACGAACGGTCCAGACCCGACTCGACAGGTACCGCTAACATATTCGAGCCTGCCGTGATAGACCGCAGACACCGTCCGGCTAAGGTGCGCCGGGTCGAGATGGGGAACTTCCGGGGGGGGGGGGGACGATGGAGCTCGACACGGCGCTGATCAATCTCGCTTACGTCATCTACGTCGCGTCGGCCCTCGTGCGGTCCCTCGTCCCGCTGCGGCTGACGCTGCTCGCGGCGTCCTGCGCATTCATCGCCTACGGCATCGCCGGCGACGAACCGTCCGTCGTGCTGTGGAACGTGGCGTTCGGTGTGTTCAGCATCTGGGAGCTGATCAGGATCCGGAGGGAGCAGCGGCCGGTGCTCATGGAAGAGGACCAGCGCGCCGCCTATGACGCCGTCTTCCACCAACTCAGCGAGCAGGACTTCGATCGTCTCTGGCGGAGCAGCACGCACGAGCGTCATGGTCAAGAAGTCACCCTCACCCACCAGGGCATCGAGGTCCACGACCTGATGCTCGTGACGGGCGGGACGGCAACGGTGCACATCGACGGTCGGATGGTCGCCACGATCGGCCGGCACATGTTCGTCGGCGAGATGACGCTGGTCTCCGGTGGCCCCGCCTCGGCCACGGTGATCACCAACCAGGGAACCGAGATCCGCCGGTGGAGCCACGGGGCACTCGACGGGATCCAAGAGGCCAAGCCGGAGCTCGCGACCAGGCTCTGGCAGATCCTCAGCCGTGACCTGTCGCTGAAGATGAACCGGGCGTGACTCGGTCGATCAACGCCGCTTGGCGATGATCACCGCCTCCGAACCCGGCAGTCGGGTGACCGCCATGTCACCGAACCCGTGCTTCGCGAGCTGGCGCTTCATCCAGGCGGTCGTCGGATAGATCGGCGACCCTGTCGAACCCGAGCTCGAGCCCATGAAGGGCCTGCGGCCGGTGAAGGTGTAGCCGGCGGTGTTCGCGATGGTCCGCAGGTCGTACTTCAGCGTGCCGAGGCTGCGGGATCTCACGAACCGCATCGCCGTCTCGGGCAGGAACGGCCACAGGCGCCCGCCGATGACGATCGCCTCGCCGCCCGGTCTCACCACTCGGCCCATCTCGGCGATGGCCTGGTGCAGATCCATGTACTGGTGGCTCGAGTAGCAGAGCGCGACGTCGAACTCGCCATCTCCGAACGGGATGTCCTCCGCAGCCGCCTGGACGGTCTCGGGCACCGGCAGCCCCGCCATCTCGGCCAGGACCGGCGTCATCTGGAGGTACGCCGGCATCGGCTCCAGGCCGACGAGCCGCTCGGGGACGCCGCTGAGGCTGAGGAGGTTGCAGCCACCGCCGCTGCCGAGCTCGATCACGCGCTGACCGCGATACGACTCGGCGGCGAGCCGAGGGACCAGGTCCGATGAGAGCAGCATGCCGTCGCGGCGCTCCCAGAAGACGTACTCGCGCAGCGGGTCCCCGATCGGATGCCCGAGCTCGGTGAACGCACCGTCCGCGATCCAGCCCAGGTCCTGGGCCATCGCGAGCCCCTTGTCGGAGGTGACGGGCAACCCGAGACCGAACTCGAACACGGCCTCGCGGAGATCCTTGCCGTTGGGCCCGAGCAGCGCCTCGGACGCGGCGGCGACTTCTGCATCGGTGAGCTGGCGCATGGGTCCAAGAGTACGGCTCGGGCCCGCGCCCGAGGTACAGGGAGATCTACCCCTCGAGGCGACTGTCCACCTGGTCCCGGGTGGGCAGCGACGACTGCGCTCCGGCCACCAGGGTCGTGGCCGCTCCGACGCGCACGGCGAACGAGGCCGCCGTGACCAGGTCGTGGCCCGCCACCAGCTGATCCGCGATCGCGGCACAGAAGGAGTCGCCCGCGGCCGTGGTGTCGACCGGGCTGACGACCGGCGCAGGCACGTGCGCGGCGTCGTCGCCGGCGACCACGAGCGCGCCGCGCGACCCCAACGTGACGACCACGGCCGCCGTCGGGAGGCGTCGGGCGAGCTCAGCGACCAGTTCGAGGTCGTCGACCGGCCCGTCGTGCCCGGCGAGCAGCGCCAGCTCGGTCTCGTTCGGGATGACGATGTCGACGGAGTCGAGCAACTCGAGCGGCACGCCGTCGGCGGGGGCGGGCGCCGGATTCCAGACCGTGACGCCCTCGGCGATCCGCATGGCCTCGACCACGGCCTCGACCGGGATCTCGGCCTGGCACAGGACCACGGTCGCGTCCTGCACGACGGGAACGGCGACATCGGCGCCGCCGACGCGGCCATTCGCTCCGGGTGACACCACGATGGCGTTGTCGCCGTCGTCCTGGACCGCGATGAGGGCCACGCCTGAAGGCACCCCGGGGGTCGTCAGCAGGCCTGTGGTGTCCACGCCGTCGTCGTCGAGGGCCGCTCGGAGCAGCGCACCGGACGCATCGTCGCCGACTCGACCCACCATCGCGACCCGGCGGCCCAGCCGAGCCGCCGCCACCGCCTGGTTGGCGCCTTTGCCGCCCGGGATCTGGACGAGGTCACCACCGAGGACCGTCTCCCCGACCCTCGGGATGGCCTCGACCCCGACGACGAAGTCGAGATTGCAGCTGCCGACCACGGCGATCTCCACGCTCATGGCCGGATCGTAGGCGGCGGTCAGCCGTAGAGCCCGAGAAGCCGCCCGGCCAGGACCAGCGTGGCCAGCACCATGACGGCTCTGATGAACCGCTCACCACCCCGGACGGCGATGCGGGCGCCGATCCACCCGCCGGCGGCGAGGCCGACCGCCAGGATGATCGCCGGACCCCAGCGGACCTGGCCCTGCACGATGAACACCGGAAGGGCGATGGCCGTCACCACGAGTGTGACCAGGACCTTGATCACGTTGGCCTTCACCAGGTCGTACCCGGCCCGGGTCAGCGCCGCGAGCAGGACGAGCCCGACGCCCGCCTGGACGGCGCCGCCGTAGATGCCGATGAAGAAGAACACCACGGCGGTTGTCGTCGGTGACCACGGCTCGCCGCCGGTTCGTGGCTTCGGCTTGCGAAGCGACAGGACCAGGATCGGCAGCATCAACAGACCGAAGAGCGTCTCGAAGGTGTCGTCGGCGACACGGGAGACACCGAGGCTGCCGACGAGCGAACCGACCACGACCGGGAGAAGGACCGGCACGGCTTCCCGGTACGCGGTGACACCCTCGCGGTGAAAGGACGCCGCCGTCGCGATGTTCGACGTGAGGATGCCGACGCGGTTCGAGCCGTTCGCGTCGTTGCCGGGTACGCCGGCCAGGACAAGGAGCGGAACCGTCAGGGTCGACCCGCCACCGGCCATCGCGTTGATGACTCCTGCGACGCCGCCGCCGAGCACCAGCAGGACCGCTTCCCAGAAGGTCATGGGCTCAACGAAGGGGTCCGTGGCATCGGCGCAGGGTACCCAAGGCCCTGACCCGGGCTCGATTCAACCCTCAGGCGCGATTGCCTCGCACGAGATCGGTCACGCCGTCCCAGTCGTCGGCCGCCTTCTTCCAGCCGTCGAACACCGCTCGGATCTCGGCGTTGTCACCGTGGCATTCGAGGAAGCAGCCGAGGGCCTCACGGGTGTCCACGTAGATCACGTTCGCGATCGCCCACAACGACGAGGCGACGGGGAACCCGGCATCCTCGAAGTCGTTGCCGACGCGCTCGATGTCGTCGTCGGGGACGAGCATTCCGAGGTGGTGAAATCCCTCCTCGCCCGGGCCGTACATGTCGCGGTAGATCGATGGCCCCTCCTCGTTCTGCTGGATGAACTGCACGTGGGTGTCGCCGTGGTACCCGAAGCCGTAGTCGAGCGGCACGGTGATCGGATCGCCCCGGTACAGATGCCGGTCGCCCCAGTGGTTGCGGCTCACGAAGAAGGGGCCGGCGCCCGTCGTCCGGTGCCACCGGTGCGCGGCCTCCTCGATGTCGTTCACGAACCACGCGTGCTGCACGATCGGGTAGCGAATCAGCGGCTCCATGGGCCCCCCTCGGTCGGTGTCCTCTCAGCCTCGCGGATGTCACGGGATCCGACCAGCGGACCGACCTCGGGCCCCGACACGACCTCGGGGCTACGCTCGCGCGATGGCCGACACCACCGCCACCAGCGAGGTGCTGCGGCGAGTCCTCGCCGACCGAC
Organism: Actinomycetota bacterium; assembly: GCA_039029775.1. Taxonomy (GTDB): domain Bacteria; phylum Actinomycetota; class Acidimicrobiia; order Acidimicrobiales; family UBA8592; genus JBCCFK01. The sequence goes on along the minus strand of JBCCFK010000008.1, from coordinate 33,216 downwards.
CCGACGTCCACCGCCACCTCGGCGACGCGTGGGCCGCAGCACCGGTAGCCGTCGAACCACGCCTGCTCGCGATCTGTGCCGCTCGGATGGCCACCCTTCTCGGCGGGCCCGACGACGACGCGTTCCCGTTGGATGGCGACATCAAGGAGCGTCTGGCCGACTGGCCCACCTCCGACGTGTTCGACGAGACCGACCGTGCGTGCCTGGCCTTCACCGAGCAGTTCGTGATCGACGTCGCGTCGCTCGACGACGCCACCGCCGACGCCGTGGTGACCCGGCTGGGGTCCGAGGGCTTCGGCAACTTCGTCAATGCGCTGCTCGTCGCAGAGCAGCGCCAGCGACTCCGATTGATCTGGGACCGACTCGAGGTGACCCCGTGACCCGTTCCGTCCGACTCCCCCGCGGCACACGCATCGACGCCGACCTGATCGGCGCGCTGGTGCACTGGCAGGCCGCCGCCGTCCGGCAGGACGAGGTCGATCCGATGACCACCGAGTTGGTCCGGCTCCGATGTGCCCGCCACCACGACTGTCACACCTGACTCTCCCTCCGCTCGGCAGTTGCCAGGCAGCAGGGACTCGACGAGACACTCGCCGGAAAGGCGTTCGAACGGCCCGACGAGCTCGAGCCCGGCCAGCGCGCCGCGATCGCCCTCGCGGACGCCCTCATGACCAGACCGGGCGATCTCTCCGACGAGGTGCTCGAGGATCTGCGGACCCACTTCACCGAGAGCCAAATGGTCGAACTGACCCTCGACGTGATGAAGTGGAACTACCAGAAGGTGTCGGTGGCCACCGGCACCGACGTGGAGATCGTGCCCGGCGAGCTCGCCGACCTGATCTTCGATGACGACGGCCACTGGGTCCGACCGGAGTGACGATGGACAACGCAGAGGTTTTGAGCCGATCCGAGAGCTTCCCGACGCGCACTGCGCGCCCCGGCGAGATCATCATCGAGCAGGACGGCGAGTCCAGCGAGCTGCTGATCCTCCGATCGGGGACGGTCGAGGTCCGCCGCGACGGCCAGCTGGTCGCCGTGATCGACGAACCCGGCGCAACCCTCGGCGAGGTCTCCATGCTGCTCGCCTCGCCGAGCACGGCGGACGTGGTCGCCCGCGACGAGGTGGAGCTCACCGTCATCGCGGACCCGGAGACCTTCTTCGCCGAATACCCCCGGCTGGCACTCGCCGTCGCCCGGCAGCTGGCCGAGCGGCTGGCTCGAGTGACCGACTACCTGGCGGACCTCAAGGACGAACACGGCGACGGCGGCGACACCCGCCTGGGCCTCGTGCCCGAGATCGTCAGTGAGCTGCTCACGTGGCGACGGGTCACGGCGAGCCTCGCCGAGGAAGAGCTGCGCCAGGAACGCTCCGCCTAGCGGCTCGGATCAGCCGAGGCGCCACTCCTGGGGCTGACGTCCCAACCGCACCAGCCGCTCGGTGACCTGCAGCGGCGGCTGATACTCCGCTCCGGAGCGGATCGCGGCGACGTGTTCGCCGTCCTCGTCCCAGACGTGGCAGGTGTTGACGTTTCCCATGATGCGGCGCTCACGGCTGCCGTCGTCGGGAGCGCCCGCGGGCAATCCCTCCTCGCGCGCCTTCTTGACCGAGACCGACCACGTGGACTGCACGACCGCCGGCCCCATCGCCTGGAGCAGGGCCGTGGTGTGCGTGCAGCCCCGGGGACCGCCGAAGAGCTCCCGCACCTTGTGGGTGAACCCACGCGCCACCTTGAGCCCGACCAGCTTCTCGTAGTGGGCGGCGATACCGGGACAGCTCGGATGCGGGTGCGTCTCGAAGATCACACCGGCATCGACGATCTCCAACTCGGGGAGTTGGACGATCCACTGCACCTGCATCTGATGGATCTCGAGCGGATCGGGATCGTCCTCGACATAGAGACCGGCGGGCTTCATGTCGCTGATCGCGCCCCGCACCATGAGCTGATCCTCCGCGTGGTGGGACACGCGGACCTCGTAGTTCCGCGTGTGCAGCAGGTCGAGATCGTCGTCCGGTGGCAGCAGGCTCATGGGCCCCGGTTGTAGCACGGGCCGACTGGCGCGGACCCAGGCGGTCGACCAGCCTGGCCACCATGGTCATGGAGCGATCCGAGCTCGACGCGCGCCCGGCCTCCGACGCCGGAGCCGGCCCGGGTTTCGGTGCGGCCATCGACCCGGGCATCCAGACACCCGACCTCGACATGGGAATCCCCGACCTGTGAGCGACCTCGCCGACCTCTCCGATCTGATCGCCGACTGGCCGTCGCCCGACCTGACCGGCCTCGCCGTCACGTCGCCGACCGCGACGCTGGGCCTCGGTGGTGACACGTCCCGGGTCAGCCGGATCGCCTCGATCAGCAAGATCAGCGCCGCGCTGGCGGCGATGGTCGCCGTCGAGGAGGGGACGATCACCGTCGAGGACCCCGCGGGCCCGCCGGGGTCGACCGTGCGGCACCTCCTGGCGCACGCCGCGGGCTACGCCTTCGACGGACCGGACACGATCGCCACGGTCGGAAGCAGGCGCATCTACTCGAACACCGGCATCGAGGTCTTCGCCGACCACCTGGCGCGGGCGGCCGGGATGCCCTACGAGACCTACCAACGCGAGGCGGTCTTCGTTCCGCTCGGCATGGCGAACACCCGACTCGAGGGCTCACCGGCCCATGGGGTGCACTCCAACGTCGACGACCTCCTGCGGCTGGCGCGGGAGCTGCTCTCCCCCACCCTCGTCACCGAGGGAACCTTCTCCGAGGCCGTCACTCCACAGTTCCCGGACCTCGCGGGCGTGATCCCCGGGTTCGGACGCCACGACCCAAGCCCGTGGGGGCTCGGCATCGAGATCCGTGGCGACAAGCAGCCGCATTGGACGGCCCGGGACAACTCCCCGCGCACCTTCGGACACTTCGGCGGAACGGGGACCTACCTCTGGGTCGACCCCGATCGCGAGCTCGCTGCCGTGGCGATCAGCGGCGTGGACTTCGACAGCTGGGCCGCGGAGATCTGGCCGCGCACGAATCAGACGCTCCTCGATCGCTTCGGCTGAGGTTCAGGCTTCGACGAACCACGACCGGCCGAGGTCCATGGCCCGGTGGGGGTCGATGACCATCGGGCCGTCGCGGCGAACCTCGAGTTTTGCGATCTGTCCCTCGTGGATCCGGCGCTTGCGCTCGCCGTCGAAGGCCAGCAACACCGGCCCGTCGACGTCCACCGACGCTCCGAGCCGCAGTCTTCTGACCTCGGCGATGCCGATGCGGTCGTGATGGCCCGGCGCGGTTGGTGCGTTCACCACGGTGCCCTCGTGATCCGCCACGGGGACGAACCGGAGCAGCAGCGCCTCGTCCTCGTCAGCGGTGAGCGGATCGAGCAGGCCGCCGACCACCGAGAACCCGATCGAGGCCGGGTCGGCGCGGGTCAGCACGGCCAGCCGCATCGTGTCGGGGTCGAAGAGCTCGAGCGACCCGACATAGGGATCGGCGACGGCCACAGCGTCGATCAATGCGATGTCGTCATCTCGCGGCAGCTCAGGATGGCCACCCTCCACCGTCACGTGCACGAGCTTCGCCGGCCGGGCGACGTCCTCCAGCGCGACGATGCCTCGCGCGACCAGACCGAGCGCGGTGCCGGCGACCGTCGGCTCGATGAACTCGGGAAAGGCGTTGTTCGTCCCGGTCGACACGGGGATCACCGGCACCCCCGGCCAGCCCTTGGTCACCGCCCGGTTGGTTCCGTCGCCGCCGAGCACGGCGATGCACGCGCACCCCAGATCGCGCATTTCGACGGCGGCGCGGGTGCTGTCGTCCTCGGTGAAGCCGAGCTCGCGGGTCACCGTCGTGAGCTCGATGCCCGTGAGGGTCTCGGTGGCGCGTCGAACGATCTGATGGGGGTCGTGGTTGACGGCGATCTCGGTGACGCCGACCGCCCGAGCACCGAGGACGATGCGCCGGATGATGCTGACCTTGTCCTCGATCGTCGAGCGCCCGGCCGCCGCGACCGCGCGCCGCACATCCCCGCCCGACCTCGGGTTGACGAGGATTCCGAGCGAGGGACTCATGACGCGCCAGGCCGATCCATCCGGCGCACGGTAGCGGGCTCACCGGGTCGCGATCCCGACTGCGTCGAAGCCGCCGGAAGCTCCTAAGGTGAACCCTGTGACGACGGAGCGACTGGTCGAACGCACAGCCGACGACGTGGCGGCCGAGGAGGACGCGCAGCGGACCTTCAGCACCTCGATCGTCATCTCCGCGATCCGCTGCCTGCTGACCTACGTCATCTTCCCGTTCGTGGCGCCGATCGTCGGCATCGCCAGTGGCGTCGGCTCCACCATCGGCATCATCACGAGCACCATCGGGATCGCGGCCAATCTCTGGAGCATCCAGCGCTTCCACAGCTCACAGCACCCGTGGCGGTGGCCGATCACCGCGATCAACGTGGGCATCATCGTGTTGTTGTCGATCCTGTTGGTCATCGACGTCGCCGACCTGGCCTGACCTCAGCCTCCGATCGCGCGAACGACAGCGGTCGCGGCCGCCGCGGCGACGACGGCCACCACGAAGGGTGCCTTGAGGCGGAGCGCGATCGCCGCGACCGCCAGCCCGGCGACGCGGGCGTCGAACACCAGGTCCTTGCCCGAGGCGACCGTGCTGGTCAACACCAGCGCAGCGAGCAGGGGGGCCGGGAGCAGGAAGGCCAGCCGATGCAGCCAGGGCGGGAGGCGCCGATCGCCGCCGAGCAACAGGGGTCCGGCGGCCTTGAGCACGTACGTGCCTCCGGCCAGGGCGATCAGGACCACGACGGCGGTGCTCATGACGCCACCGGTCGCTCAGTCGGCGCGTCGCTCCAGGGACGGGCCAGGACCACCGCGGCGGCCGCAGCGATGATCGGCACCCCGGCGGGGCTGATCGGCACGAGCGCGAGGGCCACCACGGCGCCCGCGGCGGCGATGATGCGCTGGGTCGGATCCGCGAGCCGTGGCCAGAGCAGCGCGAGGAATGCGGCCGGGATGGTCGCGTCGATGCCGAGGTCCTCGATGAGCTGCTCGGACGACGACAGGACCGACACCCCCAACACCGTGGTCAGGTTCCACAGCACGAACACGGCGACACCGCCCGCGAGGTATCCGTACCGCTTGAGCGCATCGGTCCGCTGGACGGAACCCACGGCGGTCGACTCGTCGATCATCAATTGGGCGGTGAGCGCCCGCCACCAGACGGGCCCCTTCAGCGCGCCCGCCATGGCGACGCCGAACGCCAGCGACCGGAGGTTCAAGAGCAGCCCCGAGGTCACCGCGGCGACCGCGGTTCCGCCATCGGCCAGGACCGACACCGCGGCGAACTGGGCCGACCCGCTGAACACCAGCGTCGAGAACCCGATCGCCTCCCAGACCGACAGCCCCGCTTCGGAGCATGCGACGCCGAACGCCACGCCGAACGGTGCGACCGCGAGCGCGATCGACAACGCCTGCCCCCGAATGGCGCGCTCTTGATCGGCGTCGGTCCAGGTCACAAGCCCCGCAGGCTACCGGCGGCGGCCACGGTGCCTTCAACCCAGAGTTGGAGCAACGCCGCTGACACCGCAACAGCGCATGCTCAGCCTGGAGCCCTCTCGATCACAGACATAGGGTGGCGCGGTCGGATGGGGAGTGCGGGATGCCGAGAATCGAGAACGACGGCCACAAGATCAGGTACGAAACCGCTGGGTCCGGGCCGCCGCTGATCATGGTGGCCGGGATCACCCAATGGGCCGATCAGTGGGACGAGAACGGGTATGTCGACCGCTTGGCAGCGACGTACCGGGTCATCACCGCTGACCCGCTCGGCCACGGCGAGAGCGACAAGCCGCATGAGCCAGACGCCTACCGCTGGCCACGCGTGGTTCACGACGTCATTGCGGTGCTCGACGCCGAATCCATCGAGCGGGCCCTCGTGTGGGGCTACTCGATGGGTGGTTCCATCGTGCGGGATGTCGCCCATGCGCGACCCGACCGGGTCGCCGCCGTCGTGACCGGGGACGCAGGCCCCCCGGCCAGAGGGCACGCAAGCCACCCGGCCTTCACCCCAGCCATCCAGTCCGAAGACGGATTGCGCGCGATGTGGGAAGCGTTCGACACCCCTCCAGATGCGATGGCACGCGGATTGGCGATGAACGATGTCAGCGCGCTGAAAGCGATGTGGGAAGGCATCGGCGTCGGCGGACCGAGCTATGACCGAGTCGAGGTGCCGATCTTGGCGTACTACGCGAGCAACCGACAGCTCGATCCATGGTCAGCGGTCTTCCTGGCGAACACTGGAGCGGTCCAGCACATCATTCCGGACTCTTCGCACTTCAGCGCGTTCGCTCGTGCCGACGACGTCCTCGACGTCGTTGAACCCTTCCTGGCCCTGCACGCGGACGAGACAGCAAGCTCCTAGCGACCGGCGCGACAACCTCTACCCGGTGAGAAGAGGAGCCCCGACGTCGCACCGACCAACGAACTGGTGGTCCGCAGCGTAACACGCGTTCCGCTGCGGGGAGCCAGTCGCGACGGAGGAGCGAGGGATCGAGCGACGACCAGCGCCTCAGGCGCAGCCGCAGAGCAGGCAGAGGCGCCGAAGGCGCCGAACCTGCGATTGCGGTAACTAATCGCTGTAGTTCATGTCGTCGATCAGATGCTCGGCGACGAACCCACCTTCGGGGTTGAACCGGAACGCCTCGAACTGCTTGGCGAACTCGAGATCGACGCCGGCCGGGCCGTCGCGGTGCTTCTCGATCGTGAACAGCGTGAAGTGGCGGGCCTCGTCGATCTGGCGACCGTCGAACGCGGTGTGCACACGCGAGATGGCGGGTGCCTTCTCGTTCATGACGATCGCGCAGTCGGCCTCGTGCACCAGCGGCGCGTTGCTGGCCAGATGCTCGGGCCGGATACGGCGCTGACCGAGCCCGTCCATCCCGACGGCGGCGATGGCGAGGACGGCGACGTGATCGCCCATGGCGATCTCCTTGAGCGCCGAGGCGATCTCGGGAGCACGGCCGAGGCTGGCGCCACCTTCGACCGGCACCTTCTGCAGGTAGTCGACGATCATCAGCCCGCCGGGGCCGACGACATGGCGCGCAATCGAGCTGAGCTCGTGCACGTCGGTGGTGACGGCGGAGCCCTGGATCAGGAACATGCGTGAGGCGTAGGACATCAGGTCCTCGATCGCAGCCTCCATCGCGGGATGCGTGCTCGCGAGGTCCTCGAACGAGAGCCGGCCGGCAGCCCATGCCTTGATCCGACGGCGCATGGTCTCGAGCGCCGTCTCGTCGGCGTAGGCCGGGGTCTCCGAGAGCTGCAGGTTGAGCAGGCGGCTGAGGAGCGACTGTTCGCTGTGCTCGTAGCTGATGTAGGCCACGTGCCCGCCGCTGGCCGCGATGTGACGGGCCCACTGCAGTGTGGCGATGGTCTTGCCGACGCTGGGCTTGCCGGCCAGCAGCGTCAGATCGTGGGGGTGCAGTCCGCCGTCGAGCATGGCGTCGAGCGGATTGAAGCCGGTGGGGAGCGCTTGGGAGCGCATCATGCCCTCGTCCTCGATCTGCGCGAGCAGACCTCGGATCGGCTTGTACTGGCTACGGGGGAGAGACGAAACGACCATCAGTGCATCACCGTGGGTCCAATCGGCAGTCGGGCGTGACTTTGGAGGTCAGCGGGCATCGGTGGGCCGACCGGCCTCAGATTCCGGACTCCGAGATCCGGATGATCGCGGGTCCGATGATGACCACGAACAGGGCCGGAAGGATGCACAGGAGCAGCGGAAACACCAGTTTCACCGGAATCTTGAGCGCGGTCTCCTCGGCACGCATCCGGCGTTTCTTGCGCATCTCCTCTGCCTGGACGCGCAACACGTCGGCCAGAGGCATACCGAGTCGTTCGGCCTGGGTGAGGGCGTTTACGAACTGCTTCAGGTCGGCGGAATCGGTCCGCTTGAGGAGCGTCTGGTACGCCTCGCGGCGGGACATGCCGAACCTGACGTCCTGCAGGACACGGGCGAGCTCGTGGGGAAGCGCCCCCTCGTTCTGCTTGGCCACCCGGCTCATCGCGGCCTCGAACCCGAGGCCGGCCTCGACGCTCACGACCATCTGGTCGAGCAGGTCGGGCAGCTCCAGGTCGATCTGCGCCTGGCGTTCGGTGGCCCGCCTCGACAGCACGAAATCCGGGACGACGAACCCCCCGGCGGTCAGCGCGAACGCCACGAGCACGTTGCTGACGGTCGGCTCGTTGAGCACCTGGTAGACGCCGAGCAGGCCGCCGATCGTGGCGAGCAGCACCTTCGTCCCGATGAGGCGGTCAACGGTCCACGAGGCGCGCGCACCCGCGATGTCGATCTTGTGATCGAGGCGTTCGAGCGCCCCCGACGGGGTCAGCGAGTGAAGCGCGTCCGCGAACCGGGTCATCACGGGGCCCAGAAGGCGCTTGCGAGCGCGCTGCCGGAGCACCACCTGGCGAAGGTCGGTCGAGGCGGCCCCCGCCCGCGTGGTCGAGGCCGAGAGCAGGGCGGATCCGAGCATGATGACCGCGGCCATCACCGCCACGGCCCCGACCCAGAGGCTGATCTGTGCGCTCATGTCAGAACCTCACGTTCACGATCTTCTTGATCCACGCACCGCCGCCGATCATGGCGAGGATGGCGGCGACGATGAAGATCAGGCCGACGGTCGACTCGGTCAACTCCTCCAGATACCCGGGGTTCGTCATCCGGACGAACGCCGCCACACCGAACGGGAGGATGTAGAGGACCATCGCCGACAGACGGCCCTCGGCGGACAGCGCCTTCACCTGACGGCGGAGCTGGTTGCGTTCCCGAATGGTGTCGCCGACGTTGTCGAGGACCTCGGAGAGGTTGCCGCCGAGCTCGCGGTTGATGGCGATCGCCCGGACGACCCAGTCGAAGTCCTCGTTGCCCAGGCGATCGGCGACGCCCTGGAGCGCCTCGACGAGGTCGCGGCCGATGCGCGTCTCGGCGACCACGCGGGTGAACTCCTCACTCGTGGGAGCCTCCGACTCCTCGGCCACCGCCGACAACGCTCGTTGGACGCCGTGGCCGGCCCTCAGGCTGCTTGCGAGCACCAGGAGCGTGTTGTCCAGCTGTGAGGCGAACAGGTTGCGGCGGCGCATTCCGAGATAGGCGACGAAGAACCGGCTCGAGAGGGCGATGGCGGCAGCGGCACCGAGGCCGACCAACGGGTGGACGAACCATCCCAGGGCCAGGCCGCCGATGGCGACGCAGGCGGTCAACACGATGAACTCGCCCGGCCGCACGTTCAGACCGGCTCGATCCAGGGCCGCGTTCATGGCGCCGCGGCGCGGCGCGTCGAGGAAGATCCGGTCCACGATCGAGCTGGCCCAGTCGGCCAGACCGCTGAGCTTGCGCTCCCCGCCCGGCCTGTTCCGGTTCTCGAGAGCCCTTCGCTGAGGCGAGGGGCGGGTCATGCCCATCACGTTGTAGGCGATCACGCTGAAGGTGAAGAAGAGTGCACCTGCGCCGGCCCAGAACACCCATCCGGCCTGGAGTCGACCGGGCGCGATCACCTCACTGATCTGCGCGATCGTCGTCGTGGGTTCGACCGGACCCTCCGGGACCACGGTGGCGACCGGCGTCTCGATCACCTGCGCCGGGGCGAGCTCGGTCCGCGTCGACGCCACGGCGAGATTGCCCTCGGACGAGACCGAGACCTGGATGTCGACCAGACCGGTCGACGTCGCTCGGAACGAGAGGCGGTACTGGTTCGCCAATCGTGCGGCGAGATCGTCGTACACCGCGCTCAGCTGGCTCAGCTCGGTCGCAGCCAGATACCGGCCCCCGGCATCTGCGGTGAGGCTGCTCAGCTCGCTGAGCTGACTGTCGCCGGTCTCGAGACCGATCGAGTAGAGCGTCGCCTGCGCGTCACCCAGTGCGGCGACCGCTGACGCCGCGGTCGCGGTGGAACGGGTGTCGGCACCGTCGGAGAGCAGCACGACCGAGAACCGATCGTCGGACGCCCGGCTGAGCAGGTCGGCGCTGGCGACGAGCGCATCGAACAACGTGGTCTCCCCACCGGAGAACAAGCTGTCGATCGCAGTCCGGGTCACGGCGCGGTCGATCGTCAGCTCCGAGGCCACGGTCGCGGTCTCGCCGAACCCGACGACCGCGACCGGATGCTGGGGCGGCAGGCCGTCGATGAACGCCAGGGCCGACTGCTTGGCGACGAACAGCGGGTCGCCCGACATCGAGCCCGATGTGTCGATCGCCAGCACGATGGCGGTGGACTCCTGCAGCTTCAGCACGTCGATGTCACGCCGGACCCCGCCCTCCTGCAGGGCGAACTGGCGTGACGTCAGGTCGGTGTCAGCGAAGGACTGCGGGACGTCGACGATCAGATCGACGACGGGGTAGTCCGCCGCGTCAATGTCGACGATCTGGATCTCGCCCGAGTCGATCTGTGCCGAAGCCGGCACCGCCGCCACGAAGAGCGTGACGAGGGCGACCAGACAGATGAAGGACCGCGAGAGGACCCGGCTCACCAGCCGCCCTCGCTGCCCAGCACCGCCAGACCGTCTCCGAACACGTCGCCGCTGAGCTTGATGCCCTGCTGCTCGAGGCGGTCCGAGAACATGGGACGGATGCCGGTGGGCTTGAGGTTGCCGGCGAAGCGGCCGTCCTCGGTGAACCCGGCGTCGTAGTCGAAGGCGAAGAGATCCCCGAGGGTGACCGTGTCGCCCTCCATGCCGATGACCTCGTCGATCCCCGTCACCCGTCGGGTGCCGTCACGGAGGCGGCTGATGTGCACGATCAGGTCGAGCGCGCTCGCCATCTGCTCGCGGATCGCCCGGACCGGCAGCTCCATGCCTGCCATGAGCACCATCGTCTCCAGACGGCTCAGGGCGTCTCGGGGGCTGTTGGCGTGGACCGTCGAGAGCGAACCCTCGTGGCCGGTGTTCATCGCCTGCAGCATGTCGAGCGCCTCGGCGCCACGGACCTCACCGACGACGATGCGGTCGGGACGCATGCGCAACGAGTTCTTGAGCAGGTCTCGGATGTGGACGGCGCCTCGGCCCTCGACGTTCGCCGGCCGGGTCTCGAGACGGATCACGTGCTGCTGGCGCAGCTGGAGTTCGACGGAGTCCTCGATGGTGACGATGCGCTCCCGCTCGGGGATGAACCCCGAGAGGATGTTCAACATCGTCGTCTTACCGGTACCGGTACCACCGGCGATGAGGATGTTCAGCTTGCCGACGACGCAGGCCTCGAGGAACTCGGCACACTGCCGGCTCATCGAGCCGTTCGTGACCAGGTCCTCGACGGTCAGCTTCTCCTTCGCGAACTTTCGGATCGTGAGCATCGGACCGTCGACCGACAACGGCGGGATGATCGCGTTCACGCGGGAACCGTCGGGGAGGCGGGCATCGACCATGGCCGACGACTCGTCGATGCGACGGCCGACCTGGGTGACGATGCGCTCGATCACCTGGCGCAGATGATCCTGGGAGACGAAGCGGGCCTCGGTCCGGTAGATCGTGCCGGCGCGCTCGACGAAGATCGCCTCGTCGCTGTTGACCATCACTTCGGTGATTGCCTCGTCAGCGAGGAACTGCTCGATCGGCCCGTACCCGAGGATGTCGTTCTTGACCTCGTTGACCAGCGAGTGCCGCTCGTCCGCGTCGAGGGGGATGTCCTCCTCCTGGAGCACGGCGTCGAGCTCGCGCACCACGAACGTGTGCAGCTGCTTCTTCGACAGCGACGCGTCGTAGAGCTGGTCGCCGAGCCGGCGGAACAGCCCCTCAGACGCCCGGCGCTTCAGGTTGGCGAGCGGATCGATGCCGGTGAGGCGGTCGTCCTCGATCTCCGCCTCTTCCTTCAGGCGGGCCATCGTGCTCGTCGTCGGCTCGGGTGACGCGACGTAGGCGGGTGCCTCGTCGTCGCCCGATGTGATCCCGGCTTCCCGGAACTTGTCACCCAATCGCATCAGCGTTCCCTCTTCCTGCCGAACCGGCCTCGCCCAAGGGACGGGCCGGGCACGAATGCCTGCACCAAGTCCCGCAGCGCCTTGGCCGCGGGATCCCGTCCGCCGTCCTCGAGGATCGGGACGCCTTCGTCGGTCGACACCACGACGCCGCGGGACCGCGGGATCTGGTGGCTGACCGGCAGCCCGATCGTGCTCTCGATCTCACCGACGCCGATGCCGCCACGGCCCTCGACCCGGTTGACGATCAGGTGGCGCTGCGCCGACACCAGACCGATCAGTTCGAATGCCTCGACCTCGCGGCGCAGCGCGCGGATCGTCGGCGTGTCGGGCGATGCGACGAACAGCACGTCGGTGGCGAACTCGATCGCCATCAGCGCGTGCTCCCCGATGCCCGATGCGGTGTCGACGATCACGACCGGGAACAGCTCGGTCATGAGGTCGAGCACCATCTTCACGTGCTCGGCATGGACGTCCTCGGCCTGCACGAGCGACTCCGGCGCGGGCAGGACGAACGCGCCACTGCGATGATGCGTCAGGAAGATCTTCAGCGTCGTGGTGTCGAGGCCCTGGCGACTGGCCAGCGCGGCGTCGCCGAGGTTGTGCTCGGGCATCAGGCTCATCGCATGGCTGAGGTCGCCGAACTGCACGTCGAGATCGAGCAGGCCGACCTCGCCGGCACCCAGCTCCTCGGCCAGCCCGACCGCGAGGTTCGACGACACCGTCGTCTTGCCGGCGCCACCCTTGGGCGACAGCACCACGATCACCTTGCCGCGGCCACCGGCCTCGTCCTGGATGATCGTGCTCTCACGGCGACGGGTCGCCGCGTCACGCGCCCGGTCGAGCGTGTCGACGAGCTCCTGATGCGACACGTTCGGTGCCACCACGTCGCTGGCACCCGCACGCATGGCCCCGACGACCAGCTCGGTCCGCATGTCGCCGACCATCACGATCGACGTGTCGCTCCGCTGGCGGGCGAACGCCTCGACCCAGGTCAGGCCGATGTCCTCGTTGACGCCAGGGCCGATGACGACGACGAGCGGCTCCTTCGCCACCACCTCGGCCGCGACGGCGTCCGGCGACGTGCTGGTCCAGCTCTCGTCCCACGCACGAGACGTGGTCGGGCCGAGCGCGTCCAGCCGTTCGTCGAACGAACCGAAGGGCGACAGGAAGACGATCATCGCGCTGCCGCAGGCTCAGTCGAGTCGTAGACGGTCTCCCGCGTCTGGATCTGGGTCCCTTCCTCGGGAGCGTCCTCGGGCTCCTGGGCCATGTAGAGCGACCCGTACTCGAGCGCGAACACCAGGCGCTCGGCTTCGGGCGTCGTGAGCGCCAGGGTGAGGAGCATGTTGCCCGAGGGCACCAGTCGCGGCGCGTTGGCCACCCGCGGGTCGTCGGGGTCCGGCTGCACCGGGACCTCCTCGACCTGGATCTCGGTGACCAGCACCTTGTGCATCAGCACGTGGGTGGTCTCCTCCGGGAGTGCGAGCTCGGTCGCCAGCTCCTCGGGCAACTCGACGGGGATCCCGTCGATGTCGACCGAGCTGCCTTCGCCGGCGCCCGGGTTGAACGAGGCGAAGATCGCCACGGTGTCGCCGGGTGAGATGAACCCGCCCATCACCCGCTGGGGCGGCATCGACACACTGATCTCGATGTAGCCCTCGGGTGCTTGGACCGCACTGGGATTGGAGTCGAACGCGTCCGGGTTGATGAACCGGTCCACGACGAGCTGTTCTCCCGGGAACAGGTCCGTGTCGGCCACCTGGTCGGCGATGTCGGCTGCCGAGATCACCGACCCGACCGGCCGGACCTTCTCGGGAACCTCGGTCACCTCGACCAAGCCGTTCTCGATCATCGCCGTCCCGGACGTACCTGACGGTATGTACTCGGTGACGACGAACACCTCGACCAGCTGTTCGCCCTCCAGCGCTCGACTCTCGGCGCCCTGGACGAACCGCACGAGTAGTGCCGTCCCCAACGCACCGCACAAGAGTGCTGCCACGACCATCACGATCTTTCGCCGCATGGTTCCCCTGTTTCCTTTCGTCGGGAACGCCCGCGGGCACATCGCAACTTGCTCAACGCCCGCTCTTCGCGGCTATCGATGACGCCGGGCTCCGGGTTGAGTGATTTCTCCCACCGGGGCCCGCATTTGGGTCCTCGGGCCCAACGGTCGCGCTGGCGAGCTCTGCGGCTGAACGACGATCATCTGGGCGATGCGGGAACCGGACCACCACAGCGTCGAGGTCGAGGTCGCCGAAGGCGATGTCGATGTCGTCCTGGACCGCTTGTGGCAGTGCCATCCGCTGGCGGTCGGGGAAGCCCAGACCGGGGCCGGCGAGGTCCGCTACACGGCTGGATTCGCCGACGCGCCGACAGCCCGAGCGGCCATGGAGACGCTGGCTGCGTGGCAGCCGAGGCTGCAGGCGGTCGGCCGCGACGACTGGGTGGCGACGTGGCGACGCGGAGCCACGCCCAACCTCGCCGGGACCTTCCGGGTCCGGCTCCCCGAGCACACGGAGAGCTCCGACCACCTCGACGTCGTGATCGAGCCCGGCAGCAGCTTCGGGTTCGGCCACGCCTCGACCCTGACGGCGCTGGAGCTCCTGTCAACGATCGACCTCGCAGGCGCCAGCGTGGCCGACGTCGGCTGCGGCTCCGGTGTGCTCGCGATCGCCGCGTGCCTCCGGGGCGCGAGCCGGGTGCATGCGGTGGACATCGCCGAGGAGGCGGTGACCACGACCGTGGACAACGCGTCACGCAACGGCGCGACCGTGGAGGTCGCTCAGGGCTCGGTGGAGGCGTTGCCACCCGGTCCCTTCGACGTCGTCGTCGCCAACCTGACCGCCGGTACCCAGCAGCTGGTACTCCCCCAATTGGGTGAGCGCGTCGGGAGGGAGACGACCATCGTGCTCAGCGGTCTCCTGATCGGCCAGGAGGCCGCGGTGGAGTCGCTGCTGCACGGGCAACGGATCGTCGACCGGCGGACGCGCGACGGCTGGATCGCCGTCCGTCTGGAGTCGACGGTCACCGCATCGCCCCGCCCGTGAGGAAGCCGGCTCGACGGAGCCGGGAGAAGGGCGGGAGCCTCACAATCCAGACCTCTGTCGAGAATCTGGTGGCGATGCGTTGGAGGGAGTGCGACCCCCGCCCTGTCCCCCGGTGCGCCGGTGGGGGCGATATCCACCGGCGAGTACGATCATCGTCACCCCCCAGATCTGCTTGATCACAAACCCGCCCGCCGGCGGGCAAATGGGCCCCCGGACTCAAGCCGCGTGGGCCCGCCGTCCTGCCGGCACCGATCCACCCAGCCCGGGGAGGCGTGCCACACCCATGAACCCACTCGGCGACAACCTGATCGTGCTGCTGATGCTGGCGCTCGGCGGAGCGCTGGCGGTGGGCAACTTCATGGCACTCGTCCGGCCGCGTGAGGAGACCGGCGAGGACGAGCTGGAACGCCCGCCGTTGGGGCGGTCGATCGTGATGATCGTGATCGGACTGGTGGCCACGGTGTGGGCACTCGTCAGCCTCGTCGCCGGCTGATCGAGCTGATGCAGGCCTGATCGCCCACTCGATCAGGCAGGACCCCGCGCCATGTTGGCGAACCGGGTGAAGTGCGGGAGGAATGCCAGTCGGACCATGCCGGTGGGGCCGGCACGGTGCTTGGCCACCAGGATCTCGGCCGTCCCGATGTCGGGCGAGTCGGCGTCGTACACCTCGTCGCGGTAGAGGAACATCACCACGTCGGCGTCCTGCTCGATCGAGCCGGATTCCCGGAGGTCGCTCAGCATCGGGCGCTTGTCCTGTCGCTGCTCGAGCTGACGACTCAGCTGGGACAGGGCCACGACCGGGCACTCGAGCTCCCTGGCCAGGATCTTCAGGCCGCGGCTGATCTCGGCGACCTCGACCTGGCGGCTCTCCGCCCCGTTGCGCCCGGTCATCAGCTGGAGATAGTCGACGACGACCAGGGCGAGGTCACCGACGCGACTCTTGAGCCGACGGGCCTTCGCCCGGATCTCCATGACCGTCACCTGCGGGTTGTCGTCGATCCAGACCGGGGCCTCGGCCAGCCGGCCGACCCCGTGGCTGATGCGCGACCAGTCGTCCTCGGTGAGCTTGCCGTTGCGGACCCGGGTGGAGTCGACGCGCGCCTCGGCGCAGAGGAGGCGCTGGCTGATCTCGAGCTGGCCCATCTCGAGCGAGAAGAACAGGACCGGCCGTTGGGCCTGCATCGCTGCGTGGGCGACCAGGTTGAGCCCGAACGCGGTCTTGCCCATGGCGGGTCGAGCGCCGAGGACCACCAGGCTGTTGGGCTGGAGACCGGAGAGCAGTTCGTCGAGATCGACGAAGCCCGTGGGCGTACCCGTGATGCTGTCGCCCTGCTCGTAGAGCTGCTCGAGTCGGTCGAGATTGTCGTCGAGCAGGTCCCGGATGGGCGAGAGCGTGTCCGCGGCCCGACCCTGCGACAGGTTGAACACCATCGTCTCGGCCGAGTCGATGGCCTTCACGACGTCGTCAGGCTGGCTGTAGCCCACCTCGGCGATGTCGGTGCCGACGTGGATCAAGCGCCGCAGGAGGGCGAGCTCGTGGACGATCTTTGCGTACTTGGTGGCGTTGGTGGCCGCCGGGGTGCCGGTGAGGTAGCTCACCAGGGCGCCACCACCACCGATGCCCTGCAGCAGTCCAGCCCGCTCGAGCTCGGCGGAGACGGTCACGGTGTCGGCCGGCTCGCCCACGCTGTACAGCGAGGTGATGGCCTCGAAGACGTGTTGGTGGGCGGGCTTGTAGAAGTCGGCCGTCTCGACGATCTCGATGGCGTCGGCGATGGCGTCCTTGCTCAGCAACATCGCGCCGAGCAGTGACTCCTCGACGGTGATGTTGTGGGGTGGGACGCGGCTGGCGCTGCGACGACCGCCACGGTCCTGAAATCCGGCGTCCTGGAAGCCACCGTCACGTGCGGGAGGCGGGCCGAACGGGTCGTCGTCGGGAGGCGGAGGCGGGGCGTCGTCCATGGCGTCGTACACCATGATGGTCCCTGCCTGTGACAGACAAGAGGACAAGGCTGGGGATATCGCCCCCACACCCTGGGGAAAGCCTGGTCAGCTGTGTGGACAGCCGAGGCCGGTGCCGGCCGTCACACGACCACTGCGCCGCCGGACGCAGAGACCGCTCGAGCCGCGTGTGACGATCCACCGATGAAACGCAAGCTCCACCCGCTCGCTCTGGTCATGATCGCGCTGGCGCTCGTCGGCGCATCGTGCGGCGGCGACGACGAGGTCGACCTCGCGGAGACCGCCCCGGCAGCGATCGACCGGATCGTGGCAGCATTCGACGCCCAGGACATGACCGTGATCCCCGACATCGTGGGGAACGGTGTCTGGGTGGACCTGGACGGGCGGGAGCACGACGGCCTTGGTGCGGAGGAGTACCTGACACCCCTCGCCCAGCGCATCAGCGCCATGGCGTTGACCGGTGAGGAGGTCGTGACCGAGGACCGTCACGCCTATCAGGTCGTGGAAACGGTGGGCACCCGAGACGTGAACCTCTGGTTCATCATCTCCTTCACCGACGACGGCGAGCTCCGCATCGCGGAGTCCTGGCAGTCGGGCTGACCCGGGACGCGACGATGCGGGCCCCAAGGACCCGCATCGTTCAGGACTCGGGCGTTCCTAACCCTCGTCGGAGATGACCTCGACGGTGATCGGAAACTGCACATCGCTGTGGACCTTGGCCGTCACGGTGTGGGTACCGAGCTCCTTGATGGGCTCGGTGTCCAGGGAGCGCCGGTCGAGCACGACCTTGGCCTGCTCTTCGACGGCCGTGGCGACGTCGGTGGTCGTCACCGACCCGAAGAGCTTCCCACCTTCGCCGGCACGAGCCGCGATGGTGATGGTCATCCCGACCAGACGGGTGGCCATCTCCTCGGCGTCGGAACGCGCTGCCGCGTCGCTGAGCTCGCGGGAGCGGCGCATGGCCTCGGCCTGACGCTCGGCCCCCGGGGTCGCCTTCAGGGCGAGTCCCTGGGGGATCAGCAGGTTCCGTCCGTGACCGTCGGCCACCTCGACCACGTCACCCTTCTTGCCGACACCGTCGACGTCGGCGCGCAGGATCACCTTCATTCGGCTGCCTCCTCCATCACGGCGCCGGTGTCCTCGGCCGGAGCCTCGGCGTCACCTTCGCCCGGGCGGGGCGGCGGGGCGGTGGGACGGGGAGGTCCGTCCTCGCGGCGATCACCGTCGCGGCCGCGGCCGCGGCCGCCGCGCTGGGTCGTGATGCGGTTGGTGTACGGGAGCAACGCCATCTCGCGTGCGTTCTTGATCGCCAGTGCGATCTCACGCTGCTGCTGCGCGCTGTTGCCGGTCACGCGACGAGCGCGGACCTTGGCCCGATCGGACACGAAGCGACGGAGGAGGTTGACGTCCTTCCAGTCGACGTACTCGATCTTCTCCTGGGTCAGAATGCTGACCTTCTTCTTGCTGCGGCGTGCGTTGTCCTTGTTCTTGCCGCGCTTTGACCGTGGTGGCATGGAAATTCTCCTGAGGAGCACAGTGCTCCGAATTGCGGCGACCGCCCTGCGGTGCCAGATCGTCGGTGGTGACCGTCCCGCGCTGCGGGAGGCGGCCGAACCCGTCTAGAAGGGTTCCTCGTTGGGGTCGTAGGGGGGAGGTTCGTTGGCCGCGGGACGGCCGCCGCCGCCTCCGCCACCGCCGCTGAACCCGCCGCCGCCGCCATCGCGGCGCTCGTTGCGGGTGACCTCCGCCGTGGCCCACTTGAGGCTCGGCGCGATGTCGTCGGCGACGATCTCGACCTTGGAGCGACGATCGCCGTCCTGGGTCTCCCAGGAACGCTGATCGAGCCGGCCGTAGACCACCACGCGCATGCCCTTGCTCAGGGACTCGCTGGCGTTCTCCGCCAGCTGGTTCCACGCGGTGATGTCGAAGAACGACACGATCTCCTCGCCGTCACGACCCTTGCGGTTCCACGCCAGGCCGAAGTTGGCCACGGCGGCGCCGCTCGGTGTGAATCGGAGCTCGGGATCGCGGGTGATGTTCCCGACGACGGTGACGGTGTTGTCAAAGGCCATGGTGAGCCTCCCTCTTTCCCCCGGTTGGGTGCTGCGTTATCCGCTCGACCGTCAGCTGGCTTCGAGGAGGCCACGGCGGGCCGCCTCGTCGTCAGGCAGGCGGATGAGCTTGTGGCGGACGACTTCGTCCGCGAGACGGAGGGTCCGCTCGAGCGGGGCCATGTCCCTCGGCTCGGTGACCATCTCGAGCACCACATAGTGACCTTCGGTCTTGTGGTTGATCTCGTAGGCGAACTTGCGCTTGCCCCACTTGTCCGTGGTGGCCAGACGGCTTCCGCCCTCGGTGAGCCAGGACTCGACCTGGCTCACGACCTCATCGACCTTGGCGTCTTCTTCGTCGCCATCGACGATGATCATCATTTCGTACGCTCGCGTTGACACGACGAGCATCACCTCCTCTGGACTCGCTCCGTTGCCGGAGCCGAGGTCCCCGCTCGTGGCGGGAACAGGTTGGTTCCTCAGTTGTCAGGTGCCGAGCATAACGGCGCCCACCGACAATCCCGATCTCGACGGCACATGGGCCGGACAGCCCAGCCACCGGAGGCGGCCGGCCTCGAGGGCCGCGAACCGCTCAGAACGTGATCGGGGCCGCCGATGGAGCGTCCGGAGCGACGCTCCACCCCTCAGGACCATGACACAGGACTCCACCTCCACCGACGCCTCGACGGCCGCCGATGTCGACGCCACGCACGACGACGCGACCTCGAACGGCTCACCGGAGCAACATGGTCAACGTTGGCACCATCCTCAACTTGCGCCACTTCACGTTCAGTACCAAGGTGATGACGCTGAGTGGCAGGACGGACAGGGGTCAGACGTGGCGGTCACGGGTCACGACATCCGGATGAAGGAGTTCAGGCGGGCCTACCTCCGCGGGTACGCCGCCGACGACGTCGACACGTTCCTCATGTACCTCGCCGTCGAGATGGATCGGCGCGAGCGCTACTACCGCTCGCTGACGCTCGACGACGTCCTTCCCGGCGCCGTCGACGCGGTGAGTCCGGCGCTCGACGACGAGCTCTTCGTCGAAGCCCCCGAAGGTGCCTCCGACGACGATGCGCCGGCGACGGCCGACCAGCCCACCGACGCGACCACCGGCGAAGCCCGGGAGCAGGCCGACGCGATCATCGCCGACGCCAAGTTCCGGGCCGAGCGCGGCATCGAACGCGCCAAGGACCACGCTCGCGAGATCGTGGCGGCGGCGCGCCAGGCACAGGCGGACGCCGAGCGAGCCGAGGCCGACGCCAGCCTCCGGCTCGCGCACCTCGAGCAGCGCGTCGCCGAACGGGCTGCGGCGCTGGCCGCCGAAGCCCGGCGACTCGACGAGATCGCCGCCTCGCTGGCCGAGCACGATCTCGCCCCCGCGCTCGACGAGTACCACACGCCTGCGCACGCCGCGCCGGGTCGGGTGGCGGACATCGTGCCGCTCGCCCGTACTGCGGACGACTGAGACCGACAGGCCGAATCACGCCGCCGGGTCGATACCGGCCGGCGCGGATCACCAGCTGCTGAGCGGATCCTCGTCGACGGGACTGCCGTAGAGCCCGAGTGCCTCGGTCTCCTCGTCGGACAGGTGGTAGCACTCCTCCTCGGAGGGGAACGCACCGCTGCGGACGTCGTCGGCGAAGGCGGTCAGGGCCTCGACCCCCGCCTCCTTCAGGTGCGCGTACCGCCTGACGAACTTGGGCTTGAAGCGATCCTCGATGCCGAGCACGTCGTGGAACACCAGCACCTGACCGTCACAGTCGGGCCCGGCGCCGATCCCGATCGTGGCGATGTCGATCGAGTCGGTGATGAACTTGCCGACCTCGTTCGGAACGCCCTCGAGCACCATCGCGAAGCACCCGGCGTGCTGCAACGACTTCGCGTCGCTCAGCAGGCTCATCGCCGCCTGCGTGGACTTGCCCTGGACCTTGAAGCCGCCCATCGCCAGCACCGACTGCGGGGTGAGGCCGAGGTGGCCCATGACGGGGATCTCGGCATCGGCGATGGCCTCGATCATCGGCAGGCGTTCGTGACCGCCCTCCAGCTTCACCGCATGCGCGCCCGCCCGGATGAGCTTGGCGGCGTTGTGGACCGTCTCGGTCTTCGACACGTGGTAGCTCAGCCAGGGCAGGTCGGCGACGATGAAGCAGTCGGGCTGCGCGCGGGCCACCGCGGCGGTGTGGTGGACCATGTCGTCGACGGTCACCTGCAGGGTGTCGTCGTAGCCGAGCACCACCATCGCCAGCGAGTCGCCGACGAGGATGAGGTCCGCACCGGCCTCGCTCACCATGCGAGCGGACGGGGCGTCGTACGCGGTCAACATGACCAGCGGGTCGTCGCCGTTGCGCTTCTTCGTCGCCGCGATCTTCGGCGCCGTGAGAGTCTTCTTCGCCATCGGACCCTTCTCCTGAGGCAGATCCTGGGTGGGCTCCGCGAGTGTACGGGCGCGCGGCCGCGCGAGGCCAGGGCGGAACGTCCCGCCCCGCGGACCCCTCCCCGCCCGAGGGTGCGGTGTGGGTGTTCCCTGGCCCCGGAGGACTACGTTCGGCCCATGCCGATGTCGCTGATGCGTTTCAACCTGATCGACCCCAGCCTCGACCCCGGCGGCGTCGGTGATCGGTACCGCGCCATGCTCGAGATGGCGGATCTGGCCGACGCCAACGGGTTCTTCATGTGCACGTTCGAGGAGCACCACGGCGCCGCCAACGGGTGGAGCCCCACCCCGATGATGAACGCGGCGATGGTCCTGTCGAGGACGAAGAACCTGATGGCCTCGATCTCGGCGCTGCTGCTGCCGCTCCACGACCCGATCCGGGTGGCCGAGGACCTGGCGGTCATCGATCTGGTGAGCGGTGGACGCTGCACGACCATCCTCGGCCTCGGCTATCGGCCGAGCGAGTACGCGCTCATGGGCAAGGACTGGGACGGCCGGGGCGCCCTGATGGACGAGTCCGTCGAGACCCTCCTCCAGGCATGGACGGGCGAACCGTTCGAGTACCGCGGCCGGACGCATCGCGTCACCCCGGTGCCGGTGACGAAACCGCACCCGATGATCATGATCGGGGGGACATCACGGGTCGCGGCCCGACGAGCCGCCCGGTTCGGGCTCCCGCTCTCGCCCGCCAAACATCTGCCCGAGCTCGAGGCGTACTACCAGGAGAAGTGCGCCGAGTACGGGACGAGCGGTTTCTGCGCCATGCCGGGGCCCGACACCCAGATGACCCATGTCGCCGAGGATCCCGACAGGGCATGGGCCGAGCTCGGCCAGCACTTCCTCCACGAGGCCACCACGTACGCGTCCTGGCAGACGCCGGACATCCAGTCGTCGATGAAGAGCACCGCGACAACGGTGGACGAGCTCCGGGCCGAGGGCATCTACCAGGTGGTCACGCCCGCCGAGGCCGTCGCATCGCCGGCCGTGATCCACCATCCGCTGTGTGGCGGCATGCCGATCGAAGCCGGGTGGCAGAGCCTCCAGCTCTACGTCGACGCGCTGTCTTGATCCGCTGCGGAACGCTCGTTCCCCAGCGGCAGCGCCTGAGGTGCCGGCCGCGAGCGACTGCGTGAGAACACCGGAGGGAGGCGCCTGCGGCGACGACCGAACGGGGCCACCGGCAATCCGCAGAGCGACAGCGACTGCGGCGAACTAGAGCACGTATGCGCGACGGAGGTGATTCCAGGCGCATTCGGGGCAGACCTCCACCACGTAACACGTGAAGGTCCCCTTGCGGCGCCGGATCCGCTCGATCTCCGCGAGCGTCTTGACGCACCGACCGTGCGACGGAAGCCGCGGGCCGAAGACATAGGAGACGGTGGCCACCTCGGCCTCCCCGCAGATGGGGCACTCCTCACCCGTGGGGCTCGAGTACTCCACCGCCGCGCGCCGGAGTTCGGGATGTGCGTCACAGACGTCCTGGCGGGACAGCAGGCCCGACCGGTAGTCGTTGAGGACGGCCTGGCGCGCCAGTCGGTAGTCGATCTCACCGTCGGTCAACACCGACGGAGGAGCCACGGGCACGAATCCCATCCGCTGGAGAGTAGCGGGTGAGTCCGGCGAGTGAATCAGCGGGTCAGCCGGTTTCGCGACTCGCCCACCAGCGTCGCAACTCGGCCTCGGCGGCCGCCGCATCGTACGGGCCGGCGTCGAACCTCATCCGCTGGAGGTGAGCCAGTGCCTCACCGATCACGGGCCCACCGCCCACACCGAGGACGCGCATGACGGCCTCGCCGTCGAGCGGCGGTGCGAGGTCGTCGAGCTCCTCCGCGAGCGAGGACTCCAGCTCCAACGAACGCTCGACCTCGGCCGAGTGCTGCGGCGACACGGCGAGCACGACCGACCGCGCGTCGACGCGCGCCGCTCCCGACGCGGCGACCCATCGCCGCAGTGACGGAGCGTCGACCACATCGCCCTGGACCAACGACGCAGCCGAGCCGACGACGGCCGCGATGTCGCGGCGGCGACCGTTCGAGTACCGCAACGCGCCGAGTCGGGCCCCGACCGCGTCCGGAGCGTGCCCGTGGAACAGTCCGGCCAACCGCAGGTCCGGATCGCGGGCGAGGCGGTCGGCCGCGGCGAACCGCGTGGGATCGTGGAACTCCGGGACGAAGCGGTGCAGGAGCTCGGCGTCGGACAGCAACCGCAGCCCGACCGACGGCGTGGCCAGACCCAACAACTTGTCGAGCTCGTCACGGATGCGTTCCGCCGACACGATGTCCAGTCGCTCTCGCAACCGCCACATCGCCTCCACGACGGCGGCATCTGGCGTCAATCCGTACCCGGCGGCGAATCGGGCGGCGCGGAGCATCCGCAGGGGGTCGTCGGTGAACGAGATGTCGACGTCGAGCGGCGTGCGCAGAACCTTCGCCTCGAGGTCGGCCGCACCCCCGAAGGGGTCCACCAGGGCCTCCTCGGTCACCTCGACCGCCATGGCGTTGACGGTGAAGTCGCGACGGGACAGGTCCTCGTCGATCGCGGTCGAGAACGTCACCTCCGGCTTGCGGGAGTCGTCGCGGTAGATCTCGGCGCGATGGGTCGTGATCTCATAGGCGTGATCACCGATCCGGGCACCGACGGTGCCGAAGCGCTCGCCCTGCAGCCACAGGGCGTCCGCCACCGGGCCCACGATCGCCTTGATCCGGTCGGGCAGGGCATCGGTGGTCAGGTCGAGATCGACGTCCACCCCGGGCTCGCGGTCGAGCCAGAGGTCACGGACGATCCCGCCGACGAGATAGAGGGAGTGGCCGGCCGCGGTGAAGCGCTCGGCCAACGGGCGGACCCGGTCGACCACCGCCGGGAGGTGGGCGAACGTCACGACGGCTCAGCCCACCGCATGCGTGCGGGCCGCCGCGGCGACGGCCTCCGCACCCGGGCCACCCGAGGTCGGTGACTCCAAGTGGATCCGCTCACCGACCAGGGCACCGAGCACCGAGTGGGTGCTGTCGCGGATCGCCTCGAGGTCGTAGCCGCCCTCGAGGAACACGACCCGCCGACCGGCGGGCACCACCTCGAGCGCCGCCAGGGTGAGGTCCGCCAGATCGGCGGACGTCAGTCCGAGCTGGGTCAGCGGATCGGCCCGGTGACCGTCGAAGCCCGCCGAGATGAGCAGCCAGGTCGGTTCGAACGCGTCGACGACGGGCGCGATGACCTCGTCCCACGCACGCCGGTAGTGATCGCCGGTCGCACCGGGAGGCATCGGGACGTTGACGGTGGTGCCGACCGCGTCGCCGGAGCCGCGCTCGTCGAGGTGGCCGGTCCCGGGGTACAGCGGCATCTGGTGGAGGGAGACGAACAGCACTCGGGGGTCGTCGTAGAAGATGTCCTGCGTGCCGTTGCCGTGATGCGCGTCGTAGTCGAGGACGAGCACGCGCTCCCCCCGGTCGGCCAGAGCTGCGGCCGCGACCGCGACGTTGTTGAGGAAGCAGAAGCCCATCGACTGCGTCGGTGTGGCGTGGTGGCCCGGAGGGCGAACGGCACAGAACGCGGTGTCGACCTCACCGGCGTCGAGGGCGGCGATCGCCTGCAGTCCCGCGCCCGCCGCGAGGCGGGCGGCCTCCAGGGTCCGCTCGCTCATACGCGTGTCCGGGTCGAGCTGTCCCCCGCCGGCCCGATCGACCGCCTCGAGGGTGGACACGTGGTCTCGCGTGTGGACGCGCAGCACGGCGTCGGACTCGACCGGCAGTGCCTCGCGCCGGACCAGGTCGCTGTCGAGGTGCAACGCGTCGATCCCCACCCAGGCGGCCCGGAGCCGATCCGGGCGCTCGGGGTGCTCCCGACCGGCCACGTGGTCGAGACAACGTTCGTGGGTGATCAACAGCAACGACACGCAAGCGAGCGTACGCCGTTCGTCACCGGTGGCCGAGGCCAAACCCGCGGCATCCGACCGATCGATAGCATCGCTGCCGGTGACGCAACCGTTCCGGATCCGACGACCGTGAGGAACATGACGGTTGCTCGCGGTCGCACGGTGCGGGTCGGGCCGTGGCGCAACGACCCGGAGGTGGCCACGGTCGCGACCTTCGTCGACCAGCACCTCGACCGGGGCGCCGTCGCCGAGATCGTCAACCGGCTCCAGGCCGACGGCTTCGGGCGCATCGTCACCGCGGCCCTCACCGTCGACGAGCAGGACGCGTTCCTCGCGTTCGGGTTCACGAAGGTGCGCAGCCTCACGTTGCTCCGTCGCCCGCTGGATCACCCCGTGCCCCGCGCCGAGCTGCGGGTACGACGGTGGCGCCGCCGACGACACGACGAGATCCTTCGCATCGATGCCGCCGCCTTCGACGAATTCTGGCGGTTCGACCAGACCGCATTGAGAGAGGCCCTCGACGCCACGCCGCACCGCATTCTCCGCGTCGACACGGCACAACCGCCGATGGGCTACGCCCTGTCGGGCGTCGCACGAAGTCGCGCCTACCTGCAGCGACTCGCCGTCCATCCCGACGCCGCCGGCCGGGGCCTCGGATCGGCGCTGCTTCTCGATGCGCTCCGGTGGATGCGGTGGCGGGGGGCCGAGGAGGCGTTCGTGAACACCCAGGACGACAACGAACGAGCGCTGGCGCTGTACGCGAGGCACGGCTTCGAACCGGAGGAGGACGGGCTCGCGATCCTCCAGCTGGAGGCTGACACCTGAACTCCCGGAGCGCGGGCGGACTCTCGTACAATCGCCGGGTGCCTGTACGTATTGTCACCGACTCTGCCAGCGACCTGAGCGACGCCGAAGCCTCCGAGCTCGGTATCGAGGTGGTCCCGCTCTCCATCCGCTTCGGCGAAGAGGAGTACACCGACCGCCAGGATCTGAGCGTCGCGGACTTCTACGAGAAGATGGACGCGCTGGACGCGCTCCCCGAGACCGCGGCGCCGTCGCCGGGCGCGTTCGAGCAGGCCTTTCGCAAGCTGGCGTCCGAAGGCGCCGACGCCATCGTGTGCATCAACCTGTCGCTGGCGCTGTCGGCGACCGGCCAGGCTGCGCAGGCCGCGGCGAAGGCGGTCGGCGACGACATCCGGGTCGAGTGCGTCGACTCGAAGAGCATCACCGCCGGGCTGGGCACGATGGTCATCGCGGCGGCAACGGCCGCTCGAGGCGGCGCCGACGCGGACGCGATCGTGGCGCTGGTCGAGGAGATGCAGCCCAGGACTCGGGTCTTCGGTGTGCTCGACACCCTCGACAACCTGAAGAAGGGCGGTCGCATCGGCGGTGCCCAGGCGATGCTCGGCACGATGCTGTCGATCAAACCATGCCTCGATCTCTCCTCGGGCGAGGTCGAGGAGGCCGGCCGCCAGCGGACCCGCAAGAAGGCGGCCGCGTGGCTCCGCTCCGTCGTCGAGGACGCCGGCGACATCTCCGAGCTCGCCGTCATCCACGGCCAGGCCCCCGACGCCGACGACTTCGTCGAGTCGCTCACCGAGTTCATCCCTCGCGATCAGATCCGCGTCTCCGAGCTCGGCGCCGTGATCGGCAGCCACGGCGGCCCTCGAGTACTGGGCGTGTGCTTCCTGACCTCTTCCTGACCGGAGCGCCTCGTCCCTGAGGACGCGGCCGCCGGGCCTTCGCTCGGGCCGACACACGGCTGACCGCTTGACCCGTTCCGGCCGGATTACCGTTGGCTCGTGTCGGAGTCGCGGGCTTCCGCTGTGGTCGAGGCCGGCCACGAGATCGCAGGACGCTACGTCCTGCGCGAGATCGTGGCGTCCGGCGGCATGGCCCAGGTCTGGGAGGCCGACGACACCGTCCTCGGGCGCCGCGTCGCCGTCAAGATCCTCCATCCCAATCTCGCCGCCGACGCCGACATCCTCGATCGCTTCCGCGACGAGGCCAAAGCGGCCGCTCGCCTGAGTCATCCGTCGATCGTGGCCATCTTCGACACCGCCAGCGAGGACGGCGTCGAAGCGATCGTGATGGAGCTCATCGACGGGCTGACGCTGCGGCAGTACCTGGACGACCACGGTCCCCTCTCGCTCACCGATGCCACCGATCTGACGGTGCAGGTCGCCGACGCGCTCGAGGCCGCTCATGCCGCGCGCATCGTCCACCGGGACATCAAGCCCGGCAACATCATGTTGTGCCCGGACCGTCGGACGAAGGTCACCGACTTCGGCATCGCGAAGGCGCTCGAGGCGGGCGATCGCACCAGTGACGGCACCATGCTCGGCACGGCCAAGTACCTCGCTCCCGAGCAGGTCGAGGGGCAACCGGTCGACGAACGGGCCGATGTGTACAGCCTGGGGGTGGTGCTGTTCGAGGCGCTGACCGGCGAGCCACCGTTCGCGGAGGAGACCGCATCGGCGACCGCGCTCGCACGCCTTCGCGTCGACCCGCCGCCGCCGCGATCGATCGACCCCTCGATCCCGACTGCGGTGGAACGAGTCGTCCTCACGGCGATGGCGCGCGACCGCGAGCGTCGGTACCCGACGGCCACCGCGTTGCGCGAGGCCCTGTTGGTCGCGGCACAGGAACCGGCACCCGACGAACCCCTGGTCCCTCCGCCACCGGTGGTGGACCCCACGACGACCGGACCGGTGCCGATCGTCGCCGAGCCCGAGCAGACCGCGGTCGCGGAACGTCCGGACGCGCGCGACAGCGAACCCCGGCAACGACGCGGCTCCGGGGGGATCCTGGTGTCGCTGCTCGTGCTCGGCGCACTGGCACTGGGCCTCGGGTTGATCCTCGGCACGGGCGCCGGACGCGACTTCTACGACCGGCTGACCGACCGCCTCACCGGCGACGACGAACCGGCCGCCGTCGACGAACCCGTCACGGAGACACCGGCGTCGACGGTCGACGAGCCAGAACCGATCGGCGACCAGGAGGAGGAGGCCGCCGCCCAACCCACACCGGAGCCCCTCCTCCCCGCCAGCCAGCCGTCGGGGCCGCCCGTCGTCGGGATCCAGGACTTCGATCCGCTCGGTGACGGCGAGGAGCGCCCGGATCTGATCGCGCTGGCCGCGGACGGCGACGAGACGACGGCCTGGATCTCCGAGGGCTACATCAATCGCAGGTTCGGCAACCTCAAGGACGGGGTCGGCGTCGTCATCCGAATCGACGGCGAGGTCACGCTGCAGGAACTCACGATCGCGTCGTCGACGGAGGGCTGGGCCGCAAGCGTGTTCGCCGGCGACGATGCCGGGGACGACCTTGCGGACTGGGGCGATCCGCTCGACGCGCGGGTCGACATCGTCGGCGGCGCCTCGTTCGACCTTCGCGGCGTCCGCGGCAGCGCGATCCTGCTCTGGATCACCGACCTGGGCACCGGGACACCCCGCGCTCGCATGGAGATCTCGGAGATCTCGGTTTCCTGAACCCCAGACCGCTCGCCTGTCCTGATCGGGCCGGGGTGCCCGGGTGCGCCGCGGGCCCCGAACTACGCTCGATCCATCACGGTGACGGACGACGACCCGGCTCTGGTCGAGGCGGCGCAACAGGGTGATCGAGGGGCACTCAACACTCTGCTCGAGCAGCACTACGACCGCGTCTACGCGATCTGCCGACGGCTCGCGGGCAACGACGCGGACGCGGCCGACGCCACCCAGGAAGCGCTGATGGCGATCGTGCGCGGGCTGCCGAAGTTCGACGGCCGAGCCAAGTTCTCCACGTGGTCCTACCGCGTCGCCACCAATGCGTGCCTGGACGAGCTGCGCCGACGCGGCCGTCGACCCACCCCCGGCCTTCCCGAGCACGAGACCGAGGACCACGCGCCCCGCGGGGACGACCCGACCGTGTCCGAGCAGGTCACCGACCGCCTGGTCCTCGATGACGCACTCCGGGAGCTCCCCGAGGAGTTCCGTGGTCCGATCGTGCTCCGGGACCAGCTCGGAATGGACTACGCCGAGATCGCGGAGACGCTCGAGATCCCGCCCGGCACGGTGCGTTCCCGTATCGCGCGCGGCCGTGCAAGATTGGCCGAACAACTTCTCGGGAACCAGCACGACCCTCCGGAACGTCCTACCTGACAACCATGACCGACTCTCCCTCCTCCGACCGCGACGAGCTCGTCGCCGCCTACCTCGATGGCGAGGCCACCCCGGCCGAACGCGCCATCGTGGAGGCGGACCCCGAGCTCATGGAACGCGTCGAGATCCTGGGACGGGTCGTGTCGATGGTGTCGGAGCCGGTGACACCTCCCTCGCCCGACGTCCGCCGAGCCCACATCGCCGCGGCGCTGGACGCGTCGGCCACCTCCCCGAAGGTCACCTCCCTCGAGACGCGTCGAAAGCGTCGGTTCAGCACGTCCCAGATGGCCGCGGCGGCGGCCGTCGTCGTGGCGTTGTTCGCCGTGCCGATCGCCATCTCGCAGAGCGGCAGCGACGACGAGGACGCGGCGACGGCGGGCACGACCGCCTCGAGCGACGACGGCGCGAGCGTCGCGGAGTCGGCGGCACGTGGCGAAGTCGCGAGTGCGGGGGCGGCCGAGCCCGCCGACGAACCCGCCGAAGAGGCCGCCGAAGAGGCCATGGCCGACTCGATCGAGGACGACGATTCGTTCGCAGAGTTCGAGAGCGAGGCGGAAGCGGCCGAGGAGCCGGCGATCGCCGAGGTCCCGGCCGACGAGGCGGCCGACGACGGCGCCGACCTGCTCCGCCTCCCCCGCCTCGACGTGGAGCTCGCGGCCGACATCGACGGGCTGGTCCAGCAGATCCTGCCGCCGCCCGCCGGTTCGCGACAGGCCGAGACCGACCTGGACTTCGTCGACGATCTCACGTGCATCGACGTCGACGCCGTGGCGGCGATCGACCCCGACGGGATGGTCGTGGTGACCGGCGCCACGATCCTCGACAACG
The DNA here is from genome assembly GCA_039029775.1 of Actinomycetota bacterium. Classification (GTDB taxonomy): domain Bacteria; phylum Actinomycetota; class Acidimicrobiia; order Acidimicrobiales; family UBA8592; genus JBCCFK01. Next base: position 2,926 of record JBCCFK010000008.1, on the reverse strand, counting down.
ACTTCGTCGAGTACGTCGTGGTCGACCGGACCGTCGACGGGGCCACGGTGCTCGAGCTCACGGTCTTCGACGAGGCGTGCAACCCCGTGCTGGTCGACCTCATCGGCGGCTGACCGGTCGTCGGACGTGTGATCGACGTGGGGGCCGCGCTAGTGTCCCCCGCCATGGCAGATGCGTCACCCACCGAGACGCCGGCCGCCGGCGGCATCCCAGGACTCCCCGACGACTGGCCGCAGCAGGCGACCACCCGCGTCGTCGATCTCGTCGACAACGTCCGCTCGAAGACCGCGGGCCCGGCGATCCGCATCAGCCGTGCGATCGTGTACGGGCTGGTCGCCATGATCCTGCTGATCATCGCCATGCCGCTGCTGCTGATCGGCCTCACCAGGCTGCTCGACTACGCCATCCCCGGCGACATCTGGCGGGTGTACGCGATCATCGGCGGCGCCTTCACCGCACTCGGCTTGTTCCTCTGGAGTCGTCGACCTCGCGGTGCCGCTCGCGCCTGAGCGGCACGGGCACGCGACGGCCACGACCCACCGGTAGGGTCCTGTCGGCGCTGCGGCGCCCGGGAATCCGATCGCTTCGTCCGGGGTTGTGACCTCGGCATTCCACCGTGTCCGCACCGGAGGCACCCCCATGTCCGAACATCGCGAAGTCATCATCCTCGGCTCCGGCCCCGCCGGGTTGACCGCGGCGGTCTACACCGCCCGAGCCAACCTCGAGCCGTTGGTCATCGAGGGCGAACCGTCCTCCACCAGCGACCAGCCCGGAGGTCAGCTGATGTTGACCACCGACGTGGAGAACTTCCCCGGCTTCCCCGAAGGCGTCATGGGCCCGGAGCTCATGATGAAGATGCGCGAGCAGGCGGTGAGGTTCGGCGCCGAGGTCGTCACCAAGAAGGCGACGAAGGTGGACTTCTCCTCGCGCCCGTTCCAGATCTGGGTCGACGACCCAAACGCGGACGAGCCGACGCACACCGCCGATGCGGTGATCATCGCCACCGGTGCGCAGTCGCTGATGCTCGAGCTCGAGAACGAGACGCGACTGGTCGGCCACGGCGTGTCGACGTGCGCGACCTGCGACGGCTTCTTCTTCCGTGACCAGGAGATCGCCGTTGTCGGCGGCGGCGACTCCGCCATGGAGGAGGCCGGCTTCCTCACGCGCTTCGCGAGCAAGGTGACCGTCATCCATCGCCGCGACGAGTTGCGAGCGTCGAAGATCATGCAGGACCGGGCGATGGCCAACGAGAAGATCGAGTTCGCATGGAACAGCCAGGTCGTCGGCATCCACGGCGACGAGAAGCTGAGCGGGATCACGATCGAGGACACGGTCACCGGCGAGCAGCGCGAGATGTCGGTCGACGGCCTCTTCATCGCGATCGGTCACAAGCCGAGCACCGACGTGTTCAAGGGCCAGATCGAACTGCGGGAGAACGGCTACATGACGACCGCGCCGGACTCGACCGCCACCAACGTCGAAGGTGTGTTCGCGTGCGGCGACGTGCAGGACGACATCTGGCGACAGGCCATCACCGCGGCCGGCTCCGGCTGCATGGCCGCACTCGAGGCCGAGCGCTGGCTCGAAGCCCAGAACGACTGAGCCCCGCACAGACCTGCCGCGGACTCTGGGACCGCGGCGGGTTCAGTCGACGAGAGCGTCGGCGGGTGCGGCCGCCCAGCGGCTGACGCAGTCGGCGATCGTCGCGGCGAAGTCCGAGGTCATCGCCATCAGGGTGTCCGGCGGACCGACGCGCAGCACGACGGCGGGCATCCGAGTCTCACGCAACACGGGGAGGCGCTGCCCGATCGGTTCGGCCGTCTCGAAGAGCGCGGTGCCGAGATGGCGGCTGAGGAGCGTCGCCAGATGGCGGCCCGCCGTCGACTCGAAGCCCTCGGTGGCGAAGAACGATGCGGAGCAGCGCGGATCGTCCGCGGCGATCAGCCCCAGATAGAGGTCGACGCCGAGTGCGTTGGCGACTCGGGCGTGTTGGGACTCGTCGGGGTGGGAGATCGAGTCGACGCTGAGGCCGGCGTGCACCAGGTGGCGACTGCAGGTGTCGGTCAGCGCGCCGAGGCCACCGAGCTCGCCCAACATGACCTTGCAGGTCCGGGCGGAGTCGGTCCGGAGGAGCCGCTCGTGTTCGCGCACCTCGGCCACGTTCGCGCCGTCGGCGCGGCCGCCGAGCCGTTCGATCGCGGCGAGCGAGTCCGGGCCGAAGATCCCGTCGGTCGGTAGTCCGGCGTTGCGCTGGAAACCCTCCAGCGCCTCCGCGGTGTCCGGGCCGAAGATCCCGTCGACGCGGCCCGCGTCGAACCCCAACGCCCCCAGTCGTTTCTGCAGTTCTGCGACGTCGTCGCCGCGCAACATCGGAGAGGACTTGTGGTACAGCAGGCGATCGCCGAGCCGGTGCGCGGCCTCCACCAACGCGGACCAGGTGTGCCGTCCGACGATCCCGTCGACCTCGAGGCGGCGGCTCTGTTGGAAGGCACGCACCGCCGCGTCGGTGTCGTCGCCGAAGTCATCGCCGTCGCAGAGGTGGCCGGCGCGAAGGAGTCGCTGGTGCAGGTCCCGGACGGCGGGCCCCTGGTCCCCTCGTTTCAGTGGGAGGCCTTCGATGGACATCCGACTCGATTCACTCCTGTCGACGATCGGCCGGTCTCGGCTCGATCGAGATGCTGACGGGATGGCGCAGCGACGGTGACGCACCGGGACTGTCACGCTACCAGAGCGGCATCGGGAGCCATCCCCCGACGAACGCGAAAGACCCCCGCCGGGGCGGGGGTCCTACGGTCGTTGTCGCTCGCCTCGCGGCGAGTGCGCTCTACAGGAACTCTTCGAGATCCTGGAGCAGTGCGGCCTTGCCCTTGGCGCCGACGATGCGCTTCGCCGGTGCGCCGTCCTTGAAGACGATGAGCGTCGGGAT